>NZ_CAUGRZ010000008.1:0-120126 GCF_959602185.1 uncultured Olsenella sp.
CGCCCGCCTGCGGCATCGCCGCCGCGACCCCGGACGGCGCGCCCCCCTCGCCCAGCTGCGAGCCCACGCGCGCGTAGTGGCCCGTGGCCACGTAGTCCGCGCCCTCCGCCAGCGCGCGCTGGGCAAAGGTCCCAAACTTCACGGTCTGGTTGCACATCACGTCGGGGTTAGGCGTGAGGCCGCGAGCGTAAGCGTCGACGAGATAGTCGACCACCGTGCGCCGGTACTCCTCCTCGCAGTCCCAGACCTCGAGGCCGATGCCCAACGTCACCGCGACACGCTCGGCGTCCGCCAGGTCGTCCGCCCAGCGGCAGCGGAACCCCGGCAGGTCGCGCGACCAGTTGCGCATGTACACCGCACGCACGTCGAAGCCCTGCTCCACGAGGAGCACGGCCGCCAGCGCGGAGTCAACGCCCCCGCTCATGCCCAGGCACACCGTCTTCGCCATCAGCCCCTGCCTCCCCGCCATCGTCCGCCCGCGGCCCCCAGCGCCGCCGCGCGCTCCGACATCGCAGCGTCATCCAGGCCGAGGCGCACCGTCTCGGACCGCACGCAGCGCACGATGGCCCGCGTGCCGTACGCGACCTCCTCGGGCGTGCTGGGCCGGCCCAGCGTGAGCCTCAGGCTCCCCTGAGAGAGGGTCGGCGGCATCCCCAGCGCCTCGAGCACGTGGGACGCCCGCATCTTGCTCGCCGCGCAGGCCGAGCCCGTGCCCACGCTGACGCCCTCGCGCTCGAGCAGCACGACCAGGCGTTGGGCCTCGAGTCCGGGAAGCGAGAGGTGCAGCAGCCCGGGCAGGCGCAGCCTCTCTTGCCTGGGACCGCTCACCACGCACCAGGGCAGCTCGCGGCGCAGCTCGGCCTCCATGCCTTGTCGCAAGCCGCGCAGGCGCGCCTCCTCCTCCCGGCGCAGGGCCTCCGCGAGCTCCAACGCCCGCGCGAAGCCTACGATGCCGGCGACGTTCTCCGTCCCGGAGCGCACGCCGCGCTCCTGCCCGCCCCCCAGCACCAGCGGGCGCAGGCGCACGCGGTCGGAGCACCAGAGCAGGCCCACCTGCTTGGGGCCATAGATCTTCGCCGCCGACACGGTGACCATGTCCGCCTCGAGGGACGAGACGTTCACGGCCAGCTGACCCGTCGCCTGGGAGGCGTCCACGTGCAGCAGGAGCTGGCGCGGCTCCCCCGCCTCGAGCCTGCGCCGGCGCTCCGCCGCGACCAGCCGTGCAAGCTCGCGCACGGGCTGGACGCAGCCCACCTCGCCGTTTGCCAGCTCGAGGCTCACGAGCTCGGTCTGGGACGTGATGGCGGCGGCCATGGCATGGGCGTCCACGCGCCCGTCCGCGGCGACCCCCACCAGCGTGTGCGGCCGTCCCTCGGCGACGCGCAGGACGCTCTGGTGCTCGATGGCATCGGTGACCACGTGTCCGTCCGTCGCGGCGAAGGCCAGGTTGTTGGCCTCGGTGGCCCCTGAGGTCAGGGTGATGCCATCTGCACGGGCGCCTAGCACCAGCGCCAGGCGACGGCGGGCGTCCTCGACGTCGGCACGCACGCGGCGCGCGGCGGCGTAGGGCGACGAGGGGTTGTGGAAGCGCTCCGTAAGGTAAGGCAGCATCGCCTCGAGGACGCGCGGGTCGAGGGGCGTGGCGGCCGCGTAGTCCAAGTAGGCCTCGCAAGGGGCGACGTCAACCCCCGTGCCGCGCGTCGTGGGAGGCACGGGCGAGCGCTCCTCTCCCATGTTCCCACCAGCCGAGGCCGTCACAGCTCCCTCCCCACCACGAGGTTCTGGAAGCGGTTCGACATGAACTCGTCGGTGTAGTGGACGTCCACCCAGGCCTCGAAGGCGTTGAGGGGCGGGATGCCGGCGTCCCTCTCGGCCCTCCTTTGGAAGCACGCCACGGTCATGAGGATGTCCAACGCCAGGTAGGCGGCGAGGAGCACCACGAAGACGACCTGCCGTCGCGTCGTGGGGCTGCCGATGCGGTACAGGGCCTCGGGCATGATGAGCTTGGCCCACACCAGCCCGAGGAGCCCCCAGGCGACGAGGAAGCGCCAGGCGACCCACTGGGTGATGTGGTCGGGCAGGTGGGCGTAGGTCCAGGACTCTGCGCTGAACAGGGTCTGCATGCCCCAGCCGGTCAGCTGCTCGAGCGCACCTCCCAGGGCCAGGGAGGCGAGGAAGACCTGCCAGTCGCGCGCGCCCCTCTCCCGCAGGCCAAAGCTCACGAGGGTGAGCAGCACGGCGCCGAAGCCGTACAAAGGCGAGAACGGTCCCCATACCAGCCCCACGCGGCTCTGGGTGAGCCCGGCCGTGATGAGCATCCAGAGCTCCTCGAGGACGAGGCCTGCCATGGAGCCGATCACGAAGATGATGACCACCTGGTACCAGCCCACGTGCAGGTCGGCCAGGAAGAGCTCGCGGTCCATGAGCTGGGCGGCGATGACCTCTGCCTGCTGGGCTCGCGTGAGTCGCTCGACGCCAGCGGCCGCGTTCTCGGCCTCTATGTCGGCCCGGACGGCGTCCTGGTTGATGCGGCGCATGTCCACGGCGCCATCCAGCCGTCGGCCTCGGCCGAGCCACAGGAGGAACCACCTGACGAGGCGGGCGATGCCGCGCACGACTAGGAGGATGACGAGCAGGAGGAGGATGTTGAGAAGCATGCGGCTCCGTCTTCTGGGCTGGAATCGGTGCAGACCGGGTTCGGGGTTGGTCGGAATCGGGCACTGGCCGGACTCGAGGCCCGAGGCCAGGGTTGGTCGGGGTCGTGGCCTGAGGCCAGGCGCTGGCCGGGACTCCGCGGTCGCGCGCCAGGCGCCCTTCAGGCAAGGCGCGACGCGGGCGACCCTTCGAGCATAGCGCAGCGGCGCGGGGCAGGTCGATTCAAAAGTTTTTTATCCATATCTAGCTGCGATTTTGCCAGACGAAGAAAGATTTTCAAAATTCGGGCTTGCATCCCCTGAGACGGTCACGTATATTATTCCTCGCGTTCGCGGGCTTGGCGCAGTTGGTAGCGCGCCACCTTGCCAAGGTGGAGGTCGCGGGTTCGAACCCCGTAGCCCGCTCCATGCGAACTAGAAGGCCGGTTTCGATCGGCCTTTTTCATACGGCGAGATGGCCAAGTGGTAAGGCAGAGGCCTGCAAAGCCTTTATCCCCGGTTCGAATCCGGGTCTCGCCTCCAACGAATGCAAGAGGGCGGCCGCTTCGATGGTCGCCCTCCTCTATTTGACCGAAGCCGCCCCGCCCGAGGACCTAGTGCCGCGACCCTACGCCAGCAGCTTCACGATCCTCACCACGGTCCCGCGCCCGGAGGGCTTTCGCGCGATGGTCACCGCGTCCGCCAGGAGGCGCATCAGCCGGATCCCGCGGCCCCTCTCGCCCGAATCAGAGACCTCGGGCAGGTCTCCGTCAGGCCCCAGCTCGTAGCCGCAGCCGCAGTCGCTCACCTCCACGACGGCGCGATCAGGGTAGCGAGCCACCGTCACCAGGGCGCAATGGCCGTCAGTGTGATCCACCGCGTTGCCCATGGCCTCCCCCACCGCCAACGTGAGGTCGAAGGCGGCATCTGCGGCAAGGTTCAGCCTCGCGAGCATCCCCTCCACCCTGCGGCGCGACCCCGCGAGGTCCGTCGGGTCGATGGAGAGGGTCGAGCGCCACTCGGGCAACACGCCGGGGTCCAGCTCCTGGACCTGGGGGCGGTCGCCGCAGCCAGACACGGGCGCGAAGTCGACCAGCCGGGCGATGCGCAGCGAGCGCAGGACGCGGTCGCTCGCATTGGTGATGGACATGAGGCCCCCCACCTGCCTCATGCGGCGGACCTCCCTGAAGATGAGTGCCATCCCCGCCGAGTCCACGAAGCTCATGCCCGAGAGGTTGAGCACGATGCGCCGGCAGCCTCCGTCGATGAGGCCGTCGAGCGTTCGCCTCACCTCGTCGACCGAGCTCACGTCGAGGTCATGGTCAACCGGCACCAGGGCTATGTTGGAATGCTCCTCCATGTGGCTCTTTTGCCCAAAACGGACGGGCGCAAACGCGCGCGAGGCGAGAGAATCGGCCAAACCGCCCGAAGCCGCGTGCCTCGCGCACGGCTTGTGGGCACGTCCTGCCCCCGCCCCCTCCTCGCGGCAGCCGCGTCCGGGCCACTCCCGCCTCATGGCAGGCGCGCACCGGCTACTCCCCCGCCCCCCGCACGTCGTCGAAGCGCAACGACACCATGGCCACGTCATCGTCCAGGTGGCGCTCGGTAAAGCTGTCCAGATGGCTCAGCAGTCGGTCGAGCACGCCCTCGAAGCCACGGGGAAACTCGCTCATCACCGCGTCACGCAAGCCGTCCTCCCCGAAGAAGGAACCATCCGTCGCGCGAGCCTCGGTCGTCCCGTCGGTGTAGAGCAGGAGCATGTCCCCCGGCTCCAGGCGCACGGAGCCGTTGCGGTAGCGCATCTCGTGGAAGGCCCCCACCACACCGGACTGCACGTCCAGGGTCTCCACCTGGCAGGAGCCCGCACGCACCAGGATCGCAGGCGGATGCCCCGCCGAGCAGTAGGTCAGGGTGCCTGCGGCGAGGTCGCACACGCCCACGAAGAGCGTGGCGAAGGTCTCGAGCCTCGAGAAGCCCAGGAGGAAGTCGTTGAGCAGGCGCACCATCCGGGCGGGGCTCAGACCCTGCCAGGAGTAGGCGCCCAGTGCCGTCCTCACCGCCGCCGAGACCGAGGCGGCCTCGACCCCCTTGCCGCTCACGTCGCCCATGATCACGCAGGAGCGCTGGTCGGGCAGGCGGATGAGGTCGTAGAAGTCCCCGCCTATGACGGCAGTGGCGGTGGCGGACGAGTAGATGCCCTGCGCGGTGATGCCCGGCACCCGCTGGAGCTCGTTTCTCATGCCCGTCTGCAGCGCCTGCGAGATGCGGCGGTCCTGGCGGCGCTCCTCCTCCCCGCGCGAGATGTCGCCCAGCCCCTGGGCCACGGTGCGCAGGAAGGCGATCTCGACGTCGTCCAGGGGCTCGCCGTCGGCGGGACGCGAGAGCAGCACGACCCGACGCTCGCCCCAGAGCGTCCCCAGGTCCACCAGCGCACCGAGGGGGGACATCCCCTGCTCCTGCAGCCATTCCTGGAGGCTCGGCGCAAGGCGGAGCGGGAGGACGACCGCCTGGTCTGCGGCGTGCTTGCCCAAAAGGGCGTCGAGGTCCGGGTCGATCCGCCTGGGCTCCCCTCCCGGTAGCTCGAGCGAGAACCCCGTACCGCCGTCCCCGGGGGGCACGAGCGGCAGCACGGCCACCCCCAGGCTCCTGCAGACGCGCTCCGTGGCCTCGTTGGTGGCGGCGCGGGCGTCGTCCGCGGCGAGGACGTGGTCGTGCAGCTGTATGCCCAGCTCGCGAAGCTCCTCCTCCTTGTGCGTGCGCAATGCCGAGAACGCGCCCACGAGCTGCACCGAGAGGTACTGCGTCACGGCGTCCAGGAGCTCCCCGTCCTCGCGCCTCGTGACGTGCGCCTGCTGCCAGCCCACCTCGATGAGGGCAATGACGTGCC
Source organism: uncultured Olsenella sp. (assembly GCF_959602185.1). Classification (NCBI taxonomy): domain Bacteria; kingdom Bacillati; phylum Actinomycetota; class Coriobacteriia; order Coriobacteriales; family Atopobiaceae; genus Olsenella; species uncultured Olsenella sp. The sequence continues at coordinate 5,521 of NZ_CAUGRZ010000008.1, forward strand.
CGCCGAACCACACGGGAACGCAGATGAGGCTCGAGAAGGGCGGCAGGTGGCTCGCGCGCACGCGATAGACCTCGCGGGTCTCCTCGTTGACGAGCTCGCGCTGGGTGAGCCTGCCACGCCGGAGCTCCTCCCTGCCGGGAGCCAGCACGCGCAGGCGCAGCGCCTCGCGGGCGCGGACGCTCAGGGCCTCGAGGGTGCTGCCCGCCGGCAGGAAGCGCGGCACGCGCACGCCCCCCAGGCTGGAGCTCACGCCTCGCAGGTGGTACCCGTCGGGCTCGGCCACGTAGAAGACCGTGCCGGAAGCCTCCATGGTGCTGGTGACCTCCTCAAGCACGCGGTCGAAGAGGGTCGTGACGTCGCCCGAGCCCAGGGTCTCGAGCACGATGCGCAGCGTGCCGGAGAGTCTCTTGTTCGCGCGCGACAGCTCCCCCACCAGGCGCTCGTGCTCGCCCCTGGCGGCCTGCGCCGAATCGGCCTGGCGCGCCACGAGGAGGTAGGTGTCCCCGGCGGAGGGGAGGCGCATGCAGCGAATCGCCAGGTCGGCGGAGTAGCCATCGGGGCGCAGGCACAGCACCGACCCCGCGCTCCCGTCCAGGGCGAAGGGCAGGTCCGTGGGCGAGAAGGGCGTCCTGGGCGCCGCCCCCACCGCCGGCGGGAAAAGGGAGCGGACGTCCTGCCCCACGAGCCCGTCGGGCGCGTGCGAGAGGAGCCTCTCTGCCCGCTCGTTGGCGAGGAGGACCCTGCCCAGGCCGTCGAAGGCGAGGACGGCGTCGCTCGTGAGCGAGAGGAGGGCGGCCAGCGCCCCGTTGACGCTGCCCTGGCCGATGCCGTCCACGCGACGCACCAACTCGCCTCTCGCCATCTTCCGCCCCCAAAGTCACGCGCCTCGCTCGGCGCCAACCAAGGCCACACAGAGGAAGCATACATAAGAAGAGAGGCCCACCGAAGGGGCCTCTCGCATTCTCTGGTGTCGGAGGCGGGACTTGAACCCGCACGACCTTTTAGTCAGTCACTAGCACCTCAAGCTAGCGCGTCTGCCAATTCCGCCACTCCGACATGGCTTGCTGCGTCGCAGCAAAGAGTACTATAGCATCCGCCTTTGCCCCGTGGCAACAACTTTTTTGCCTGGGCTGAGGCCAAGGGGACCCCAACCCAGAGGCATCGGCGGATGCCGTCTTGGACGCTACTCCTTGGCCCAGCCGACGTTCTCGGCGACGATGTCCTTCAGAAGCGCGGGACCCCAGTTGGCAAGGCCGGCCTTGCAGGCGATGGCGTCTGCGCCAGCGAACAGGGGGATGAAGGCGTAGGACTTCAGGGCCTCCTTCTCGGCCGCGTTGAAGGCCTTCATCTGTTCGGCGTGGTCGGCGATGCCGGTGACCGCGAGGAACTTGGCGTCGAGCTCGGCGTTGCCGCAGTGGGTGAAGTTCGAGGAGCTCTGGGAGCCGAAGATCTGGCCGCCGTTGTTGTAGGAGGCGGAGCCCGAGGACCAGCCGAAGAGGATGGTGTCCCACTCGCCGCCCGTGAGGGTCTTGGAGAACTCGGAGGAGGGCTTGTTGTCGATGGTCAGGTTCATGCCGGCGTCCTTGGCCATCTTCTGGATGGCTGCGGCACGGTTCTTGACCACGTTGGAGTCACCGATGGCGGTGAAGGAGAAGGTCACCTGCTTGCCGTCCTTGGCGTAGTAGCCGTCGGAGCCCATCTCGTAGCCAGCGGCCTCGAGGGTCTTCTTGGCGGCCTCGGCCTGGGCCTCGGCGGTGGTGTTGGCGGCAACATCCTCGGGCAGGTTGTTCTCGTAGCCATCCATCCAGGGGGCGATCACCAGCGAGCCCATGCGGTCTTCCTTCCAGTTGACTCCCTGGTAGACGATGCCGACGATGGTCTCGGTGTTGATGCACTGCATGAAGGCCTTGCGCACGGCCTCGTCCTTCAGGCCCTCGCGGGTGGAGTTGACCTCGATGACGGCGATGGACTTGGAGTCGGCGCGACGGATCTCGGTGTTCTCCATGCCCACGAAGTTGGAGAGCATCTCGCCGGTGCCGGAGGCGCCCAGCTCGGTGGCGTCGATCTCGCCGTTCTTGAAGGCGTTGAACATCGCCTGGGACTCCATCTGCTTGAAGGTGACGGTCTCCAGCTTGGCCTCGTCGCCCCACCACTTCTCGTTGCGCTTGAAGGTGATTTGGGTCTCGTCGGAGCTGTCGACGACGAAGGGACCGGCCGCCCACTCGTTGTGCGGGTTGTTCACCCAGCCGTTGTTGAAGGCGTCGACCGTCGCCGCGGAGGGGTGCAGGACCCTCTGGAAGAGGTTCTGCCAGGGGTAGTACGGCTGGGAGAAGGTGATGACGGCCTGCTTGTCCGTCTCGCCCTTGACCACGCTCTCGACCTGGACGAAGCCGTCGGTCGAGGAGGGGGTGTAGTTCTCGTCGGCGCCGCTGCAGCACTTCCAGACGGCCTCGATGGAGCGCCAGTCGATGGGCGTGCCGTCGTTGAAGTTCGCCTTGTCGGCAAGGGTGATGGTGGCAACCTGTTTGCCGTCCACCATGTCGGCCGACGCGGACGCGACGAAGTTGGGGTTGGGCGTGAACGCGGAGGCCGTGGCGTCCACCGTGAAGAGCGTGGGCATGTAGAAGTACCAGAACCAGTAGATGTAGACGGTGTTGCCGTTCACGCTGAAGTAGTTGAAGTCAGGGCCGACCTCGGTGACGGGGAGCACGAGGGTGCCGCCGTCCTTGACCTTGTCGCGGCTGAGCGGGTTGTCGTAGGTCTTGCCCTTCTCGGGCAGGGGCAGCTGGTCGATGGGAGTGGTTGCGGGCGAGCCGTTCTGGGGCTCGACGCCCGTGTCGGCGCCGGCGGAGCCGCTGCCGGAGTTGCCCGAACCGCCGCAGCCTGCAAGTCCGAGGCCGGCGAGAGCCGCAGCCGCACCGGCCATGCCCACGAACGAGCGACGCGAGACGATGTTAGAAATCATTTCTCCTCCAATTTCCTGCGCGACGTGCGCACGGCGAAATGCATGCACCCCGACGGATGCCTGTTCACATTTTATTTCAAAAAGATAAAAAAATCCCTGCCCGATTGTTACAAGCTTGTGTACTGGGACAAAGGGGCCGCGAGGTGACCCGCCCTGCGGCCCGTCGCTAGATCAGGCCATCCAGCTCGTCCACGACCTGGCCGAAGCGCACCAGCGCGTCGTCGACCGCCTTGCCGGAGGCCATGTCGACCCCCGCCCCGGCGAGCAGCTCCAGCGGGGGCTTCGAGCTGCCGCCCGCGAGGAAGCCCAGGTAGCGCTCGACCGCCGGCGCGCCATCGGCCAGGATCTTGTCCGAGAGCGCCACGGCCGCGGCGAAGCTCGTCGCGTAGACGTAGACGTAGTAGTCGTAGTAGAAGTGCGGGATGCGGGACCACTCCAGGGCGATGTCCTCGTCCGTCAGGACGGCGGGCCCGTAGTAGAGCTCGTTGAGGGCACGGTAGCGCCTGCTGTTGGCCTCCGCTCCGACCCCCTCCCCCGCCTGGGAGGCGTCGTTGGCGAGCATCTCGAACTCCGCGAACATGGTCTGACGGTAGAGCGTGCCCTTGAACTTGCCGCAGAGGTCGTCGAGGAGGTAGGCGCGCTCCGCGTCGTCTGCCGCATGGTCGAGCAGGTAGCGCATGAGGAGCATCTCGTTGGTGGTGGACGCCACCTCCGCCACGAACATCTCGTAGTCGGCGTAGCGCGTGGGCTGCGCCTTGCTGGCCAGGTAGGTGTGGAGCGAGTGTCCCATCTCGTGCACCAGGGTGAAGACGTCCTCCAGGGTGCCCATGAAGTTGAGGAGGATGAGGGGCGTGAGGCCGCGGCCACCGGAGGAGTAGGCGCCGCTCGCCTTGCCCGGGGTCTCGTACACGTCGATCCAGCGCTCGTCTATGGCACGCCTCACCACGGCGAGGTAGTCCTCGCCCAGGGGCGCCAGGGCCTCGAGCATGAGGTCGCAGGCCTCCTCGAAGCTGTAGCGGCGCTCCGGCATCTTGACTATGGGCACGTAGACGTCCCAGTAGCGGGCCTGCTCGAGGCCCAGGGCACGGGCCCTCAGCGCCATGTAGCGGTGCATGGCGGGGGCGTTCCTGTGCACGGACTCGATGAGGGACTCATAGACGGCGCGGGGCACCTCGGTGGGGGCGAGGGAGGCATCTAGGGTGTTCTTGTAGCCACGGGCGGTGGCGAAGAACTCGAGCTGCTTCATCTGGGCGGCAAGGAGGGCCGCCGAGGTGTTGCGCACGCCACGATAGCTGCCGTAGACGCTCTTGTAGGCGTTCTCGCGCCGCGTGCGGTCGGGGCTGATCAGCGCCGTGCCGTAGCTGCCGTGCGTGATGGGGTGCGCCTCTCCCTTGGAGTCGAGCGCGTCGGCGAAGCGCAGGTCGGCGTCGTTCAGCATGGAGAAGCCGACCTCGGGGCTGGCGGCCATCTCCTGGGCCTTGGCCAAGAGCGCCTCGAGCTCGGGCGTGAGCACGTGCTTGGCGAGGGCTCGGATCTTGTCCAGCGCGCGGCGGTACGTCCCCAGGCCCTCGCACTCCTCGCACCACGCGTCCAGCGTGGCCTCGTCAAGCGAGAGGAGCGCCGGCTCGAACCAGGACTTCGCCGCGTCCACGCTTGCCATGAGCGAGCGCTGGCGGGCGAGCATGTCCTGGTAGCGCCCGACGCGGGTGTCCTCGTCGGCCTTGCGGGCGGCGTACTCGTAGAGGCGGGCCACCTTGATCGTGACCTCGTCCTCGAGGCGGAGGAAGGCGAGAAGCCCCTCCGCGCTCTCGAGCGCCCTGCCCTTCCATGACTCCAGCTCGGCGGGAAGCGCCCGCACCTCCTCGAACGCGGCGTCGGCCGCCTCGTCGCCCACGAAGAGCCCGCTGGTGTCCCAGGTGTACCTCTCGGGGACGTCCGCGCGGGACTTGTAGCTCTCTGCCATCTGATCCTCCGTTCGCGCAGCGCCTGCGCATTGGGATGGGCCGTTCGACCCCAACAACATAGCGCAGGGCGGCCCGCAGCGTCGCGGACCGCCCTGGGAATCCAGCAAAGTGCGCCCCAGCTCCGAATGCCTCTCCCCAAGGGAGACCACGGCAGGCGGAGGAGGGACCTCTCCCCTACCCCTCCAGCGTGGGCAAGAGGCTCGAGGACGAGACGAGCTTCCCGTCCTGGTAGACCAGGCGCTCGCGGGAGCGCTCCACCTTGGGGTCGGGGATGGGGATGGCCGAGAGCAGGGCCTTGGTGTAGGGGTCCTGCGGGTTGGTGAAGACCTCCTCGGTATCGCCCTGCTCCACGATCTTGCCCAGGTGCATCACGGCGACGCTGTCGGAGATGTGGCGGATGACGGCAAGGTCGTGGGCGACGAAGAGGTACGAGATCTTGAGCTGCACCTGCAGGTCCTCGAGCAGGTTGATGATGCCGGCCTGGATCGAGACGTCCAGGGAGGCGATGGGCTCGTCGAGCAGGAGGATCTTGGGGCGCGTGGCCAGGGCGCGGGCGATGGCGATGCGCTGGCGCTGGCCGCCGGAGAACTGGCTGGGGAAGCGGTCGACGTAGTCCGGGTTGATGCCGACGAGGTGCATCAGCTCGCCGATGCGGGAGTTGATGTCCTTCGCGGACCACCTCTGCGCGCGCAGGGGCTCGGCCAGCACGTCGTAGATGGGCATGCGGGGGTCAAGCGAGCTCATGGGGTCCTGGAAGATGACCTGCAGGTCGCGCCTGAGCTCGCGCCTCTCGCGGTTGTTGCGCAGGGTCGCGATGTCGCGGCCCAGCACCTCGATGCTGCCGTGCTCGGGCCTCACGAGGTCCATGATCTGCATGAGGGTGGTGGACTTGCCGGAGCCTGACTCGCCCACCAACGCAAGCGTCTCGCCCTCGTGGATCTTGAAGCTCACGTGGTCGACCGCGCACATGGTGCCCCGGTCGCGGCGGATGAGGCCCTTGCCCTGGATCGGGAAGGTCTTCACCAGGTCCTTGACCTCGAGGACCACCGGGCGCTGGTCGCGGGGGACCTCCGCCCACTTTGCGGGCAGGGGCTCGAGCTCGGGGTAGACCTCCTGGAAGCTCAGGTGGCGCTCGCGGATCTCCGCGAGCTTGTGGCAGCTGACGAGGTGGCCCTTGGCGGCGTCGAAGGGCTCGAGGACGGGCTCGACCTCAAAGCACTTCCCGCTCGCCATCGGGCAGCGGGGGGAGAAGGGGCAGCCCTTGGGGATGGCGGCCAGCGAGGGCGGGTTGCCCTTGATGGGGACCAGGCGATGCTCGGCCGCCACGTGGGGCTTGGGCACGGCGCCCAAAAGGCCCATGGTGTAGGGCTGCGAGGGCTGGTCGAAGATGGTGTCGATGCTCGCGCGCTCGACGGCACGCCCGGCGTACATCACCAGGACGTCGTCTGCGGTACCGGCGATGACCCCCAGGTCGTGGGTGATCAGCACGACGGCGGCGCCCGTCTCGCGCTGGGCCACGGCCAGGACGTCCAGAATCTGGGCCTGGATGGTCACGTCGAGGGCCGTGGTGGGCTCGTCGGCGATGATCACGTCGGGGTCGTTGGCGATGGCGATGGCGATGACCACGCGCTGGCGCATGCCGCCCGAGAACTCGTGCGGGTAGGCGTCCAGGCGTTCCTCGGGATTGGTGATACCCACCATGCGCAGGAGCTCGACGCAGCGCGCGCGGAGCTCCTGCTTGCCCATCTGCGGATTGTGGATGAGGAGGGTCTCCTCGAGCTGCTCGCCGATGGTGAACATGGGCGTGAGGGCGCTCAGGGGGTCCTGGAAAATCATCGAGATGGACTTGCCGCGGAAGGCCGCCATCTGCTCGTCCGACTTGCCCACGAGCTCCTCGCCGTCGAACTTGACGGAGCCGCCCACCTTGGCGTTGTCGTCCAGGAGCCCGATGAGCGAGAGGGCGGTGACCGACTTGCCCGAGCCCGACTCGCCGACGATGCCCAAGGTGCGCCCGCGCCACAGGTCGAAGTTGACCCCGCGGACGGCGTCGACCCTGCCGGCCTCGGTGGCGAAGGAGACCTTGAGGTTGCGCACGCTCATGATGGGGTCGCCCTGGGGCGCGCCCTTGGGGCCGTTGCCCTCGAGGAGCTCGTAGCGAATCACGTCGTCCTGGGGAACCCACGTGCCCCTCGTGCTGTCGTTTGCCTTCTCGGCCATATCTCGCTCCGTAACGTGTCTTGGGGTTGGCGGACGGCACCCGGCGGGGCGCCGCGCCGCGTGCTGGCGTTAGTTGCCCGCGGGCTCCGGTGCCTCCTCCTGCTCGGCCTCGTCCTCGACGCTTCCCGCGGCGCGCGAGTACGGGTCGATGGCGTCGCGCAGGCCGTCGCCGATGAGCTGCATGCTCACGCAGAGCACGATCAGCACGGCGGAGGGGATGAGGACGATCCAGGGGGCCGAGAGCATTGCGGAGGAGCCCTGGCTCAGCAGGTAGCCCAGCGAGGTGTCGGGGGCCTTGATGCCCAGGCCCAGGAAGCTGTAGGCGGTCTCGGAGTTGATGCCGCCTATCACGCCCAGCACGGTGTCCAGGATGAGGATGGAGCCCAGGTTGGGGATGAGGTGGCGCACGATGGTCTTGAAGGGGGACACGCCCATGTACTTGGCGGCGCGCACGTAGTCGCGCTCGCGCAGCGAGAGGGCCATGGTGCGCAGGGTTCGGGCGTAGCCGATCCAGCCGAAGGCGGTGAGGCCCACGATGAGCGTGACCCAGCCCTGGGTGCCGCTGGCGGCGCGGACGACCATGGCTACGAGGAGGAAGCTCGGGATGATGAGCAGCATGTCCAGGAACCACATGCCGATCTTCTCGGGGACGCCGCGCACGTAGGCGATGGAGGTTCCCACCACGGCCGCGATGACGGTGGTGAGCACCGAGTAGATGACGCCGATGACGAGGGAGCGGCCCAGGCCGTGCACCACGCAGGCGAAGAGGTCGAAGCCGCCGCCGTCGGTGCCAAACCAGTGCGTGGCGTTGGGCGGCACGTTGAGGGAGGTGAAGTCCGGGTCGGTGTAGGTGAAGGGGGTGACGTGGGGACCGAAGATGGCCATCAGCACCAGCAGGACGAGGATCACCAGCCCCACCATGGCGCTGCGCTGGCGCACGAAGCGCCTGCCGATGAGCGAGAGGTAGCCTATGCGCTTGACCTCGCCGCCGGAGCCGCCCATCTTGTCGGCGAGGAGCTCGAGCTCGGCGTTGGTGAGCTGCCTGCCCTCCCCGTCGCCGGCCTGCCGTGCGTCGCCCTCCGCCTGGGGAGCGTCCTGCCTGATTTCGTCTGACATCGCGCTCTCCTTAGCTCATCTTGATGCGGGGGTCGAGCGCGGCGGCGAAGAGGTCCGCCAGGAGCGCGCCCACGAGCGTGCAGGCCCCGCTGAACGCCGCGACGGCCACGGCGCCATGGATGTTGTTGTTGTTGATGCAGTTGATGAAGTACTCGCCCAGGCCGTGGATGGCAAAGATCTTCTCGGTCATGACGGCGCCCGTGAAGATGCCGGCGATGGAGAAGGCCACCGAGACGGCCGTGGGGATGAGCGAGGCGCGCAGGGCGTGCTTGCGGATGGCCTGCTTCTTGGTGAGGCCCTTCGCGCGGGCGGTGCGCACGTAGTCGGCGTGCATCTCGTCCAGGAGGTAGGTGCGCTGGCCCAGGTGGTAGCCCACGGAGCTGATGATGGTGAGCACCACGGTGGGCAGCAGGATGTGCTGGAGGAAGTCGAGGAAGGTCATGAGGGGATTGCCGCCCTCGTAGCTGGAGAGGCCCGTCACGTAGAAGAGGCGCGACCCCGCCGCCTGGTTTATCTCGATGGCCGCGAACACGATGAGGATGGCCAGGACGACGGTGGGGATGACCATGAAGAGCGAGGCCATGCCGCCCAGGAAGCGGTCCTGCCACTGGTACTGCCGCTGGGCGGTGTACACGCCCAGGCTCACGCCCACCACGATGGAGATGATGGTGGCGAGCGACATCAGCTCCACAGAGGCGCCGATGCGCGAGGACATCTCCTCGTTCACCGAGACGCCGGTGGGCGTCTGACCCCAGTCCCACCTGGTGACGATGCCGCCCAGCCACCTCTGGTAGCGCTGGAGGATGGGGGTCTTGTCGTTGAGGTTGGTGGCGTCGAGCGACGCCTCAATGGACTCCTGCGGTGGCCTGGGAGTGCGGGACTCGTAGTTGGATCGCGGGCTCATGAAGGCCGATGCCAGGAAGTACGTGAGCGAGGTCGCCACGAAGATCATGACTATGTAGCTCGCCACACGCTTGGCTATGTACCCGACGAATCGCGCCATGGACGCTCCTCACTTCGCTTCGCGCGCCCCGGGGGCGCACGAGGACGCGACGGCGATGCGACCACGTCCCTCTTCTGCAGAATGCGCTTCCGTGGCGGCACGTCCGCCCAGCCAGAGGCGCAAGCAGCATGCCTTCGCGTCGGGCCTCGGGTGGGCCGGGAGCCAGGGCACGCAAGAACACAACGTGCAAAATCCTACCACGGCACGAGACGCGGCAGAGATAACGGCCCGTCCACGCGCCCAGGGGCGGAAGACGGGCCGTGCGCGCAAGAGCCTAGATGGTGCCCAGCGGGAAGGTCAACGCCATGACGCAGACGGTGACACCGAAGACGACCGCGGTGATGACGGTGAGGCGGTCGAGGTTCTTCTCCCAGACCCCCGAGCCGGCGGCCGAGTTGTACATGGAGGAGGCGATCATGTCCGAGACCCCGGTCCCCTTCCCGGAGTGCATGAGGATGAGGATGACCGTCAGGACGGCCGAGAGTGCCAGGATGACCAGAAGGATGGTGTTCAGAACGCCCACGAAGTGCTCCTTTTTATGTGCCCACGGATGGTGCAACTACATCGATTGGTTAGCTTACCACATGAGTCAAGGCCGTTACCAACTGCCATAGAATCGACGGCAGCCCCAAGCCTGCCGACGCTCGCCCCACGCGCGTCGGTCCCGCCCACAAAAAATGGGCCCCGACACCTCCGTGCCGGGGCCCAGGCCTCCTTGGGCGAGAGGGACCGTCCCCCTAGATGGCCGCCTTGACCATGGCGGCGAAGGAGTCCGCCTTGAGGGACGCGCCACCAACGAGCGCGCCGTCCACGTCCTCCTTCTCGAGGAAACCGGCCACGTTCTCGGGCTTGGCGGAGCCGCCGTAGAGCACGCGGATGCCGTCGGCCACCTCCTGGCCGAAGACCTCGGCCAGGGTCTTGCGGATGGCGCCACAGACCTCCTGGGCGTCGTCGGCCGTGGCGGTCTTGCCGGTGCCGATGGCCCAGATGGGCTCGTAGGCGACGACGTACTTCGAAGGATCGTCGATGACGAGGCCCTCGGTGTCCTTCTTGATCTGGTCCACGACGAACTCGACGTGCTTGCCCGCCTCGCGGACCTCGAGGGACTCGCCGCAGCAGCTGATGGGCACGATGCCATGGGCCATCAGGGCCTTGGCCTTCTTGTTAATGTCCTCGTCGGTCTCGCCGAAGTAGCCGCGACGCTCGGAGTGGCCGATGATGCAGTAGGTCGCGCCGATGTCGGTCAACATCGAGGGAGCGGTCTCTCCGGTGTAGGCGCCAGACTCCTCGAAGTAGGCGTTCTGGGCGCCAAGCGAGAAGGGCGCGCTCTCCTGCTCGATGACGGTTGCGACGCCCTTGAGGTCGACCGTCGGGGGGCAGACGACGACGTCGACGTCTCCCGTGCCGCCCTCGAGCTCGCGGGCCAGGCCCTGAGCCAGGACGACGCCCTCGGAGTAGCTCTTGTTCATCTTCCAGTTGCCGGCGATCATCCTGTTACGCATCGAGAAGCGCCTCCACTCCGGGAAGGGCCTTGCCCTCGACGAGCTCCATGGAGGCGCCGCCGCCAGTGGAGATCCAGCTCATCTTGTCGGCCAGGCCAAACTTGTTGATTGCCGCGACGGAGTCACCGCCGCCGATGATGGACGTGCAGTCGGAGTCCGCGATGGCACGGGCGACGGCCTCGGTGCCCTTGGCGAACTGGTCCATCTCGAAGACGCCCATGGGGCCGTTCCAGAAGACGGTCTTGGCGGCCTTGACGGCCTCGCAGTAGAGTTCGACGGTCTTGGGCCCGATGTCCATGCCCATGCGGTCGTCGGGAATCTTGTCGGAGTCGACGACCTCGCCCGTGGCGTCCTCGCCGAAGTGGTCGGCGACCACGTTGTCGACGGGAAGCAGGATCTTGCAGCCCTTGGCCTCGGCCTTCTTCAGCATCTCGCCCGCGCGCTCGATCCAGTCCTCCTCCTTGAGGGAGGTGCCCACGCTGTAGCCCTTGGCCAGGAAGAAGGTGTAGGCCATGCCGCCGCCGATGATGAGGGTGTCGGCGGAGTCGATGAGGTGGTCGAGGACGCCGATCTTGCTGGAGACCTTGGAGCCGCCCACGATGGCGACGAAGGGGCGCTCGGGCTCGGCGAAGATCGAGGTCAGGGTGTCGACCTCCTTCTCGAGCAGGAAGCCGGCGACGGCGGGGATGAACTCGGCCGGGCCGACGACGGAGCCCTGGGCGCGGTGGGCGGTGCCGAAGGCGTCGAGGACGAAGATGTCGCCATAGGAGGCGAGCTTCTTGGCGACCTCGGGGTCGTTCTTCTTCTCGGCCTTGAGGAAGCGGACGTTCTCGAGGACCAGGATGTCACCGGGCTTGACCTCGGCGACGGCGGCGGCCGCCTTCTCGCCGTAGGTGTCGTCCACGAACTTGACCTCGTATCCGGTGAGTTCGGCGAGCTTGTCTGCGGCAGGCTTCAGCGAGAGCTCGGGCTCGGGACCGTCACCCTTGGGACGTCCGAGGTGGCTCATGAGGACGATGCCGGCGTTGTGCTCCTTGAGGTACTTGATGGTGGGGATGGCGGCGCGGACGCGCGTGTCATCGGTGACGACGCCATCCTTCAGGGGGACGTTGAAGTCGACGCGCATGATGACGCGCTTGCCGTCGACGTCCACGTCGCGGACGGTCTTCTTGGTAAAAGCCATGCTCACTCCTTCTGCTGCGGCGATCGATGCGACTCCGTGCAAGAAAGGGGCGCGGCTGCGACCCGTGGGCCAGCGGCCGCGCCCCTGCAGAACCGAGGGTGCCTAGTGGCTAGGCAACGAACTTCTCGAAGTACTTGATGGTGCGGACCATCTGAGAGGTGTAGGAGTTCTCGTTGTCGTACCAAGAGGTGACCTGGACGAGGCTCTGGCCGTTGCCGAGGTCCTGGACCATGGTCTGGGTGGCGTCGAAGATCGAGCCGTGGGTCTCGCCGACGATGTCGCGGGAGACGATCTCGTCCTCGTTGTAGCCGAAGGTCTCGGGGATGGTCTCGGCGTAGGCCTTCATGGCAGCGTTGACCTCGTCGACGGTGACCTTCTTGTCAACGACGGCATAGAGGTTGGTGAGGGAGCCGGTCGGCGTCGGGACGCGCTGGGCGGCACCGATGAGCTTGCCGTTGAGCTCGGGGAGCACCAGGCCGATGGCCTTGGCGGCGCCGGTGGAGTTGGGGACGATGTTCTCGGAGGCCGCGCGGGAGCGACGCTTGTTGCCCTTGCGCTGGGGGCCGTCGAGGACCATCTGGTCGCCGGTGAAGGCGTGGATGGTGGTCATGATGCCGCTGACGATGGGGGCGAAGTCGTTCAGGCCCTTGGCCATGGGGGCGAGGCAGTTGGTGGTGCAGGAGGCGGCGGAGATGATGTTGTCGTCCGCGGTCAGCTGCTCGTGGTTGACGTTGAAGACGATGGTGGGAAGGTCATTGCCCGCGGGAGCGGAGATGACGACCTTCTTGGCGCCCGCGTTGATGTGGGCCTGCGCCTTGGCCTTGGAGGTGTAGAAGCCGGTGCACTCGAGGACGACGTCGACGCCGAGCTCGCCCCAAGGCAGGTTGTTGGCGTCCGCCTCCTTGTAGATGGTGATCTTCTTGCCATCGACGATGATGGCATCCTCGGTGGACTCGACCTTGTGGTCACGGGCGTAGTTGCCCTGGGTGGAATCGTACTTCAGGAGGTACGCGAGCATATCGGGCGAGGTGAGGTCGTTGATGGCGACGATCTCGGAGCCCTCGTGGCCAAACATCTGGCGGAACGCGAGGCGACCGATACGTCCGAAGCCGTTGATAGCAACCTTGACTGCCATGCTTTCTCCTTTCGCGAGGCCAACCGAGGCCGTTCCTCGGGAGTGGCCAACACTCTTACAAGCACGCCCCTATTTTACCCACAAAACTGCAACTCGGTCGCCCAAAGCCAAATGGGGGTGAATTTGGAGGCGCGCCCACGGTTGGCCACTGTTCGGGGTGCATTTGGAATGGCCAGGCGAGAGGTACCCGGGCCCGCCACCGTGTCCGGCGCGCCGGCAGGGACCTTCCAGGCGGGACGGGGGCGACTCTCGCCCACGGGCGCGCGCTACGCCGCGCTCGCGCTCCTCGTCAGGTGCCGTGGCCAGGGCGACTCTTGCCCATACGGGCACGCGCTACGCCCCCTGCGACTCCCCCACGATCTTCTGGAGGCGCAGGAGGCGATGGTACATGGCCGACTTGGATGCCGGCGGCTCGGCCATGGCGCCGAGGTCCGCCAGCGACTTCTCGGGATGCGCCCTCCTGAGGGCGCAGAACTCCCTCACCGCCGGCGGCAGCGCGCGCAGCCCGGGCTCGCGCTCCGCCTGGTCGATGAGGCCCAGCTGGTCCGCCGCGGCACCGGTCGAGCGGGCCTGGTTGGCCATCTCGGCGTTGACGCGGCGGTTGACGTCGTTCTTGAGCGACTTCATGCGCCGCACCTTGTCGACGAGGAGGGTGGAGCGGCGCGCGCCCATGGCGTCGAGGAGGCGGGCTATCTCGTCGAAGCTCTTGAGGTAGATCGCAAAGGAGCCGCGTCGGCGGTTGAGGCGGGCGGAGACCCCCAGGTCCTCCAGGACGTCGGCGAGCTCGCGGGCGAACTCCTCGCCCGTGACCGCGACCTCGAGGTGGAAGTCGCCCCTGGGGTCCGCGATGAAGCCCCCGGCCATGAAGGCCCCGCGCACGAAGGCGCGCCTGCAGTGGTCCGAGCGCAGGAGCTGCCAGGGGATGCCCGGCGCGAGGCCGCGGCCCGGCAGGAGGATGCCCAGGCGGACGAGGTCGGCCTCGAGCTCGCGCTGCTCGGGGATCTCTATGAGGTAGTTGCGGGCCTTGTGCAGGTTGGAGCGGCGCACGGTGAGAGGCGTCTCGAGGTCGAAGAGCTCGTGGGTGAGCTTGATCATGGTGCGCGCCACGGCGCCGGTCTCGGTCGAGACGCGGATCGAGTAGCGCCCCGGACCCCTGAAGGAGAGCGTGCCGCAGATGCGCGTTATGGCCGAGAGCTGGGCGTAGGCGCAGAGCGGGCACTCCCCCTCCACGCGCGACAGCTCGTCCTTCACCTGCGCGGTGAACGACATGTCCCATCACCCCCGCAGGCGAGAGTGGCCACGCGCGCGGGCTGCGACCGACCCCCGTGCCGCACCGTCGCGAGGCCCATCAGGGCCTCCGGTTGGCGAGGGGGAGGTCGCGGTGCGAAAGCGAGACGCGGTAGCCCTGCCCCGTGAGGTAGGCTGCAGTCGCGTTGGCGATGGCCACGGAACGATGCTGGCCGCCCGTGCAGCCCACGGCGATGGAGAGCTGGGTCTTGCCCTCGGCCACGTAGCCCGGCATCGCCACGTCCAGGAGGCGCTTCCAGGCGACCATGAAGTCCGCCGTCACCTTGTTCTGCATGACGAAGTCGGTGACCAGGGCGTCGTTGCCGGTGAGCTCGCGCATGGCGGGGTCGTAGAAGGGGTTGGGCAGGAAGCGCACGTCGATCATGAGGTCGGCCTCGGCGGGGAGCCCGTGCTTGAAGCCGAAGCTGAAGACGCTCACGTCCAGGAGCTGCTGCTCGTCGAGCTCCGAGAATGCGTGCCTGATGCGGCTGCGCAGGGCGTTCGTGCGCAGGCGGCTCGTGTCGATGACCAGGTCGGACTCGTCGCGGATGGGCGCGAGCGCGGCGCGCTCGCGGGCTATGGCGGCAACGGTCGTCTCGCCCTCCTGGGCGATGGGGTGACGGCGACGGGTCTCGTCGTAGCGGCGCAGCAGGACCTCGTCCGAGCAGTCGAGGAAGAGGGTCTTGACGCTGAGCTCGTGGTCGCGGAGCTGCGCCAGGGCGTCGGTGACCTCGTCGAAGAGCCCCTGGCTCCTGAGGTCGCAGGTGACGGCCAGGTGACGGCCGGTGTTGGCGTTGATCCCCACCACGCGGGCGAGGTCGAGGATGAGGCGGGGAGGCAGGTTGTCTATGCAGTAGTAGCCCATGTCCTCGAAGACGTGCAGGGCCTGGGTGCGGCCGCTGCCCGACATCCCGGTTATCACGACGATGTCGGGAACGCGGTCGGCGGCGGCCGCCTCCCTCATGCGCTGGCTGCTGCTGGGCATGGCTAGCAGAGCCTCGTGCCCGCGGGGACGTCCCGCTCGAGCGTGGCGAGCACCGAGGGGATCCCGTCCTCGTAGCCGATGTCCAGGAGCATGCCCTCGCTCACCATGCCCGCCATCTTGCGCGGGGCCATGTTGACGAGGAAGAGCGTCTTGGTCCCCTCGATGGCCTTGCAGTCCTCGCGCTCCTCCCTCATCCCCGTGAGGATGGTGCGCTTGAAGTCACCGAAGTCGACGTGGAGGGCAACGAGCTTCTTGGAGCCCCTGACGTCCTCGACGCGCTCGATCAGACCCACGCGGACGTCGAGCTTGTCCCAGTCGTCGATGGTCACGTTTGGCTTGACTGCGGCTCCCATGGACCCTCCCTCTACGGGGTGCGGGCGGGGTCCTCCCCCGCCCGCGCTGCGGACTCACCTGATTGTACGGCTAGACGTCCCACGCGAACGAACCGTTTGCGACGCGCGCCCAGGGCAGGCCAGACCCCTGCCTGGCTCGCGCCAGCAGGAGGTCAGCTGCGGACCCTGAGACGCGAGAAGTCCGCAACTGACCCGAGGGCCCCGACTCATCCCTCCACCGCGGCGCGAAACCACTTGGTGAGGCTCGTGGGGTGCGTGATGCCCGTCCCCACGACCACGGCCCAGGCGCCGGCGCCGATGGCCGCCGCCGCGTCCGCCGGCGTGTGCACGTGGCCCTCGCAGATGATGGGAAGGCCTGGGAACTCCTCGGTGGCCTGCCTCAGGAGCGGGAGGTCGGGCCCGTCGTCCATGGTGGTATCGATGGCGGCCTTGTTGTGCGAGAGGGTCGTGGACACGAGGTCACAGCCGACGGCCACCGCGTTGCGTATGTCGTCGATGGTCATGCAGTCGGCCATGACGAGGGTCTCGCACTGGGCGCGAAGGTCCGCCACCGTCTGGGCGAAGGTCCTCCCGTCGGGACGGGGCCGGTCGGTGGCGTCTATGGCGACGACGTCCGCGCCGGCGTTGACGCAGGCGACGGCATGGCGCAGGGTCGGCGTGATGTATACGCCCTCGTGCCCCTCCTTCCAGAGGCCGATGACGGGCACCTGGACCCTGCCCTTGATGGCGGCGATGTCAGAGAGGCCCTGGCAGCGGATGGCGGCGGCGCCACCCTGCTCGCAGGCCTCCGCCATCTGGGCCATGGTCTCGGGATGCCGCAGGGGCTCCCCGGGATAGGCCTGGACGCTCACGACGAGCCTTCCCTTGAGCGACTGGACCAGGGGCGAGACTTCCATTTCTTCCTCCAGACGTGGGGCCGCGCTCCTCGCACGGCCCCCTCGTTGCCTACTCGAACTCGGCGTAGCCCGAGCGGACTACGTTCTCGGCGGCGCCGATGAGGGGCGCGTTGCCGCCCAGCTCGCCCGAGCGGACGGGCGTGGATGCCACGGGCGGCATGACCGCCTCGTGCCAGCCGCGCTCCATGGCATCGTGCCAGGCGGGCCCGCACTGGGCGACGGAGCCCGAGAGTATGACGCAGTCGGGGTCGAGCATGTTGCACATGCTGCCCAGGACCTCGCCTATCGCATGGCCGGAGCGCGCCTCGGCGTCCCTTGCGGCCTGGTCGCCCCGTGCCGCGCGGCGGTCTATCTCGGCCCCGTCCATGGGGCTGCCGTCCGCCTGGGTGGCATCGCCGCCCAGCTCGAGGTAGCGCTCGATGATGCCGGGACCTGCGGCGATGGGCTCGAGGTGACCCGTCGCCCCACAGGAGCAGGGGACTCCGGTGGCGTCGGAGCAGCTCACGTGGCCCACGTGGCCCGCCTCGTTGTGGGCGCCCAGAAGGATGTGGCCGCCCAGCACGAAGGCACCGCCGATGCCGGTGCCCACGGCGACGACCAGGCAGCTCGAGGCGTCCTTGCCACCGCCCCAGCGCGCCTCGCCCAGGGCATGGGCGTGCACGTCGTTCAGGACGCGGGCGGGAAGTCCGAGCTCGCGCGCGAGCTCGGCTCCCAGGTGGGTGCCGCCCCAGCCGGGCATGATCTCGTTCGCGTAGGTGACGTCTCCCGTCGCGGGGTCGATGACGCCCGCGCTCGAGACGCCGATGCCGTCCAGCCCGCCGACCGCCGCCTCCGCGACGCGACGGGCGGATTCGATGGCGTTCCCGAGCACCCTCTGCCCACCGAGCTTGGCCTCGGTGGGAACCTTGCCATAGTGCTCGATGAGGGGCGCCTCGCCCGCGCGGAGCGTCACGAGGGCCGAGGCGATCTTGGTGCCTCCGATGTCGAGCGCGATGACGCGCTTGGCCTCTGCTGCCATGGGACTCCTTCCTGGGGTGCAGGCGCGCCGTCGTCGCAAGCGCGCCCGGGCTTGCGTCTTCGGGCGAGAGCCGCCTCTCGCCTAGGCCTCGAGGAGGCCACAGCTCACGAGCACCGAGCGGATGGCCTCGACGTTGGTGCCCTCGAGCGCCTTGACCGGGCGGGGCATCTGGTTGGACTCGTACACGCCCATGAGCATGAGGGCGGTCTTGAAGGCGCCCACGCCGCCGCCGAAGCCCTGGACGCCCGTGGTGACGTCGAAGATGTGGCTGAGGTCGTTGAGCTTGTCCTGCTCGGCCTTGACCGTCGCCCAGTCCCCCGCCTCGGCGGCCTTCCACATGCGCACGTAGCCGTGGGGCTCGACGTTGGCGAGGCCGGGGACGGAGCCGTCCGCGCCCGAGAGGTAGGCGCCGTCGACGACAATCTCATGGCCGGTGAGGAGGCTCAGGGGGTGACCCAGCCTCTCGTTCTCCTGGCAGAGGTAGCGGAACGAGATGTCGTCGCCCGAGGAGTCCTTGACGCCCGCGAGCACGCCCTCGGCGCCCAGCTTGGCCAGGAGCTTCCAGGGGAGCTTGGTGTGGACGCAGACGGGGATGTCGTAGGCGAAGACGGGCAGGTCGAGCTCCTCGTGGAGGATGCGGAAGTGCTCCTCCACGTCTGCCATGCCGCCCAGCGCGTAGAAGGGGGCGGTGGCCACGAGGGCGTCGGCGCCCAGCTCCTGGGCGCGCCGCCCGTGCTCGATCACGCGCTCGGTCTCGGTGTCGATGATGCCCACCAGGACGGGCACGCGGTGGTCGACGATGCGCACCGCCTCGCGCACGACCTCGTCGCGCCTCTCGTCGGTGGAGAAGACCACCTCTCCCGAGGAGCCCAGGAAGAAGAGGCCGTCCACGCCCGCGTCGATCATGCGGTCGATGGAGCGCTCGAAGGAGGCTACGTCCAGCCTGCGGTCCTCGGTGTCGGGGACGACGACGGGCGGCACGACGCCGCGGATCTTGAAGTCTGACATGTGGCTACCCTTTTCTCTCTGCCTGCTCGGAAGCCCGGGCACGATGGCACATCTTAGTCCTCTGCGACGCGCATGAGAGACGCGCCCCGCCCGGCACGCGGCCAGACGGGGCGCTCGCTGCTAGCGACCTATCTTGGGGTGCAAGAGCGACGGTGCCGCCCCGAGGAGCGTCTTGGTGTACTCGTCCTGGGGGTCGTTGAACACCTGCTGCGCCGGACCCTGCTCCATGATCTGCCCGTGGTTCATGACGATGATTCGGTCGGAGATGTAGCGGACCGTCTGGATGTCGTGGCTGATGAAGATCATCGAGAGCCCCAGCTCGCTCTTGAGGTCGGTGAGCAGGTTGAGGATCTGGGCGCGCACGGACACGTCGAGGGCGGAGGTGGGCTCGTCGGCGATGATCGCCGAGGGGTTGAGCGACATGGCGCGGGCGATGGCGACGCGCTGGCGCTGCCCGCCCGAGAGCTGACCCGGCAGGGCGCGCAGCGCGCTCTTGGGCAGGCCCACGAGCTCCACGAGCTCGTTGATGCGCCTCTCCTGGTCGGCGGACGCCCCCACCTTGTGCACCAGCAGCGGGTCCTGCAGCTGGTCGCGGACGACCATGCGCGGGTTGAGGGCCGTGGCGGGGTCCTGGAAGACGACCGAGACGACGCGGCCTATCTTCTTGCGCAGGTCCGCCGTGCGCTTCGTGACGTCCGTCCCCTGGAAGTAGACGTGGCCGGAGGTCGGCGACTGCAGGCCGCACATGACGTTGGCCGTGGTGGACTTGCCGCAGCCCGACTCGCCCACGATTCCTATGGTCTCGCCCGGCATGAGCTTGATGGTCACGCCCTGGACCGCATGGACCAGGTTGGGGTGGAGGATGGATCCCGTGCGGGTGCGGAAGGTAACGGAGATGTCATCGAGGAAGATGATGGGTTCCTTCTGGTCGGCCACCTACCTCACCTCCTTGAGGGTGTCTAGATAGGGAACGAGCCCGTTCTGCCTCAGGTAGTCGTCGGGCAGCTCCGAGAAGCGGTGGTTGGCGCATCCCGGCAGGCTCTTGATGACGGGGTGCACGTCCAGGCCCAGCGTGGGATGGCTGGAGCGCGGGGCGAAGCGGTCGCCGCGCGGGAAGTCCTCGGGCGAGGGGACCGAGCCGGGCACCTGGTGCAGGCGGCTCCCGTCACGGGCGCCCTCCTCGATGGAGAGGACCGACCCCAGGAGCCCGCGGGTGTACTCGTGGACGGGGTTGCAGAGCAGCTCCTTGGTCGGCGCCTGCTCGATGACCTGGCCGGCGTACATGACGGTGATCTCGGACGCCACCTCGGCCACCAGGGCGAGGTCGTGGCTCACGAAGACCATGGCGAAGCCCAGCTTTGCCTGGAGGTCGTTCAGGAGCTTGATGACCTGCTTCTGGACGGTGACGTCCAGGGCCGTGGTGGGCTCGTCGCAGATGACCAGCGACGGGTCACGGGTGAGCGCCATGGCGATGAGCACGCGCTGGCGCTGGCCGCCCGACAGTTCGTGCGGGTAGGACTCTAGGGTGCGCTTGGGATCGAGGCCTACGAGCTCGAGCAGCTCCTCCGCGGAGCGGGTCCCGCCTCGGTCGGTGAGCTGCTTCATCTGCGTCGAGATGAGCATGGAGGGGTTCAGGGACGAGAGCGCGTCCTGGTAGACCATGGCGATCTCGGTGCCCAGGAGCTTGCGATGCTCCTCGGAGCTGAGCTTGAGCAGGTCCTGGCCCTTGTAGATGAGCTGGCCCGTGACCGTCTCCTTGGGGTCCACGAGGTTCATGATCGTCTTGGTGGTGATGGACTTGCCGCAGCCCGACTCGCCCACCAGGGCCATGCACTGGCCGGGGCGCACGTCGAAGCTGACGTGGTCCACGACCTGGACGTCACCGTGCGAGAGGAAGCTGATGCAGAGGTCCTTGACCTGCAGCAGGGGCTCCACGGAGTAGTCGGGGACGTGGCGGTCGTCGCGGGCGAGCTCGACCTCGCGCAGCGCGCCGAGCCTGCGACCCAGCGCCTCCGCCTGCTCCTCGTAGGCCTTGACGGGATTGGAGGCCAGGATGTCGTCGGCACGGCGGCTCTCGGAGTTGTCCGCGTCGACGGGGGCGCCGGGGGCGGCGGCCATGGCGTCGGTGAGGCCCTCGGAGAGGATGTTGAGCGCGAGGCAGGTGACCATGATGGCCATGCCCGGGAAGAGCGCCTGCCACCAACGGCCCGCGAGCACGCCACCGCGGGCATCGGCCAGGATGTTGCCCCAGGTGGGGGTGGGCTCCTGGATGCCGGCCCCTATGAAGGTGAGGGAGGCCTCGAAGATGATGGCGTCGGCCACGAGGGTCACGGTGAATACCATAATCGGCGCGATGCAGTTGCGCAGGACGTGCCTGATCAGAATCCAGGGGGCGCGGGCGCCGGAGACGATGACCGCGCGCACGTAGTCCTCTCCGTACTCGCTCACTATGTTAGCGCGCACGATGCGGGCGATCTGGGGCGTGTACATGAAGCCGATGGAGAAGATGATCGAGCCGATGCTGTTGCCCAAGATGGACACGAACACGGCCGCAAGCGCGATGCCGGGGAAGGACATGATGATGTCCAGGACGCGCATGATCACCTCGGACACCCACTTGCGCGAGACCGCGGCGATGGCGCCGATGACGGAGCCGCAGACCAGCGCCATGAGGGTGGCGCCGAAGCCGATGACCAGCGAGTAGCGGCCGCCGTAGAGCATGCGGCTCAGGATGTCGCGCCCCTTGTCGTCGGTGCCGAAGATGAAGCCGCCGCCGGGAGCCTGGCGCGCGGTAAAGATCTCGACCGGGTCATAGGGCGAGAGGACCGCGGCGAGGATGGCCGAGAGGGCCACCAGGACGAGCAGGACGAGCGAGACCTTGGAGCCGACGCTCATCTTCTTCCAGCCGCCGAGGCGAGCGCCGCCCGCGGCGGCCTGCTCGAGCTTCTCGGCCTGTTCTTTTCTCTGAGTCAGCATGGCTACACCGTCCTAATCCTGGGGTTGATGAGGAGGTAGAGCATGTCGACCACGATGTTGATCACGATGAACGACAGCGCGACGACGATGACGACGCCCTGGACCAGGTTCGTCTCGTTGCCCTGGATGCCCTCGAGGATCGCCATGCCCATGCCGGGCAGGTTGAAGATGGTCTCGATGACCACGGCGCCGCCCATGAGGTAGCCGATCTTGAGGCCCAGCGTGGTGACGGGCGTGATGAGGGCGTTGCGCAGGACGTTGCGACCGATGACGACGGCCTGGGGAAGCCCGGCGCCCTTCGCGGTCTTGACGTAGTCCTTGTCGAGCTCCTCGACCATGGCGGTGCGCACGATGCGGGTCATCTGGCCGGTGAGCGGGAAGGCGAGGGCCACGGCGGGCATGAGCATGCGCGCGGCATAGCCGCCGGGGTTGGCGAAGAAGTTGGGCAGCGGGCCCGAGGCGGGCAGCACGTGCATCATCGACGAGAAGAGCAGGATCATGAGGACCGCCAGCCAGAACGAGGGCGTGGCGAGGCCGGCGATGGAGAGCACGCGGATCAGCTGGTCGGGCCATCCGTCGCGGTAGAGCGCGGCGAGCACTCCCAGAAGGAAGGACACGATGGCACCCAGGATCAGGCCGATGAAGGTGAGCTGCATGGTGACGGGCAGGGCCTTGGCCACGCGCTCGCCGACGGAGTAGTTCGAGGCGCCGTAGCTCCCGAGGTCACCGTGGAGGAGCCCTCCCATGTAGCGGAGGTAGCGGGTGGGCAACGGGTCGTCCAGGCCGTGGTCGGCGTGGTACTGGGCCACCGCCTCCGGCGTGGCGCTCTCGCCGAGCGCGTTGTAGGCCGGGTCGACCTTGGAGAACGACATGAGGAAGAACACGAGGATCGTGACGCCGAGGGCCATGATGGGCAGCGCCACCAATCGCCGTCCGATGAGGCGCAGGAGGTTGTTCACGTGGCCTCTCCCCTTTCCGAACGCTGTGCGGTCAGGACGTGGCAGCTCCAAGGAGGTAGGGCCCGGGCAGTACCTGAAGCCCGGGCCCTACCCTCGCGCTGCCTGTTGGGACGGAGCCGACTACTTCGTGGTGGAGACGCCGATCAGCGAGATGCCCGTGGTCCCGATGCCCTTGAAGTCGCTGGAGACCTTGGTGCCGTCGCCGTTGGCGGTGTCACGCCAGGAGCCGGTCGTGGTCTGGACCTGCAGGACGGGATACAGGGGAACGTTCTCGGAGATGAGGTCGAAGCACTGGTTCCAGGTCTTCTGCTGCTCGTCGCCGGTCTGGGAGAGGGCCTGGTCCATCAGCTCGTGGAGCTTCGCGAACTCGGGGGAGTCGTTCCAGACGCAGCGCTTCTGCATCCAGGTGTTGTTGCCGTACCACCAGTTGAGCAGCAGGTCGGGGTCGGCACCGAAGCAGCTGGGGTCGCCGGGGGCGAGCAGGAGGTCGTAGGCCTCGCCGCCGTCGATGGCGGCGTAGGTCGCCGCGGAGGTGTCGGTCTGGATCGAGACGTCGAAGCCCAGGGCGTCGAGGTCGTTCTTGATCTGCGTGGACATGGCGACGACCTGGTCGTTGTCGGTGGTGCGCAGGGTGATGGCGCCCGGCGTGATGCCGGCCTCGGCGATGAGGGACTTGGCCTTCTCCTGGTCGTAGGAATAGACCATGGAGGCCTTGTTGTAGTTGGTGAAGGTCTCGGGCAGGTAGCAGGAGGGCGTCGAGGCCATGCCGGCCAGGGCGTTGGAGATCATCTGGTCGTAGTTCAGGGCGTACATGACGGCCTGGCGGACCTTGACGTCGTCCCAGGGGGCCTTCTTGACGTTGAACATCATGAAGCGGGTACCGAAGCCCTGGACGGTGTCGATGGAGAGGCCGGCGCTCTTGAGCTGGTCGATGGAGTCGGCGGGGACGGACTCGCAGATGAGGTCGGTGCCCTCCTGGGCGGCGGTCACGCGGGCGGTGGCGTCCTTCAGGACGTCATAGCGGATCTTCTCGTCCTTGGCGGCGAACTCGCCGTTGTAGTTGGGGTTGGGGACGAGGGTGACGGAGGCGTCGGTGATCTCGTCGTACATCCAGGGGCCGGTGCCGGTGGGCTTCGCGGTCAGGTCCTCGTCGGTCGCGGAGCTGGGGACGACCTTGACGATCGCCAGGCGCTCCTTGAGCAGCGAGAAGTCGGGGAAGGCGGTCTTGACGGTGACGGTGGTGTCATCCTTGGCCTCGATGGAGGCGATGGGGGTGAGCATCGAGACGTAGATGTTGCCCTCGGCGTTGGCGCGCTTGAAGGACGAGACGACGTCCTCCGCCTTGACGTCGGTGCCGTCGGAGAACTTGGCGCCGTCGCGCAGCTTGACCTCGAAGGTGGTGTCATCGACCTTGGTGGGGTCGCCGGCGGCCAGGGCGGCGCGGGTGCTGTAGTCATGGAAGTCGAGCTCGTAGAGGCCCTCGACCACGTTCATGTTGGCACTCAGGGCGAGCGCCGAGGACGTGGTGGACGGGTGGTAGTTCTGGGTCGCGTAGGCGGTGCCCACGGTGAGGGTGCCGCCGGCCGCCTTCTCGCCACCGGCGCTGCTGCCGCCGTTGCTGCCGGAGCCGCCGCCGCAGCCCACGAGCCCCAGGCCCGCGACGGCCGCGACGCCGCTCGAGACGCCGAGGAAGGTGCGACGCGAAAGGTTCTTGCCCATCAGGTCTTTCATGTTCTTGCCTCTCTCCACGCAAACGTGTCCCTTGTTGCGCAGAACGGGGTCGGCGCAACCTCTCGCCCGCTAGCGTATGGCATTTCAGGCATGTTTCGAGATCATCTCCGCCCAGCGGCAAGCGAGGGGCAACGGACGGGGTGGCAGGGGCTTCGGGCGTGGGCTACTCCGACCCGTCCCCTCGCCCCTCTCCGCCGGAAGGCGAACTGGGACCAGGGGCTCCCCCGGCATCTGCCTCCGTCTCGGGCGAGAGGGACGCGCCCTCCCCCTCCCAGGCGTGCACCGTCTGCCAGACCTCCTCGGCCACCGAGCGGGGAAGGCCCTCGACCTCGGCGACCTGGTCGACGCTCGCGGCGCGCAGGCCCTTGAGGGAGCCGAAGCGACGTAGGATGGCCCGCTTGCGCTTGGGCCCCACGCCCTCGACGTCGTCCAGCACCGAGACGGACTGCGCCTTGGTGCGCAGTTCCCGGTGGAAGGTGATGGCGAAGCGGTGGCTCTCGTCCCTCACCTGCTTGATGAGGTAGAGCGAGGGAGAGCCCGAGGGCAGCACCACCGGCGTGTCGTCCCAGGGGACGAAGACCTCCTCGTCCGACTTGGCCAGGCCGCAGACCGGGATGTCGAGCCCCAGCTCCTCGAGCTGGTGAATCGCGGCGGAGAGCTGGGGCTTGCCGCCGTCCACCACGAGGAGGTCGGGAGGCGCCGCGGCGAAGCGCTCGTCCCCCATGTTCTTGGGGCTGTAGCGCCTGCCCAGCACCTCCTCCATGCTTGCGAAGTCGTTGGCCTCGTCGAGCTCGGCGCGGATCTTGAAGCGACGGTACTGGCCCTTGTCGGGCCGGCCGTTGGTGAAGACCACCATGGACGCCACGGTGAAGGCCCCGTGCAGGGTCGAGATGTCGAAGCACTCTATGCGCATCGGCGGTCGCTCCAGGGCGAGCGCGCTCTCGAGCTGGAGGAGGGCCTGGTTGGTGCGCTCGTCGGCGTACCCCGTGCGCACCATGTAGCGCATGAGGGCGTGGCGGGCGTTCCTCTCCGCCATCTGGAGGAGGTGGCTCTTCTCGCCTCGCTGGGGGCGGTGCAAGCGGCAGAGCCTCCCGCGCTTCGCGCTGAGCCACTCGCCCAGGAGCTGCGCGTCGGGCAGCTCGCAGGCGAGGTCGACCTCCTGGGGCACGTCGGCGGTCTCGTCGTAGTAGCGCTTGAGGAAGCCGGCGGCGAGCTCCTGCTCGTCCACGTCCATGCCCTTGTTGAGGATGAACTCGCTGGTGCGGATCGTGCGCCCCTCCCGCACGACGAAGACGCAGGCGCAGCTGATCGTCTCCTCGCGGTAGAAGCCGATGAGGTCGAGGCTCACGTCGCTCGAGAACATGACCTCCTGGCGGTCGTCCAGCCCGCCTATGACGTCGAGGCGCCGCTTGATGCGGGAGGCGCGCTCGAACTCGAGCTCGGCCGCCGCATCACGCATCTGTTCCTCGAGCTCTTCCACCACCTGTCGTCGCCTCCCCGAGAGGAAGCTCTCCACCTGGCTCACGTGACGTGCGTAGTCCACGGTGGTGATGGCGCCGCAGCAGACGCCGGGCCCGCGACCCACGTGGTAGTCGAAGCAGGGGCGGCCGCGCTCGGCCAGGACCATGTTGGCCACGGCCACGTCGTCGGGGTGGCTCTGAAGGTAGCGACGCGCCCTCTTCCACTCCGCGCAGTTGGCGGAGCAGATGGGGAGCACCTTGCGCAGGGTGTCGATGGTCTCGCGGGCGGCCTGGGCGTCGGTGTAGGGACCGAAGTAGCGGGTCCCCTTGCGGTGGCGCTCGCGGGTGTACTTGATCGCCGGGTATACGTCCGACTCGGTGATGGCTATGTAGGGATAGCTCTTGTCGTCCTTGAAGTCGACGTTGAAGTAGGGGTGGTACTGGGCGATGAGGTTGCGCTCCAGCACCAGCGCCTCGTGCTCGGAGCCCACGACCACGTAGTCGAAGCTGCGCACCACCTGCATCATGAGGGGGATCTTCGCGCGGTCGTCCTGGAGGGTCACATACTGGCGCATGCGGGCGCGGAGGTTCTTGGCCTTGCCCACGTAGATGACCTCGCCCTTGCCGTCCTTCCAGAGGTAGCAGCCGGGGTCGGTGGGGACGAGCTCCACCTGCTCGGCGATGCTGGGCCTGCCGCCCTCGGAGCGGTCTGTGGCGAGAGGCTCCCCCTCGCCCGGCCTTTTGCCCCCACGCGCGGCCATGCTAGCGGGCCGCCTCTGCCGCGAGGGCCGCGAGCTGGCGTGCCTGCTCGGGCGTGACGTCGCAGGGAAGCGCCACCGGTCCGCGCGAGAGGCGCTCGGTCACGGGGAGCCCCTCCATGCCGCCGTCGAAGCCATATGCAGCAGGGTCCTCGACGCCGGGGAAGAGGAGCGGGCGGTACCAGGGCACGGCATAGTGCCCCGCCGCGCGCACGCTGGCGAGGAGAGCCTCGGAGCGCCCGGAGTCGGCCAGGAAGACGGGGAGGCGCAGCAGCGGCTGGGCGGGACCTGCGCACACGGCGGCGAGCAGGGCGACTCCCGTGTCGGCAAGGGAGCGCACGTACTCCGTCACGGCCTCTCGTCGCAGGGCCTCCTGGGCGTCGAGCCCCTCCAGGGCCTCCAGGGCCCGGGAGGCTATCCACTCGCCAGGCTGGCAGGGCTCGTGCGAGACGTGGCCCCTCTGCTCCTCGGGTGATATCGCGGCGTCGAAGCTTCCTCGGGCCTCCCAGCGCGCGCGAAGGGCGCGGCGGGGACCGGCGGGCAGGTGGTTGAGCACGCGGATGCGGCTGCGATAGCCCTTGGCGGCCTCCTCGAGCACGGGGTCAATGGGGGGAAGCGAGCCCAGAGCCCCCACCAGGGCGGCCCTGAGCCCGGAGTCCGCCATCCGGGGGCTCACGTACACCGCCCCGCCGAAGTGGGTGGGGAGCATCTTCTCCACCCCGAAGGAGTGGACGGAGACGTCGGCGAGCGGTCGTCCCTCGCCGTCGCGCGCGAGCCTCCCCACGCAGTGGGCGCAGTCCTCGACGAGAAGCGCCCCCGCCGCGTCCGCGGCCTCCCTCAGGGCGAGGTCGCCCGCTGGCTCGAAGATCCCGAAGCTGTGCTGAAGGACCACGGCCCGCGAGCTCGGGCCGAGTCCGAGCCGGGAGGCGTCGAGCGCCAGGCTCGACGCCGAGACGTCCGCGTAGCGCGGGGCGAGCCCGGCCTCGACGATGGGGTCGACGGCGGTGCAGCAGGTCAGGAGCTGCGTCACGACCTCGCCCGCGCCCCGCAGCCGTGCGAGCTCGCGGAAGGCCACGAGCATGCCGTGCCGCGCCCGGTAGGTGAGGAACCAGTCGTCCTCGGAGGTGCCGCTGCGCCGCGCGAGCGCGCGCCTCAGCTCGAGCGACGAGTCCGCCATGTATGCCCCTCTCGCCTAGTCCTCGAGCTCTCGGTGCCCGAAGTGCCTCTTGAAGTCCAGATAGTAATGCGCCCAGAGCTTAGCCATGTTCCAGAGCCTCCGGGGGCTGTCGTCGTGCGCCCCGAAGAGCGTGGTGCCCACCCTGCCCTGGCGCATGAGCTCGAGCGCGCGGTCGCGGCCCGGTCCCTTCGCGGCGTAGCGGCGCACGATGGAGCGGGGCACACCCACCCAGAGGAACTCGTTGGTGGCATGGACCGCGGGCCCGCGCCTGCCCTCGACGACGTCCGCCACCACGTGCTCGGCGAGGTTGTAGCCGGCCAGCGTGGTGAAGAAGCTGCTCCTCCCCTGGCGGGGGTTGAAGTCAAGGAGCTTGCAGCTGCCGTCGCGCTCGTCGTACTTCATGTCGATGTTGAAGTAGCCGAAGTAGTCGATGTGGCCCATCAGCCGCTCGACGGAGGCATAGATGCCCTCGTCCGCGTACGAGACGATGGCCGCATAGTTGCCGATGCGCATGGGAGCGCAGTCCTCGAGCACGGGGTGGCCCAGCGAGAGGAGCGATATGGAGCCGTCCTGGCGCACGTAGCCGTTCATGACCCGCATGTTGCCGTCGTCGCCGGGGATGAAGTCCTGGATCACGAGCTGCCCCTGGTAGCCCGAGGCGTAGGCGCGTCGTATGGTCTTGGCCAGCATCTCCCCGTCGTCCAGGACGAAGGCCTTCTTCTGCCCCTGGAAGGGGTGGTCGCGCCACGACGCGGCGTCGGTGGGCTTGAGCGCCACGGGAAATCCGAAGGGAAGCTCGGGCAGCCTGCCTTCGTCCCCGGGACCGATGGTGACCGTGCGGGGGTAGGGCACGCCGGCGCGCTCGCAGAGGGCGTAGAAGCGCGCCTTGTCGTTGAGCTCGTCGAGGACGCCCGGCCCGGAGCAGACGCAGCGATAGACCGGGTCCAGCTCGGCCTTGTGGTTGGAGAGGAGCAGCGAGTAGTCGTCGCCGCAGGGTATGACCAGGGGGATCGTGTCCCTGAAGCCGTCGGCGTCCCCGTTGAGGAGCTCGACGAAGCGCGCGGGGTCGAGGAAGTCGGCGTCACAGCGCTGCTCGATGAACTTCGAGTCGCGCGTGGGGGTGAGGGGGAAGCTGCCGTAGCAGACGCTGGCCACGCCGTAGCGCTCCCAGAAGGCGCGCGCCATGCCGTAGGACCCGATCTCGGTTCCCAGGAGGATGGGCACGAAGGAAGCAGCGCCCCTCTCCCCCATTGCTGACCTGCCACCCTCCACAGCCTGCTCCGCCATCGCGCGCACCCGTCTCTCGTGCTTGTACCTCGGCCCTGCCCAGGCGGCGCCATGCCACCCGCCTGCCGGTCGCCCGACCCTGCCCGCCCGCGTGGCGCGGGCCTCCGCATATTGTAGGCAGGCTGCGAAGGGGGCAGGGACAGTGCACCGTAGGAACAGAACTCCCTCCCACTCGCCTACAATCGTCCGGATGGGCGAGAGGCGCGTGCGCGCCGGGGAGGAGCCTTCGTGAACAAGCCAATCCTGGGGATCATCGGCGGGGTGGGACCCCTCGCCACCGCCTACTTCATGGAGGCCATCATCAAGAAGACCCCTGCGGCGACCGACCAGGACAATATCCCCATGATCGTCTTCAACGACCCGCAGATCCCCGACCGCACCGCCTACATACTGGACCACTCGCGCCCCGACCCCCAGCCTGAGATGTGCAAGGTCGCCCGCTGGCTCGAGGACGCAGGCGCCGACTACCTGGCCATCGCCTGCAACACGGCGCACTACTTCTATGACGCGATCAGCGACGCGGTGGACGTCCCCGTCCTCAACATCATGGAGGAGACCGCCAAGCGCATGGCACTCGACGTGGGTCGTGGCGGCAGGGTGGGCCTCATGGCGACCGACGGGACGGTCCAGTCCGGCGTCTTCCAGGGCTACCTCGCAGAGCGCGGGCTCGTCGGCGTGGTGCCCAGGGCCCAGACGCAGCGCAGGATCATGTCGCTGATCTACGACGGGGTCAAGGCAAACGCGCCCTATGACCCGGGCGAGCTCTGCGCCATTGCCGAGGAGCTGCGCCAGGAGGGCTGCGACGCCGTCGTGGTGGGCTGCACCGAGCTCTCTGTCATCTACCAGGACCTGGCAGAGCGCCCCACCTGGCTCTACGACTCCCTCGACGTGCTGGCGCAGCGCTGCGTCGACCTCTACCTCTGGGCGCGCGAGCGAGGCGGCGACATCGGCATGTAGGGGCGGCGAGAGACCCGCTCCCGCCGCCCCGCCTGGCCATCCGCCCCGCAGCGACGTCCCGACCACGGACGGAGGCCTCTCCCGCCCGCCCCTAGGGCAGGCGGCTGACGCCCTAGCCCTTCGCGCCGTAGCTGTAGCTGAAGTCGTAGGTGCGCAGGACGTCGTAGTCCTCGTCCATGAGCTCGATCTTGCCGCTGATGTCCTTGAGGGAGGCGAGCTCGTGGCCAACCTCGGCGCCATCATAGAAGGCCTTGCAGTCGACGTAGGTCCCCGGCTTTGTCAGCTCGAAGAGGCCGATGGGCTCGCGCATCTCCCCGTTGATGGAGAAGCTCTCGGACTGCGACCAGATCCTGAGGCTCTTGTCTGAGTTGTTCTTGAAGTTGACCACGAAGCCGGGGTCGCCCGTAAAGTCGACGAAGACCTCGGTCATGCGGATGGTGGCGAGCTCGTCGTCTGCGATGAGGTAGTCCACGGCCTCGCTTGCCTTGTCGTCCGTGCTTCCGCCGCCCTTCGGCATGTCCTCCTTGACGAGGTCGCCCTTCTCGAACACCATCTTGGTGCCGTCCTCGTCGCCCACGAGCTTGCCGTCCTTGAGCTCGAGGCTGCTCGCCGCAGTCTCGCTGTCGTTGATGAGCACGGTCGTGTCGTCCTTGAGGCTCCACTTGAGGTCCTCGACGTCTCCGGCGAGGTCCATCGTCCCCGTGCCGTCCTCGACGAGCGTGATGCGGAAGTAGATCCCCAACCCGGTCATGTCCTCGAGCGTGAGGTCACCCAGGTCCTTGTCGCTGACCGAGACGGCGGTCCAGGTGCCCAGGAAGTCCGCCTTGGGGTCCTTGGAGGGCGCCACCGTCCCCATGCCCTTCGATGCGCCACAGCCCACGAGGGCGACGAGCGCGACGAGAACGACGAGGGCACCTAGCCTCCTTGCCAGGGACGTGCGGATTGACACGGCGTTCATCTTCCAACCTCCCATCCGTCGGGAACCCCATACCTGCGGGTCGACAGCGCGATGGGTGGGCCCATGGGGGCACGAGTCCCACGGTCGCCTAGGAGCTGGCGCCGCCTGCGCTTGCGGTGTCGGCCTCTGGGCCGATTATCCCATGGACGGTGGCCCCCCGGACTGGCCCCCGCGGCGGGTCGTGCGACCGGGCGGTTCCGCGAGCCAAGCGGGACGTGGTAGCTCAAGACGGCCAGAAGATGGTGCTGGCCCAGCCGCAGGCGACACGGAGGCAGGCCGTCGCACCATGGCCAGCCACCCGGAAGAAGAAGGGGAGGCCCCGCCGAAGCGAAGCCTCCCCGTGCCGATCCGTTTGCCCGTGACGGCCGTCGCTGCCCGCAGGCTAGACGATCGGGCCGCCGCCCACGAAGCTGCCGGCGGAGTAGTAGACGCTCGTGACCTCGACACCGCCGTAGTTGGAGTGGATCATCTGCCCGTTGCCGATGCAGAGGCCCACGTGGGTCGTGGAGCCGGTGCCCCCGCCCCAGAACATGAGGTCCCCCGCCTTGAGGTTGGCCTGGTTGGTGGTGAAGCCGCCCTTCTGGAGCACCCAGCCGATCATCGAGTTGTTGTAGCCATTTGACATGCGCTGGCCGCGGGGGATGTTGTAGCCGGCCTGCCGGTAGGCCCACCACACGAGGCCGGAGCAGTCGAACTCCTGGTTGGCGATGGCATTGCCCGCCCAGGAATAGCTCACGCCCAGCTGCGAGCGTGCGGCGGCGATGACGGCCGAGATGCCCGAGCCGTACGACTCGTCAGGCTGGGAGGCGGAGCCGCCGCCGGAGTTCGAGTTGGAGTTCGAGTTGGAGTTCGAGTTGGAGTTGGACCCGCCGCCGCCGGAGTTCGAGTTGGAGTTGGACCCGCCGTTGCCGGAGCTCGACCCGGTATCGGAGCTGGCGTTGGAGCTGGAGCCGTTATCGGAAGACCCGCCCTGGCCAGACTGGTTGTCGGACTGGGCCTGGCCACCGGACTGGGTGCCGGTACCGGCGTCACTCTCGCCCTGCTGCGCGGCACGCGCGGCGGCCTTCTCGGCAGCGGCCTTCTCCGCGGCCTCGCGCTCTGCGGCGAGCTGGCGCTGGACCTCCTCGGAGAGCCCGTTCACGTACTCCTGCTGCTGCGACTGGAGGCTCTGGATCTGGCTGAAGCTCTGCTCGGACTGGCTGAGCAGCTCCTCCTGCTGGCTCTCCTCCTCCTGGAGGCGGTCCTTCTGCCCTTGCAGCTCGCCCTGGATGGTCCTCACCGCGTTGATGGCGTCGGTCTGGCTGGCCGAGACCTTGTTGGCGTAGTACACGCGCGAGACGAGGTCCTGGAAGTCGTTGGAGCCGAGCACGAACGAGAGGAAGTCGACGCCGCTCTTGTAGTTGGCCGCCATGGTCTGCGAGAGGGTGCCGCGCGCGACGCCGAGCTCCTGCTCCTTCGCGTCGATCTGCGACTGGGTCTCGCTCATTGCCGCGCGGGTGTCCTCCAACGAGGCCTGGGCGTCCTCGAGCTGCGAGAATGCCGTGGCGCACTGGCCCTGGAGCTCGTCCAGACGTGCGCGGGCGGAGTCGAGCTCGGTCTGGGTCTGGGCGGCGGTGTCCGCCGCGAAGGCGTGGGTCGGGACTGCGGAGAGTGCCAGGGTGAGGGAGAGGCTCAGGGCGACCCCCGACCTGACGACAGCGCGTGTCTTTTCCGTCATCTGTTTCCTCGCAATACTGTCTCTGGTGCGTTGGACGTGCGTTGAGAGCAGCAGTCGCGACCAGTCTATCCCCTTGCGGGAACGGGAGCCACGCCCTGCTGCCGGACGCGAGAAGCGCGCCCGCGACCGGAGGGTCCGGTCGCCATGGTTATCGGGTTAGGTTAACGCAACTCGCACGACGTCAGTTCGTGGTCGCGACCGACTACAAAGAGTCAACATCCAGCCAAAGTAAGGTGGGGGACGCGAAGCCGGCGCTAACGCTTGCGGGCCTCGAGCTCGCCCGCGAGCTCGCCCAGCCCCACGCCATAGCGCTCGAGCGTGACCAGCAGGTGGTAGACGAGGTCGCCTGCCTCGTAGCGGATGTGGTCGTGGTCGTCGTCCTTGCAGGCCATGATCACCTCGCTGGCCTCCTCGGCGAGCTTCTTCAGCAGCTCGTCTTCCTGGCCGGTGAGCAACCGCGCCGTGTAGGACTCCTCGGGGTCGCTCTCCCAACGGCCGTGGAGCGTGCGGGCAAGCGACTCCAGGGTCTGGCCGATGTCCGCTGCCCGGACGTTCGCGGTTCTCTCGCCCATTGCTCAGTCCTCCCCGTCGGACGGATAGGAATCGCCCGCATCGTGCCTGCCGTCGTCGCCCTCCCACGCGGACGCGCCCATCGGGGCGATGGCGCGGAAGAAGCAGCTCCGGTGGCCGGTGTGGCAGGCCGGGCCAGGGGAGTCGACCTCAAGGAGCAGGGCGTCCGCGTCGCAGTCGACCAGGACGCGACGGACCTTCTGGACGTTTCCGCTGGTGGCTCCCTTGTTCCAGAGCTCCTGGCGAGACCTGCTCCAGAAGCAGCTGGTGCCCGTCCCCAGCGTGAGCTCCAGGGACTCTCTGCTCATCCAGGCGAGCATGAGGAGCTCCCCGCTGCCCGCCTGCTGCACCACGGCCGGCACGAGGCCGCGCTCGTCGAAGGCGATGTCGAGCTCGTCCAGGTTGCGGAGCTCGACCCTCTCGCCCGCATAGGTCTGCGATTCCTCGTCCATCGTCCCTCCCTGGCGTCATGTCGCTCCTGCGCGGCGGCGGCACGTCCCGGTGCCGACGCCCGCCTGGGTCACTCTATTACACTTGCAGCCGACGGGAGCAAGGGGTAACGCAGTGGAAAGGAGCCCCATGAGGATCGAGGCCGAGGCAAGCTGCGACGTGCTGGTCGTGGGTGGGGGCATCGCGGGGACCCAGGCCGCGGTCGCCGCAGCGAGGGAGGGGGCCCGCGTGACCCTGGCCTGCGCCGGGCCGACCTTCTCTGGCTCGAGCTTTGCCGGGAGCACCTGGGGCGTGGGCCTCGTGGGGCCGGACGGCGCGGATGACGTGGACGACCTGGCCCGCGCCATCCGCGAGCTGGGCCAGGGCATGGCGGACCCGGTGCTCGCGCGCGCCCTGGCGGCGGGCATCCCCGACGCCGTCGAGAGGCTCGAGTCCCAGGGGGTGGCGCTGCGACGGCCCGCGGACGCCGGCGAGCGGGAGTACGTCCCCTGCTTCGACAACCACCGCAGGCTCTGGCGCGGCCTGGAGCGCGCGCCCTACCGCGAGGCCGTGGGCAGGGAGCTCGCGCGGCTCGGCGTGGGGCTCCTCCCCCACTGCGAGCTCGTGGAGCTCGTCGAGGAGGGCCAGCGGCGCGTCGACCTGGACGCCATGGCACCGGAGGCGACCGACACGACGCCGGGCGCGGGGGCTGGCATCGCCGGGGTCCTGCTCTTCGACACCAGGGACGGCCGTGCCTTCTGCGTCCACGCCCCCTCCGTGGTGCTCGCCACGGGCGGCTGCGCCGGCCTCTTCGCGGGCTCCCTCGCGGGAGCCGGGACGGACGGCACGGGCCACGCCCTGGCGCTGAGGCACGGCGCCACCCTCACCAACCTTGAGTTCCTCCAGGTCATGCCCACGATCGTCTCGCCCGTGAGGGACGTGGTCTTCAACGAGAAGAGCTTCCGCTGGGCCCGCGTCGACGAGCTCGAGCGCAGGAGACCCGACGACTGGAAACGGCTCCTCGAGCTGCGCGCGGGGCACGGCCCCACCAGCGCGCGCGTTGGTGACCACGACGTGGACCTCGCCCTCGCCTCGCCCCAGGGGGCAGGGCTTCGCTACGAGGGACTTCCCGACCCTCTGCCCGAGTTCGTCGAGTCGTTCTTCTCCTGGCTCGAGGGCCGTGGCGTGGCGCGCGGGGACGAGCTCCGCGTGGGGCTGGCCGCACAGGCGAGCAATGGCGGGATCCTGATCGGGACGGACGCGGGGGTCGTGGGCG
Organism: uncultured Olsenella sp.; assembly: GCF_959602185.1. Lineage (NCBI taxonomy): Bacteria > Bacillati > Actinomycetota > Coriobacteriia > Coriobacteriales > Atopobiaceae > Olsenella > uncultured Olsenella sp. The sequence goes on from NZ_CAUGRZ010000008.1 coordinate 40,408, forward strand.
TGCCGGGCCTCTTTGCCTGCGGCGAGTGCGCCGGGGGCATGCACGGCGCCGACCGCATCGGCGGCCTGGCGAGCGCGAGCTGCCTCGTGTTCGGACAGGCGGCGGGCGCGGGCGCCGCACGGCGGGCCCTGGGCAGCGAGCGCGTGGCGGCGGCTGGTGCGGGCGAGGCGCTGGAGCTGAGGTCGAGCTCCTCTCCCCTGGCGCCCAAGGCGGCGCGGGAGCTGCGACAGGTCATGGCCGAGGGCTGCCTCTTCCCCCGCGACGCCCATGGCCTGGGACACGTGCTGCACGCGCTGGGAGGGTTGCGCGGGGAGCTCGCGGTGACCTCGACCGCGTCCGTTGACGCGCGTCGCATGGCCCAGACCGCCCAGGTTCGCGCGGAGCTCCTCTGCGCCGAGGTCATGGCCCGCATGATGCTGGAACGCGCCGAGAGCCGCGGGAGCCACTTCCGGGCGGACTTCCCCGAGGAGCGGGACGAGCTCGGGAGTCCCCTGCGAGCGCGGCTGGGTCAGGGCCGGCTGGAGCTCAAACTGGCCGGAGGGTCTTCCTAGGCGGCGCATCGTTCAGAACGCGCCCGAGCCGGCAGGATCTTGCGAACTCGGGCGAGTCCTGAACGGTTGGGGCATCTAGAGAGAGCCTGATGCGGGAAGAACCCAGCTGGGTCGAAGGGAGGGCATCGCATTCCCCTCGTCGTCCCATACATGTCCGAAGGGAAGCAGCGACTCCCTGAGCAGGGTCCTATTGCCCTCCTTGGAAGGGGGCAGCACCAGGTCGCGCCCGCGTAGGTGACGATTCAGCCTCCTTGCGAGCTCGGTCGCAGCCGCCTGGTTTCTAAGCTGGCCAATCCCCACGAGCTCGACTCGCCAGCCGTCGCGCCTGAGGCCAAGGACCCTCGACAGGTCACGCCCAAACTCCCCGTGGTACTCCCTGCCAAGATATTCCATGGCGACCCGCCTCTGAGGCCACGAAAGGTCGGGGGAGCAGCGCAGCTGGCCCCGATCCGTGCGGCGCCGGGGCTCAGCGTCAGCTGGCCGTTGAGGATGGGGCGGGGCAGCCCGTAGCCTCCCCAGCGGGTCGGGAGGCACAGGAGCAGCGCCAGGGAGCTTTCCATGGGCGAGGCGGAACCGTCGATGACGAGCCCCGCCGTGCACCGGGCCTTGGCGACGCCGCGCGTTGCATGCACCGCGTCCAGATAGGCGAGCAGGCCAGCCCTCGAGCAGAGAGGGGGCCTGTCCAGGAAGCCACGGCGGCCCTCCGCCAGGGAGTAGTGCCCGCACAGCTCCATGCCCAGCCGCAGGAGGTCGACGGGAGAATGGCTCCCCGCAAGCTGCAGGAAGCAGAGCTCGGGGACGCAGACGTAGACGTTCGGGGCGAGCTCGGAGAAGCTCCGGCGCGGCAGCTCGCCCGACAGGCAATGGCAACGAACGCCGGAGCCGTTTCGGCGCTGGCCCTGTGACGCGACGAGAAGGTCGACCGGGCGCCCTCGTCGCAAGATTCCCAGATTCCGCAGCGATTCGAGCGTCGCTGACCCGACACGGGCGTCCTCAAGCCCCCTGGTGCAACGTGACGGCGGCCTTCTGCCCCGGGCGGCATGCTCGGCCCAGAACCACAGGGCGCTATGGTGGCTCACGTAGACGCTCGTCCCTCTCCCCTCCTCGTGTCGGGCCTCAAGGTGCCGTCACGATAGGCGGGGGGACCACCACCAACAAGGGCGCGGAGGGTCGTTTCGGCCAACGTGGCCTTGGGTGGCAGCTAGAAGGGCCTGCATGAGTTGGCCAATCGTTCAGAACTCGCCCGAGTTCGCAAGATTCTGCAATCTCAAGCGAGTCCTGAACGGTAGCCACGCGACAAGTTCGCCCCGACGGCGTCCGGCCCGAGGAGGGCCTGGGGAGAGGCGCCTCCCTCCTCCCTAGAAGTCCAGGCGCACGGGGATGCCCTGGGCTGCCATGTACTCCTTGACCTGCCGGATGCTGTAGGTCCCGAAGTGGAAGACGCTCGCCGCCAGCACGGCGTCGGCCTCCCCCTCGATGACGCCCTCGGCGAAGTGCTCCAGGCTGCCCACACCGCCGGAGGCTATGACGGGAATCCGCACGGCACGGGCCACGGCGCGCGTAAGAGCCAGGTCGAAGCCCTCCTTTGTGCCGTCCCGGTCCATGCTCGTGAGCAGGATCTCTCCCGCGCCGCGGCGCTCCACCTCGCGCGCCCACTCGATGGCGTCGAGCCCCGTCGCCGCGCGCCCGCCCGCCACATAGACCTCCCAGCGGTCCAGGCTGCCCCGACGTCGGGCGTCGATGGCGCATACCACCGCCTGGCTGCCAAAGGCCGAGGCGGCGGCCGAGACCAGCCCGGGGTCGCGCACGGCCGCGGAGTTGACCGAGACCTTGTCGGCCCCCGCGGCGATCATCCGCCTCATGCCCGCGACGTCCCGGAAGCCCCCGCCCACGGCATAGGGGATGCGCAGCTCCTCGGCCGCGCGGGCGGCAAGGCCCACGGTGGTAGAGCGGTCGTCCGAGGTGGCCGTGATGTCCAGGAAGACCACCTCGTCGGCGCCCTCGCGGTCGTAAGCGCGCGCCAGCTCCACGGGGTCGCCGGCGTCGCGCAGCCCCACGAAGTTGACGCCCTTCACGACGCGCCCGTCCTTCACGTCCAGGCAGGGGATGACCCTCTTGGTCAGCATGCCGGGCCTCCGTCCTCGTTCTGGCGAGAGGGGCCCGGGCACGCGACCGCCAGGGCCTCCTCCAGCGTAAAGCTTCCCTCGTAGAGGGCGCGGCCGACGATGGCGCCCTCCACCACGTCACCACCCGCGTCCGCGAGCGCACGCAGGTCGTCCAGACCTGCAATCCCTCCCGAGGCCACGACGGGGAACCCGACGAGCTCGCCGGCGTGACGGTAGAGCCCCACGTCGATGCCGGTCTGCATGCCGTCGCGCGCCACGTCGGTGAGCACCAGGCGGCGGTATCCCAGGTCCGCGAGCTCGGCCAGGAGCGCGTCCAGGGGCATGCCCGCGCCGTCACGCCAGCCGTTGACGCGCACCATGCCGTCGCGCGCCGCGACGTCCGCGACCACCAGCTCGGCGAAGTCGCGGGCAGCCTGTCGGGCGAAGTCGGGGTCGCGCACCAGGGCCGTGCCCAGGGCGACGCGGCTCGCGCCGGCGGAGGCCAGGCGCTCCAGGTCGGCGAGGGACCTCACGCCCCCGCCCGCGTCCACCCGTATGCCCTCGACGCCGCAGATGCCCTCGATGGCCCGGCGGTTCGCCTCGAGCGCGTCCTCCCCCTCCTGGAATGCGGCGGAGAGGTCCACCACGTGGACCCAGCGGGCGCCACGCGCCGCGAAGTCGCACGCGACGGCGACGGGGTCGTCGGAGTAGACGTCCATGCGCGAGCGCTCGCCCCGCTGCAGGCGCACGACCCTGCCGCCCACGAGGTCTATGGCTGGGAAGAGAATCATGCCAGCTCCCCTATCCTCGTACGACGCTCACGAAGTTCGCGAGCAGCGCACGGCCCGCCCGCGAGGACTTCTCGGGATGGAACTGCAGGCCAAAGACGTTGTCCGACCACACCCCCGAAACGAAGCTGCGCGCGTAGTGGGTGCGCGTCACCACGATGCCCTCGTCCACGTCATCTGCCAGCGCATACGAGTGCGTGAAGTAGAAGTTCGCCCCCTCGGGCACGTCTGCCAGGAGCGGGCAGGCCCGCCCCAGCTCGCTGAAGTGCGCCTGGTCCCAGCCCACGTGGGGCACCTTGAGGCGCTTGGACTCCAGGCGGATCACCGAGCCCTCGAGCACGCCCAGGCCGGGGACCCACTCACCGCCCCAGCTGGAGGGTCCATCCCTCCTCTCGCTCCCTCGCGAGAAGAGCAGCTGCATGCCCAGGCAGATGCCCAGGAAGGGCACGCCGCGACCGATGGCCGCCACGATGGACTGGGCCTGCCCGCTGGCGAGCAGCTGACTCATGGCGTCCTCGAAGGCGCCCACCCCGGGCAGCACCACGCCGGCGGCGCCGTCCACGTCGCGCGCCTCGTCGCTCACCACGACCGAGGCGCCCACCTCGGCGAGCGCCCGCTCCACGCTGCGGAGGTTGCCCTTGTGGTAGTCAACCACGACGATGCGACCCTCTCCGCCGGGCATCAGAGGCTCCCCTTGGTGGAGGGGATGCCCTCGACGCGAGGGTCGGGCTCGACCGCGGCGCGCAGGGCGCGGGCGAAGGCCTTGAAGCAGCACTCGAGCAGGTGGTGGGCATTGCTGCCGGCAAGCTCCCTCAGGTGCAGGGTCATGCCGGCCTCACGGGCGAGGCCCACGAAGAATTCCTGACCCAGCTCCGTGTCGAAGCTCCCCACCTTCTGCGCAGGAATGGGAAGCTCCCAGTAAAGCTCCCCCCTGCCGCTGAGGTCGATGGCGGCGAGGACCAGGGACTCGTCCATGGGCACCAGGGCGTCACCGAAGCGACGGACGCCCGCCTTGTCCCCCAGGGCCTCCGAGATGGCCCTCCCCAGCACGATGCCCACGTCCTCCACCGTGTGGTGGTCGTCCACCCAGCTGTCGCCCTCCGCCCTCACGCGCAGGTCGACGAGGGAGTGCCTGCCCAGGGCACAGAGCATGTGGTCGAAGAAGCCGACGCCTGTCCGGACGTCGCACTCCCCCGTCCCGTCCAGGTCCAGCTCGACCTGGATCTTCGTCTCGCCCGTGCTGCGGGACACGCTGGCACGTCTCTCCATCGTTCCTCCTTGGGTGTGTCTAGGGGAGAAGCTCCCCCATCGCCTGCAGGAAGGCGTCGTTCTCCTCGGGCGTCCCTATGGTCGCCCGCAGGCAGTCGGCAAGGCCGGGCGCCCGCGAGAAGTCACGGACGAGCACGGAGCGCTCGTCTCGCAGCCGCTCCCAGAGCACGTGCGCCGACGGGACGCGCAGGAGCAGGAAGTTGCCCTGGCTGGGCCAGACCTCGACGCCGCGGCCCGCGAGGCGGCGCAGCCCGTCGAGCACACGGGCGCGCTCGCGGCGGATCAGCTCCACGGACGGGGCGAACTCGTCCCTCCTCCTGACGCAGACCAGGGCAGCTGCCTGCGAGAGCACGTTCACGGAATAGGGCTGGCGCACCGCGTTGAGCGCCGCGACCACGCCCGGCGACGCAAGGACGTAGCCCACGCGGGCACCCGCGAGCGCGAAGGCCTTCGAGAAGGTGTGCAGGACGACGAGGTTGTCGAACTCGCCCAGGAGCGGCTCCGAGCTCTGTCCCGCGTCGGCGAACTCCATGTAGGCCTCGTCCGCCAGCACCAGGCCAGGGCAGGCGCCGCAGAGCTCGCGCACCAATCCGGGTCGGGCCAGGTTTCCCGTGGGGTTGTTGGGAGAGGTGACCACCACCACGCTCGCTCCGCGGGCGGCGTCGACCAGAGCCGCCTCGTCGAGGGAGAAGTCCGCGGGGTCCCGCGGCACGTCGACAACCTCGGTCTCGGCAAGCTCCGCATAGAGGCGGTAGACCGAGAAGGACGGAGGGCAGTCCACGAGGGTGCGCCCGGCGCCGCCGAAGGCCACGAAGAGGTTGAAGAGGAGCTCGTCCCCCCCGTTGCCCACGCAGACGCGCTCGGGCGCCACGCCGTGCCAGAGCGCTATCTCCTGCCTCAGCTCGTCGCTCAGGGGCCGGGGATAGCGGTTGGTCGCCGTGCGGGCGAGCGCCTGTCCCAGCTCTGCGGCCACGCCAGGAGGGAGACCGAGGCCGTTCTCGTTTGCGGAGAGGTTGACGCGGACCGGCGCGAAGGCGGGGTCATAGGGCTCGAGCGCCGCGGCCGAGGGCCTGAGCGCGGACCTGAGGGCGTCGTCGATGGCAGCCATGCCGTCACCTCCCGTGCTTCGTCAGTCGTCGGGGCCCGCGCCACCGAAGCCAGGGAGCAGGACGGGAGCGGGCACATCGAGCTTACGCGGCCAGGCGGTGGACATGGCGTCCTCGCAGGCAGCCGTTACATCGGCGAAATTCTGGCCGCCCCCCTCGAGCAGCCTCCGCCTCAGGCCAACGCTGAGCGCGTGCGCCCAGAGGCCCTCCGCCTGGGCCAGCTCCTGCACGGCGGGTCCGTCTGCCGCGAGGCCCTCGGGCGTGTAGGCGATGACCGAGGAGCGCTTCTGGAAGTCGTAGACGCCCAGGGGGTTGGAGAAGAGCGCGGTGCCTCCGGTGGGAAGCGTGTGGTTGGGCCCGGCGACGTAGTCTCCCAGAGGCTCGGAGCTCCAGGGGCCCACGAAGATGGCGCCGGCGTTGTGCACCCGCCCCAGGAGCGAGAAGGCGTCCCGGCAGTGCAGCTCGAGATGCTCCGGCGCGATGAGGTCAACCGCGTCCAGGGCGGCGTCAAGGCCGTCGCAGACCACGCAGAGCCCGCGCCCGTCCAGCGAGCTGCGGGTAATCTCCTCGCGCGGGGACTGCGCCACCAGGAGCTCCACCGCGGCGAGCACGCGCTCGGGCAGGCCGGCGTCGTCGGTCACCAGGTAGCAGGCGGCCATGGGGTCGTGCTCGGCCTGGGCCATGAGGTCCGCGGCGACGATGGCGGGGTCTGCGGACGAGTCGGCCAGCACGCAGACCTCGGAGGGTCCGGCGACCATGTCTATGCCCACGTCCCCCATCACGTAGCGCTTGGCCGCCGCCACGTAGGCGTTGCCCGGCCCCACGACCTTGGCCACGCGAGGAATGGACTCGGTGCCATACGCGACGGCGGCGACCGCCTGCGCCCCACCCACGGCATAGACCTCGTCGACACCCGCGACGGCTGCCGCGGCGAGCGTGTAGGGCGAGAGTGACCCGTCCCTCTGCGGCGGCGTGACCATGACGACGCGGGGCACGCCGGCCACCTTGGCGGGGATGGCGTCCATGAGCACCGTCGAGGGGTACTGCGCGCGCCCTCCCGGCACGTAGACCGCGACCGAGGGGACGGGCGTCAGCCTGACGCCCAGGATGCTGCCGTCGGGACGGGTGGTGAACCATGACTGCTCGCGCTCGCGCTGGTGGAAGTCCAGGATCTGGTCGTGCGCCTTTCTGAGGGCGGCGAGGAAGCCGGCGTCGACGTGCCCCAGGCTGTCCCGCACCAGCTCGTCCGGCACGCGGAAGGCGCTGGGACAAGCGCCGTCGAAGCGCAGGCAGTACTCGCGCACGGCCTCGTCACCGCGCTCGCGGACGTCGTCCACGATGGCCTCGGCGGCCTCCATGACCTCGCGGGGCAGCGCCCCCGCCCTCTGCAGGTCCTTGCGCGTGAGGCGCGACGCCCCCTCGAGCCTTATGGTCCTCATCGGCTGCTCCCCTCTCCTGACGCCGATACATCCAGGAGCCTCCGCGCGAGGGCGCGGACCCGGGAGTCCGACCTGTAGGCCGCCGACCCCGCGAAGAAGCGGGCGGCGCACTCCATGACCTCGTCCACCACCACGAGGTCGTTCTGCGCCAGGGTCTCCCCCGTCGCGGTGATGTCCACGATGCGGTCGCTCATCCCCACGATGGGCCCCAGCTCAATGTTGCCGTGCAGCTGCACGATGTCCACCTGCTGCCCGATGGACTCGTAGTAGCGCCGGGTGATGCGCGGGTACTTGGTCGCCACGCGCACGCTACCTCGCCAGCCGTAGGCCTCCTCGGCGGCACCGCGCCGGCTCGCCGGCTCCGCCACGACGAAGCGGCAGGCGCCATAGCCCAGGCCCACAAGCTGGACCAGCTCCTCGCCCGCCTCGATGATCGAGTCGTTGCCGCAGATGCCGCAGTCGGCCCCGCCGTTGCCCACGAAGGTCGGGGCGTCCTGCGCGCGCACGATCACGTACTCCACCCCGTCCGCGGAGATCACCAGCCTGCGCCCCGGCTCGCGCAGCTCCCCCACCGGCAGCCCCGCCGCCTCCAGCATCCTGACCGTGGGGGCGAAGAGGCTCCCCTTGGGGACGGCGATCCTGAGCGGACGCTCGGCGCTGCTGCTCGCGCTTGCCACGCCACCCGAGCCGCCCCGCTGCCCCAGGACCTCCTGCAGCGCCTCGAGCGAGAGCGCGAACCCGCAGGCCAGGACGTTGGGTCGGCCGAGGTTGCGCAGGACAGCGTCGTAGCGGCCGCCCGAGGCGAGCGCGTCCGAGCCCAGCTCCGAGTAGCAGCGGAACACGATGCCCGTGTAGTAGTCGAAGGAGTTGAGGATGGAGAAGTCGAAGGCGACCTGCCCGGACCCCAGGAGCTCGTGCAGGCCCTCGGCCATCGCCGCAAGCTCCCCCGTGCCCCTCTCGCCCTCGGGGACCCCCGCCGCCGCCAGGAGCTCGTCCACGCGCGCCACCACCGAGGCGTCGCCCGTCAGCCGCGGGAGCTCGCGCAGGGCGCGGTCGAGCGAGGGCTCGAGCGCGAGCCCGTCCAGATACTCGTCCAGGCCCACGAGGTCCGAGGCATGGACGAGCTCGAGCACGCGAGCGGTCACCTCCTCGGAGGGCGAGCGCCGGGCCAGCAACGCCTGCAGCGGGCGCACCGAGCCACAGGCCACGTGCCAGGCGGGAACCCCCAGCGCGTCGAGGACCTCTGCCAAGAGCAGGACGAGCTCGAGCTCGGGGCAGGCGCCCTCGAGGTCGAAGAGCTCCACTCCCAGCTGGGTGAGCTGGCGGGGCCTGCCCCCGAGCTCGGACTCCTCGCGCACCAGGGGCGCGGCGTAGCGCAGGCGAAGCGGCAGCCCGCCATCCGGCACGCGGGCCGAGACCAGGCGGGCGATGGGAAGCGTGAGGTCGGGCCGCAACACCATGAGGCTGCCGTCCGCGTCGATGAGCTGGAAGGGGGAGCTGCGTATCCTCCCGCCGCGCTCGAGCTCGGGGCGCTCCTCGAGCAGGGGCGTCTCGACCGGGAGGTAGCCGCGGGAGCTGAAGAGCTCGGCCACCTGCGCGCGGATCCCCTCGCGCACCAGCGCCTCGGCGGGAAGGATGTCGCGGAACCCCCAGGGCGTCCGTGCAGCCATAGCGTCCCCCTTCTGGCAGGGATGTGGGTCCTCTCCCCTGCGCTTTATCCGAGTAAAGTGCTTTTGTCGAGAGGTACTTTATCACGATAAAGCGGCGGGGAGACAGGCTTCACCGTCCGGAAACTTTCGTCGACCACGCCCGGCACGTGCGCCCTGGCGTCGAATACGCCGAACGCGTGCCAAATTGCCGCCATTACGTCCGGCACGTGCACCTTTTCTCGACTACGTCCGATGCGTCTCTCGCCTTGCGCCGACCACGTCGAACACGTACCGAATTGCCACCACTACGCCCAACGCGTCTGAGAGCCTCACGTTTGACCAGTTGGCACGCAGCGAAAAAACGCGTCGGACGTAGTCGCGATGTTGCGTGACGCATCGGACGTAGTCGCAATGGGCCCCGACGCGTTGGACGCCTTCGCGGCGACGAACGGCCCGGCAATCGTTTCGACTACGCCAAGCACGCGTCAACCCGCGTCGACAACGTCCAACGCGCGCCAGCCCCTCACAAGTACGCCCAATGCGTGTCGATTTGTCCCGACTACGTCAGACGCGTCTTATCGATAGTCACCAACTGGGCAAACGCAGCCGCCCCGCACGCATTGGACGCCTTCGAGCAATATCGAGACGCGTTAGGCGTAGTGTCGATGTTGCATGACGCGTCGGACGTGGTCGCGATGTTGCATGACGCATTGGACGTAGTGGCGGTAGTTCGGCACGCGTTGGACGTAGTCGCGACGTTATGCGACGCGCTGAGCGTGCCCGCGGCGTGAGCCGGCTCGTCGGGCGCAGGCATTCGCAGGCGAGGGCGCGTCGGACGTGGTCGATGGCTAGCCGCGACGGCGGAGCAACCTGCCCAGGATCGCGTTGACGGCGGACATCTCGGGCAGGCGCAGGGCGGCGGCCAGGCCGTAGGTCACGACCAGCGAGGGGATGCCGCCCGCCACCACCAGCACGAGCGCCCCGCGCACGCCGCCCGCGACCAGCGAGGGGACGGCGGCGGAAAGGCCACGCATGACGCCCCAGCCGGCGGCGGCGCCCGCGAGGCCCAGCGCCAGGGAGCGCAACGCAGTGGCCAGCATGCCGCGGATGCCCAGGCCACCGATGGTGCGCCTGAGGTTCCAGAAGGTCACTGCCAGCACGGCGACCATGTAGACCGCAGAGGACCATGCGACCACGTTGAGCCCGAAGGCCGGCGTGAGCGCGAGGCAGATCACGGTCTGGATCGCCGCGGCCACCACGTGCGCGCTGGCATAGAGCCCCATGCGCCTGAGCGACGAGCAGACCTTCTGCAGGTACATGACCACGGCGTAGGGCGCGAGCGAAACCGAGAGCGCCCGCAGGTAGCTCGCGGTCATGTCGATGTCGGAGGCGGAGAACTTGCCCGCGGCCAGCAGCACGACGAGCGGCCGCGCGAAGGCCACAAGGTAGAGGGTGAAGGGCACCATGAAGAAGAGGATGCGGCTCGTCCCCACCGACACGCCGCGCCGGTACGCGTCCATGTCCCCGCGGGCGACGTAGTCCGAGAGCTCGGTGAACATCGCCGTCGTGATGGGGACGGCGAGGATGGCATAGGGCAGGGTGTACCAGAGCCGGGCGTAGTAGCTCACCGAGGCGCCGGCCGCCGTGGCCGAGAGAGACGAGCTGGTCATGACCGAGACCGTCTCGAAGGAGCAGAGCATGACCACCAGCGAGGGCACGCCAATGGAAAGGGTCTCCTTGATTGCAGGGTCATGCAGGTCGAGGTGCAGGCGGATGCGGATGCCATGCCTCGACAGCGACGGGACCTGCATGAGGACCTGGACCGCCACGCCCAGGGGGTTGCCCAGGGCGAGGAGCACGAGCGCAAGCTGCGGGTCGGGCCCCACGAGCCAGGCGTAGACCAGGAAGGAGGCCGTGGTCACGAAGTTGTTGAAGATGGGCGCCGCGCTGGACCAGAAGTAGTCGCGCTCGGCGTTGAGCACGCCGGAGAGGATCGACGAGAGCGCGTAGAGCACGACCTCGATGACGAAGAAGCGGAAGAAGTAGACGGCGAGCTCGCTGTCGAAGTCGGAGCTCGCACTGAACGACTGGGTCCACACCACCTGGCTCGCGAAGACGAAGCCCAGGGCGCAGATCGCCCCCATGAGGATGAGGACGATCGTGACCAGGTTGGAGGTGTAGGCGTTGGCGCCCTCCCGCCCCAGGCGCTTCTTCACCGAGAGGTAGACCGGCAGGAAGGCCGTCACCAGCATGCCGCCCACCACGATCTCGTACAGCTGGTTGGGGAGGTTGTTCGCCACGGAGTAGCAGCTCGCCGTGACGGTGACGCCCAGCGCGTAGGCCTGGCCCCAGGTGCGGAAGAAGCCCGTGAGGCGGCTCACGATGACGAGGGCGCTCATGAGGGCGGCGGAGCGACCGACCTGCGCCTCTCGGTCCTGGGGCTCGACGCCGGCGGCGGGCTCCGCCGGGTAGAGCTGGGGCCGGGGGCTCGTGGGCGTTGCCATGTGCTTGGGCATTGCTAGCTCCTTGTCTGGGCCAGGCCGCTCCTGCGGGCCCCGCAGGCGTCCGGGTCGTGCCGCCTAGCGGCAGATGTCTGCGAACTTCGCCTTGGTGAAGGCGGCGAGGTCGAGGGGGTCGAGGCGCAGGCTGAGGCCGCGCCTCCCGCCCGAGATGCCTACGTCGTCGAAGAGCTGGGCACACTCGTCGATGAGGGTCGGGAAGGGCTTCCTCATGCCCACCGGCGAGCAGCCGCCACGGACGTAGCCGGTCACGGCCTCGAGGTCGCGCACGTGCATCATCGAGAGAGACTTCTCCCCCGCCGCTGCCGCCGCCTTCTTGAGGTCGAGCTCCTCGGCGACCGGGATGCAACAGACCACGTGCCCGCCCGAGGGTGTCACCGTTACCAGGGTCTTGAAGGAGGAGTCGACGTCCTCCCCCAGGGCCTCGCTGATGCGGACGCCCACGCCGGACGAGAGGTCCTCCCCGTCGGAGTCGTAGGCAAGGCAAGTGTAGGCGACTCCCGCGCGCTCGAGCTCGCGCATGGCGTTGGTCTTCGCGACCTTCTCCCGCTTTGCCACGTCCCTCTCCTCTAGCCCTTGCCCTTTGAGGCGCGCTCGGCCATGCGCCTACGGTCGCGCTCCAGGATGGGCGCGAGGTAGCGGCCAGTATGGCTGCCCTTGGCCTTGGCGACCTGCTCGGGGGTGCCGTAGGCTACGACGGTGCCGCCGCCGGCACCTCCCTCGGGGCCCATGTCTATGATGCGGTCGGCCATCTTGATGACGTCCAGGTTGTGCTCGATGACCAGCACGGTGTTGCCGGCGTCGACGAGCTTCTCGAGCACCTCGACGAGCATGCGCACGTCCTCGAAGTGCAGGCCGGTGGTAGGCTCGTCCAGAATGTAGAGGGTCTTGCCCGTCTGCTGGCGGTGGAGCTCCTTGGCGAGCTTGACGCGCTGCGCCTCGCCGCCCGAGAGCGTCGTGGCGGGCTGGCCCAGGTGCACGTAGCCCAGGCCCACGTCATAGAGGGTCTGGAGCTTGCGCTTGATCCGGGGGATGCTGGCGAAGAAGGCCAGGGCCTCGGTCACCGTCATGTCCAGGACGTCGCTGATGCTCTTGCCGTGGTAGGTGACCTCGAGGGTCTCGCGGTTGTAGCGCTTGCCGTGGCAGACCTCGCAGGGCACGTAGATGTCGGGGAGGAAGTTCATCTCGATCTTGATCTGCCCGTCGCCCTTGCAGGCCTCGCAGCGGCCGCCCGGCACGTTGAACGAGAAGCGCCCGGCGCTGTAGCCGCGCGCGCGGCTCTCGGGCACGCTCGCGAAGAGCGCGCGGAGGTCGTCCCAGAGACCGATGTAGGTCGCGGGGTTGGAGCGCGGGGTGCGGCCGATGGGACTCTGGTCGATGTCGATGACCTTGTCGATCGTCTTGCGGCCCTCCTCGTCCTCCAGCCCCTCGAGGCGGCGGTAGGGGCCGACGGCGCGCTTGGAGTGGTGCACGGCGTTGGTGAGGGCGGGCGCCAGGGTGTCCGTCACGAGGGACGACTTGCCCGACCCGCTGACGCCGGTGACCACGGTGAGGGTCCCCAGCTCGACCTTGGCGCTCACGGAGCGCAGGTTGTTGGCGGAGGCGCCGAGGATCTTGATGGCGCCGCGACCGGGCTTGCGCCGCGCGGCGGGGAGCTCGACGAGCCTGCGGCCCGTGAGGTAGGCACCGGTGACGGAGTCGGGGTTCGCCATGATCTCCTGCGGCGTGCCAGCGGCGACCACGGCCCCGCCCAGCTCGCCGGCGCCGGGACCCATGTCTATGACGTAGTCGGCGGCGCGTATGGTGTCCTCGTCGTGCTCCACCACGATCACGGTGTTGCCCTGGTCGCGCAGGCGGCGCAGGGTGTCTATGAGCCGGTCGTTGTCGCGCTGGTGCAGGCCGATGGAGGGCTCGTCCAGGATGTAGAGCACGCCCATGAGCCCGGCGCCGATCTGGGTGGCGAGGCGGATGCGCTGGGCCTCTCCACCAGATAGCGTCGCCGCGGCGCGGCTCAGCGTGAGGTAGTCCAGGCCCACGTTGACCATGAAGCGCAGGCGGGCGATGACCTCCTTAACGATGGGGGTGCCGATGAGGTGCTGGCGCTCGGTGAGGGACAGGCCTTCGAAGAAGTCCAGGGCGTCCTTGCAGCTGAGGTCGCAGACCTCCTGTATGTTGCGGTCCCCCACGGTGACGGCCAGGTACTCGGGCTTGAGGCGGGCGCCGTGGCAGGTGGGGCAGGGCACCTCCCGGATGTACTTCTCCAGGTGGGTCTTCATGGTCTCGGAGGTGGTCTCCTGGTACTTCTCGAAGAGGATGGAGCGCACGCCCGAGAAGGTGGTGGTCCAGTTGGTGTCGCGGCCGTCGCGCGTGTGGTACTCCACGCGGACCTTGGCGTCCCCCAGGCCGTCGAGCAGGGCGTGCTGGGTCTTCTTCTTCAGCTTGTTCCAAGGGGTCTGGTCGCTCTCGCCCATGTGGGCACAGACGGCCGAGAGGATCTGCGGGTAGTAGTTGGAGTGGCCGAAGATGCTGCCGAAAACGCCGCCTGCCACGGAGAGCGTCGGGTCCTCGATCAGCGCCTCCGCGTCCACGCTGCGACGCGTCCCGATGCCGTCACAGTCGGGGCAGGCGCCGTAGGGGGCGTTGAACGAGAAGTCGCGGGGCTGCAGGTCGTCGATGGAGTGACCGTGCTCGGGGCAGGCGAGCGCCAGGGAGTAGCTCAGGAGCTCGCCCTCCGCGCCCTCGGGGGCGTCGCGGTCGGGCAGGAGGTAGAACGAGACGCGACCGGAGGCGAGGCGCGTGGCGGTCTCGATCGCCTCCGCCACGCGACCCAGGCTGTTCTCGCGAATGACCACGCGGTCCACGACGACCTCGATGGAGTGCTTGAGCTTCTTCTCGAGTCTGATGTCCTCCTCGAGCTCGCGCACCTCGCCGTCCACGCGCACGCGGCTGAAGCCCTCGTGGCGCAGGTCCTCGAAGAGCTTGGCGTACTCGCCCTTGCGGCCCAGGACCACGGGGGCCAGCACGAGGGCGCGGCGGCCCTGGCCCACGGCGAGGACCTTGTCGGCCACCTGGTCGGTGGTCTGGCGCTCGATCACGCGGCCACACTCGGGGCAGTGCGGGACACCGATGCGGGCGTAGAGCAGGCGCAGGTAGTCGTAGATCTCCGTCACGGTTCCCACGGTGGAGCGGGGGTTGCGGCTCGTGGTCTTCTGGTCGATCGAGACCGCGGGCGAGAGGCCGTCGATGGAGTCGAGGTCGGGCTTGTCCATCTGGCCCAGGAACATGCGGGCGTAGCTCGAGAGCGACTCGACGTAGCGGCGCTGCCCCTCGGCGTAGATGGTGTCGAAGGCGAGGCTCGACTTGCCCGAGCCCGAGAGCCCCGTGATGACGACGAGCTTGTCGCGCGGGATGGTGACGTCGATGTCCCGCAGGTTGTGCTCGCGCGCGCCGCGGATGACGATGGACTCGGAGGCCATGTGCTTCCCCTTGGAAATGAAGACGTGCAGACGGCACTAGCGTATACCCGATACGCTGGGGGCTATGCCGCCGGGCGGCGATTCGACAGCATCCCCGCAGGGACTCGGGGCGAGAGGAGGCCAGACGGCACCGCGCTACTGGGAGGGTCGGCCAAAAACTGCGCACGGAAGCCTCGAATTGTGGAGACGGACGGCGTTTGCCCAGGACTCTTGCGGCTGAAAGAAACCCAATGCGCAGTTTTCTGCGGCACGAGAAAGCCCGGGCGGGAATTTCCGCCCGGGCAGCCACAATCAACGGCGAGTTGCTCGGCCCTCGTGCATCCGCAGCCTTCGGGCTTCCTCAGCCCTCGAGCTTCTGCAGCTCCAGCATCTCCGCGACCGAGCGCTCCTGCCACCCGCTCGCGTCCACGCCGGCCCGAAGCGAGCGGACCTGCATCCGCGCCTCCACGGCGTACTCCGGGCTCCGCGCGGCAAGCCGCTCGAGGGCGGGTATCGCATCGGCCGAGAGGTCGCCCAGGTAGTAGACGTCCATCTCCTGCACCCTGCCCGCAAGGAAGCCATCGACGTTGAAGTCGGCCACGTGCGCGGCGGGACCGCTCAGCATGAAGGCGACCCAAATGCACAGGAGCGTGGCGATGGCCCAGCGGAAGATGGGGAACTCGGGCCTCAGCAGCCAGACGGTCGCATACACGACCAGCGAGAGTATCCCCACCATGCCCACGAAGGTGAGCAGGCGCAGGATGGTCAGGCCGTAGGCGCCCACATAGAGCGACATGCGCAGCGCCGCGGACGCGAGCATGACCACGATACTCGCCAGGAGCACGAGCTGCAGAGCCACGACGGGCCGGGAGCGCTCGGCGTCCCTGCGCACCCAGACGCTCGCCAGGACCACCACGATGTTGATGCCCGCGACAGCCGCGAGCTGGAAGAAGCCGGAGCGCGCGTAGCCGGCGTACACGCCAAACATGGCGGGAGAGCTCGCCCCGCCGAAGAGGTAGGCGAACTGCACCCCCACGAAGAGCAGGTAGACCAGGTCGAGCGCCGCAAGCATGGTGCCCACGGAGCTGGCGCTGGCGCGACGCGGGGAGTGGGGCTCGAGCCTTCCAACGGAGCGTCCGTGCCCATGAAGCAGGCCCAGGAGCATCCCGGAGCCGGCGACGAAGGCCAAGGCGAAGCGGGCGGCACGCATGCCCCACGCGAAGAGCCCGTCGTCGAGCCAGCCGAGGATCCTCCCGAAGAGGTCGGCGAAGACCGGGTCGGCGCTGAAGAGCAGGGGCACGGCGACCATGAGGATCGCGAGCGCGACGAGCAGTCCCAGCAGGGACGAGCGAAGCCGACCCTTGCCCGAGCTGCCGCGGCTCAGCAGCCTGAGCTGGGCAGTGTTCGAGAACTGCTCCACGAAGAAGAAGCCGATGGCGCGCAGGCAGCCGCCGAGGCTCAGCGCCACGTCCTCGGCGCAGCCCGAGAGCAGCAGGTACTCGAGGATGCAGCTCGCCCCCATGACGAGGGCATTGAGCATGCGGAGGTCCCGGTTCGACACGAGGGTCGGGGCGAGCGCGAGGAGCAGGCAGGCGACGAGCAGGGCCTTCGCGGCACCCCCCAGGTCGCGCAGGCCCCCGCGCAGGGCGAGCGCGACGACAAAGAAGGCGAAGATGCAAATCGTGATGCCCACGCCGCAGATGGTGATGAGGGCGAGCGAGAGCATCGTGTGGTCGGCGGCGACGCTCCAGAGGATGGCGAGGCCCGCGGCGCAGGCGGGAACGAGGTAGTCGCGCGGGCCTGCCGGCTCCAGGCTGCGGGCGGGGGCGTCGGCGGAGGCGGGCTTCTCGGCGATACCTTCCTCCGCGATCTGTCCGGGCATGGGGGGCCTGCCCCCGGCTTCTGGCTCTCTCATCTGTCCCACTTCCTTTCGTCGGTGTCCCCGCGGCGTTTCTCGTCGGTGTCCCTGCGGTACTCGAGCAGATCGGCGGGCTGGCAGTCGAGCTCCTCGCAGATCGCCTCGAGCGTGGTGAAGCGGATCGCCCGCGCCTTGCCCGTCTTGAGTATCGAGAGGTTCGCGATGGTCACGCCGACGCGCTCGGAGAGCTCGGTGAGGCTCATCTGGCGTCGCGCGAGCATGACGTCGAGGTTCACGTGGATGTGGCCCATGCCTACACCACCAGGTCGTTCTCGTCCTTGATCTGGGCCGCGTTCTGGGTGAGCCCCGAGAGCGCGACGCACACCACGGCGAGCGAGACGGAGAACACGAGGGCGACGGAGAGGGACGCGACGACGCTGAAGACGACAGGTGCCACGAAGGCGAGGTACGCCACGAGCTCGGCGAGCCACACGGCCGCGTCAGCCGCCGCAAGGTAGCCCATGCGCCGCAGGAGGAGCGCGTTGCCCTGCGTGAAGACCTCTCCCGCGCCGATGGCCGAGAAGAGCCTCCACGCCACCGCCGCCAGGACGACGAGGGGCAGGATGCCCAGAACGAACAGGAGGGCCGAGCCGGGCGGGACCACGTCGCGCGCCTCGACGGGCGGGATGGCGGCGATGGCAACCACGAGGCAGGAAAGGACGGCGAGAAGGTCGATCGCCTTGAGGAGAAGGGACATCTCTCTTCGTGACATGCGAGCTCCAAGCGGCTGTCGGTATGGGACGTCGGCCTGGCAGCTGCCGGAGGCCGTCGACGAATCAGGCACTTCGTCGACGGCCATTATAGGGCAAACATATCGTTTTTCGATATTAATTTACTGATTTTCGATAAATCATACGATGAGAAGAATGACGGCAGGCCCGCCAGGAAGCGCAGCGTCCCAAGCGGCATCGCCCCGCACGAGCCAGCCCGAGGCCGAGCGACGCCTGGCTATGCGTGCTTGTAGCCCGTCACCATGGTGAGCAGGAAGCAGGTGACGGTGGCCCATGCAAAGAACTTGTGCGCCTTCATTTGGATTCCTCCCCTCGTCAGAGGCAATACGAAAAGAACGCCCTCATTGCTTCGATTATACGAGGCGCGCGGCAAGACGCGCTAACAAGAAGCGGGACGATGGGGACTCCTCGCTGCCCGACAGCGCTCGGATCAAGAAAACGTGGGACGCGACACGTCCCAGCCCGTGTTAATGACAGATGGAGTCCCTCACAACGAAAGGTGCATAGGGTGGCAGACGGGAGAGAAAGGGTCCAACGCTCGGACGCGTTCGTGCGGGACGCGATGAGCGCCTGGGGGGACTCGGTACTGCGCCTCGCCTTGGCACAGACCGGTTCCAGGGCAGACGCCGAGGACGTCTACCAGGACGTGTTCGTGTCGCTGGCATGCTCCCCCACCAAGTTCGAGAGCGACGAGCACCTCAAGGCCTGGCTCCTGCGCGTCACCATCAACCGCTGCCACGACCTCAGGAGGACCTGGTGGTGGCGTCACATCGCCTCGATGGAGGAGCTCGACAGAGAGCCCTCCACGTCCGAGGACCCGACCTCCGACAGCGTCGTGGGCGGGCGCGGCCATCCGGAGGACTCATGCCCGCCCCTCTGGGATGCCCTGCGCAGGCTCCCGGAGAGATATCGGACCCCCGTCTTCCTCTTCTACGTCGAGGAGATGAGCTGCGCACGCATAGCAGAAGTAGCTGGATGCAGGGAGTCTACCGTTCGCACGCGACTGCAGCGCGGGCGCGAGAAGCTAAGGAAAACGTTGGAAGGACTCGACTATGAGGCAATTTGACGACAAGGCCGGCGACTTCGCGAGCGGCGCGGACGAGGCCATCAAGGCGGGCCTGGAGTCCGCCGTATCCGAGGTCCGGACCTCCCCCCGGCTCGACGACCGCGTGATTGACCGCATCCGCGACATACGCTCGCGGCAGGACGCCCAAGTGCCCCACGGACGTTCCCCGGTCCTGCTTCCCCGCGTCGCAGTGGGAGCGGTCGCCTGTGGGCTCGTACTCGCCGTGGCCATCGGGGCCATGTCAAGCCCCGCAAGCCCGTCTGGCACCACGCAGGACTCCGGCACGGGTGCCTCCGAGGCGTCGGAGCATCCCTTCTCGCTTTCGATTGCCCAGGCATCCGAGACAAGCAAGGAGGTCAGCGTCGCGGCGACCAACGACGGCATCCGCCCCGTCTCGGACGAGGTCTCAAGGAGCCAGGAGCTCAAGCTCAACCTCTCGGTCACCGGCGACAACATAACGTCCGTCACGTATCGCATCGTCGGCAGTCCCACCGAGAAGTACCGCGCCAGCGTCATGGACAAGGACAGGTTCCCGGACGGGGTCGGAACGCGCGACCTCGTGAGCCTGCACCAGGCGGTCTGGGGCAGCTACGAGCAGACGGAGGGCTTCGTCGCCCCAAAAGAGGGGCAGTTCCAGCCCGAGTCGATCACCATCGACTACGGACAGCGGTCCGCCGACGGCTCCTACCACACCGCCGACGGCGTCTACCACTTCGTTGCGGCGTCCGGAGACATGCAGTCATATTGGGACAGCGACCCCACCCTGCAGGCCCTCGACGCCTGGCTGGATGCCACGCTCAGCCCAGACGGCAGCGACGACAACGAGAACCCCACCCCGCGGTCGTGGGACGACACCTCCGCCGAAGCGGAGGGACAGGACTCCGAGCAGGAACGCGCGAGCAGGCCCAAGGGGACGAGCGAGCTCAGGGCCGCGTACGACTCCGCGCTCGCGGACGCGACGTCCACGCCCGAGAAGGCATACGAGTGGACGAGGAAGAACTACATCTCCGGCTTCGTGACCTGCAACGACTCGCTCAGTCAGGCGCGACTCGAGGTGACCGCGACGTTCGCGGACGGCTCGACGACCACCAGGCTGTATCGCATCGAGCTCGTCGACGACTATGAACGGGTGCTGTCGGACCGATTCGACGCGCTCTGCGAGGCAGCAGGGACGGTACCTGCGGATCTCATCGCACGGACGGGGCTTCCCTGGATGGACTGGGACACGAGTGCCAGCCACGTGCGCGGCGAAAGCATGACCTACGCAGGGTCGATCAGCGACGAGCAGTATGCCAGTGACCCGCGACTGACGGCAGCCATGTACACGATCACGGACGTCACGGAGGAATAACCGGACGAGAGGGGCGTCACGCCCCAGGGTGCACCACCGCCCCCTTGGGTAGAATCGACTCATCGGCAACTCGTCGGCGCGCCGGCGCGCGGGACCCACGTCCCGCCCGGCGCGCCGCGCTCCCAAGGAGAGGAATCCCACATGGCAGACATAGACGAGGAGGCGCTGCGCCAGGAGGTCGACGCGGCCCTAGGCCACGGAGGGCAACAGCAGCAGGGTCCCCAGACCTTCCAGCCCGAGCCCGGCTCGCACATCAAGCACGTGATCGGCGTCATCTCGGGCAAGGGCGGCGTCGGCAAGTCCCTGGTCACCGGCGCCATCGCCACCAGCCTCAGGCGCGACGGCCGCAAGGTGGCCATCATGGACGCCGACATCACCGGTCCCTCCATACCCAAGATGTTCGGCATGTCCGGCAAGCACGCCCTGGCTCGCGACGAGAAGCTCGTCCCCATCGAGTCCGACGGGGGCATCAAGATCATGAGCACCAACCTCGTGCTCGAGAACGAGACCGACCCCGTGCTCTGGCGCGGTCCCATGCTCATGGGGGCGCTCCGCCAGTTCTTCGAGGAGACCCGCTGGGGCGACATCGACTACCTGCTGGTCGACATGCCCCCAGGAACCGGCGACGTGGCCCTCACCGTCTTCCAGAGCCTGCCCATCGAGGGCGTCGTGATCGTGAGCTCGCCCCAGGACCTGGTCCAGATGGTCGTAGGCAAGGCGCTCAACATGGCCGCCATGATGGAGGTCCCCGTCATCGGCCTGGTCGAGAACCTGAGCTGGCTCCCCTGTCCCAACTGCGGCGAGCGCGTGGAGCCCTTCGGTCCCAGCAAGCTGCAGGAGACGGCCGCCCACTTTGGCATCGCCGCCCTGGACCAGCTGCCCATCGACCCCAGGATTGCCAGGAGCTGTGACGAGGGCAACTTCGAACAGGTGCTCCCGGAGGGCTTCGTGGCCAAGGCAGTCGAGCAGATCGAGGCCCACGAGCAGGTGGCCTAGGTGCCAGGCTCCAAATCCAGGACAAGGGCACGGGGAGAGAGGCGGCCCTCGCGCGCGCAGCGCGAGGCCGAGCTCGTCTCCGCCGCCATCGAGGCAGCTCCCGCAGGCGATGCGGACGTCTGCGTCGTGGGCGGCGGTGCAGCCGGCCTCGTCGCGGCCATCGTCGCCGCCGAGGAGGGCGCGAGCGTCGTCGTGCTGGAGGCGGAGCTCGAGTGCGGCCGCAGCATCCTCGCCACCGGCAACGGACGCTGCAACTTTTCCACCGTGAGGCTGGACCCCCGGCGCTACAACGACCCGGAGTTCGTGCGGGCCACGTTCGGCCAGCGTCCCCTGGACGACGTCCTGGGCTTCTTCCGCGACTGCGGCCTGCGCTGGTCGCTCGAGGACGACAGGCTCTACCCCCTCTCGCGCCAGGCCGCCTCCGTCCGCAACGTGCTCCTGGCGCGGGCGAGAAGGGCCGGCGTGCAGCTGGCGTGCGGCCGCAGGCTCGTCGCGCTCGAGCCGCGCGACGACGGATGGCGGCTGCGCTTCGAGGCGCGCTGGGACGCCGGGCGCCGGGGCGAGCTTCGCGCCCAGACGGTCGTCCTCGCCACGGGCGGGACCAACTCCGTGGGCGGTGGCGCACTGACCGACGACCTGGGGCTGGAACGCAGGCCCCTCTCGCCCGCCCTCTGCCCCGTGGCCTGCGAGGACTCCCCCCTGTCGCTGCTCGACGGGAGGCGCGCCCAGGTGGACCTGAGCCTCGTGCGCGACGACGACCTCCTCCCCTGCTGGCACGAGCGGGGCGAGCTCCTCTTCAGGGGCTACGGCATCTCGGGCATCGTGACCTTCGACCTCTCGCGGCGCGCCCGTCCCGGCGACTGGGTCCTCGTCGACCTCGTGCCAGACCACGGGCCATCCGAGCTTCGCCAGATCATGGGCATGGACCCCGAGCCAGGCTGCCTCGACGGCGTGCTTGACCCAGAGGTGGCCCGCCTGCTCGAGCGCCTCGCATGCGAGCGCTGGGACCCCGGCGCGCCCCAGCTTGGTCCCACTCCACGCGACACCCATGCGGACCGGCTCGTCCACCTGGTCAAGCACCTTCCCCTTCGCGTGAGGGGCCTTGCCGCCGAGAAGGGCGCACAGGTCTGCCAGGGAGGACTCCTGACCAACCAGTTCGACCCCCTGTCCTTGCGCTGCGCCTCCCGTCCCGGCATCCTCGCCTGCGGCGAGGCGCTGGACATGGACGGCGACTGCGGCGGCTTCAACCTCTCGTGGGCATGGAAGAGCGGGCTCGTCGCGGGCAGGTCCGCGGCAGGACTCGCGAGGAAGGCAGGCTAGCGTGCTCGAGCTCTCTGGCATCCGCATACCCCTGGACCAGCTGGACGGCAGCGAGCGCACGGAGGAGCTGGCGCTGAGGCAGGCCGTCCTGCGCCGCCTCCACCTGGCCCCCGACGACCTCGCAAACGTCCAGCCGCGCAAGCGCTCCGTCGACGCACGCAAGAGGTCAGACGTCCACTTCAGCTACAGCGCCCGCGTGCAGCTGCGGGGAGGGACCAACGCCGAGGCCGAGCTCCTTCGCAGGCTCAACCGGAGGCATGCCCCCGTGCTGCGGCAGCTCCGGCAGGTCGAGGAGGACCGCCTTTCCTGGCCGGCCCACCTGGGCACCACCCCCGCCCAGCGACCCGTCGTCGTCGGTGCCGGATGTGCGGGGCTCTTCTGCGCGCTCGCGCTTGCCGAGGCCGGCCTCGAGCCCCTGCTCGTCGAGCGCGGACGGGACGCCCACCAGCGCAGCGACGACATCGAGCACTTCAAGCGCACGGGCGAGCTCGACCCCTCGAGCAACATACAGTTCGGCCTGGGCGGGGCCGGCACCTTCTCTGACGGCAAGCTGGGGACGGGCACCAAGAGCCCCGTGCATCGCCTCATCCTCCAGACGCTGGTGGACGCCGGCGCCGCCCGGCACATCCTCTGGGACGCCAAGCCCCACGTGGGGAGCGACGTGCTGCCCACGGTGGTGGCCAACGTCTGCCAGCGCATCCGCGAGCTGGGCGGGGAGGTGCGCTTCGGCAGCAGGATGGTGGGCCTCTCCCTTGCCGGAGGCCGCGTCATCGGCATCACGCTCGAGGAGGGGCAGCCGGGCGGCGTCTGCGTCGAGGAGCGCGTCCCCGCAGGCAACGTGGTGCTGGCCTGCGGCCACTCCGCCCGTGACGTCTTCGAACTCCTGCAGGCCACCGGCGTCACGCTGGAGCGCAAGACCTTCGCCATGGGCGTGCGCATCGAGCACCCCCAGGCGCTGGTCGACCGTGCGCAGTACGGGCCCTTCGCGGGACACCCCGCCCTGGGCGCCGCCTCCTATAAGCTGGTCGCCCACCTGGACTCCGGGCGCAGCGCCTTCTCGTTCTGCATGTGCCCCGGCGGCTACGTGGTGGCGGCGGCGAGCGAGCCGGACGGCGTGGTGACCAATGGCATGAGCCTCTCCAATCGCGCTGGCACCAACGCCAACTCGGGCCTCCTCGCCAACGTCTTCCCCGAGGACCTGCCCGGGGACGACGTCCTCGCCGGCGTAGGACTCCAGCGCCAGTGCGAGCGAGCGGCGTTTTCTGCGGGAGGCGGCGCGTACGTGGCGCCCGCCCAGCTGGTGGGAGACTTCCTGCAGGGCGTCCCCTCCTCCGCCGGCGGGGAGGTGCGGCCCACCTACCCCCGCGGCGTGGCCTGGGGCGACGTGTCCCCGTGCCTTCCGGACTACGTGGCGGAGACCCTGCGCGGGGCGATTCCCGCCATGGACCGGCAGCTGCACGGCTTCTCGCTCGCCGACGCCGTGCTCACGGGGGTCGAGAGCCGCTCGAGCTCTCCCGTCCGCGTCACCAGGGGAGAGAACCTCCAGTCCACCTCGACTCCCGGCCTCTGGCCCTGCGGCGAGGGCGCAGGCTATGCGGGCGGCATCATGAGCGCGGCCACGGACGGACTGCGCGTGGCCGAGGCGCTGGTGGGGAGCCTGGCGTAGGGCGACGGAGAGGGACCCCCTGCGTCCCAGGGTTCTCTCCCGCCTCCCCCATCGCCACCTGCGGAGGGTTTGCCTCCTTTTGGAGCGAAATCCCATCGTCGGGGTGTTGCCGTGGGTAGACCAACCCCAAGCGAGAACGGTTCGCGTGAATGGGGGGTGGCTCAAGATGCGGGAGGTCAGGGTCGACCGCTCGGCCGCAAGCCCCGAGGAGCAGAGGAAGGCGGAGGAGTGGCACGAGTCGGTGAGGGACTCCATGCGCGAGCTGGGTGCCTCACAGGCAAACGTCGGTCTGGTGGTGATGGTCGCCGTCACCGTGGCGGGCAGAATGCTGGGCTGACGTTGCCCCCGAAGGGCGGCGGAAGTCCAAGGCTTGCGACATGGCGCCTGCGGCGTGGAACAGCGTGTAACAAATGGCTTGCGACGCAAGGGGCCGACCGGCGGGAACTCCCCTCCGGTCGGCCCTATTCTCTTCCCTTGGCTGCAGGCTACTTGTCCCTGATGGCCTCGATCAGGCGCTTGAGCTCCTCGTCCTGGCCCATGCCCGTGACGAAGGCGACACCGTTGAAGGTAGGGACGTCAAGCTCCTCCTCGGTCTTCACCACGGGGATGTAGGCGTCGGCGTCCTTGAGCTGCGCTGCCAGAGAGTCCATGTCGACGGCAACGACGTTTGCCTCGACGCCCTCGGCAGCGAGCAGCTTGGCCACTTTCTGGGCGACCATGTGCGAAGTTGCGATTCCGTGACCACACGCGACGACTACCTTGGCGGACATGAGGCTCTCCTTCCACACTCGTGTAAGGAAAGAATAGCATGCCCTTCCGCCCACGTGAACGATGGGTCACGCATCATGGCTCAATGAGGTTCCTAGGCTCGAAACACGAGAGCGTGACACCCTCACGTTTTGCCAAGGCGCACGCGACACCAGCACGATCTCCCATATCAATTACTGTCGGCTGTATACGTACGCTCGCCTGTGCCAAAAACGACGTAGAGATGCAACGGCCCACGGTCAACATGTTTTCTATGGCCTCGTTGGTGAGACAGCGATAGGGAATCTCATAGAACTCTCCCCGTTCGTACTTATCCATGTGCACAAGACCACGCGAGACCGAATGCACATCGATGTACCAGTCACCCCTCGCCACGGCATCGTCGAAGCGCCTTCGTGCGAGATAGTCCTCCTCGGTGAATGTGTAGGTACCATGCACGCGCCATGACTCCCTCACGCCCAACATGTCCGCCGTGCGAATAAGAAAGGCATGCTCGAAGCCGGGCATCATCTTCGTCAGGAAGTCTACGAGACGCCTTATCTTTCTGCGACCCTCAATAAGCGCATTCGAACGATCAAGGGTGCTCTCATTATTCTTCAGACCAGTGAGATGAGGACAGTTGAAGGCCATGCAACCTGGCATGCCAGGAAGCGAGAAGCACTGATAGTAGACGAGGTCTTCCTCCTTGAGCAATCCCTTTTCGACGCCTTTCCTGAACAGTGGCTCGAGCTTGAAGCCCTTAGCCACCACCATGGCAGACTCCCAAAAGTAGCCGTCAACAAGCGGTGAGAAATGGTCTCCGAGTGAAAGGCAATAGGCACGATAGGCGTCGATGTCGATGCCGGCCATCTCGAAGCGCAGGGATGACATCTGGTTGTGTCCCAGGCTATCTCCCCTGTCACAGGGAACTCCTGCCATCCTCGACAGCAGGGCATCACCCGTCGCATCGACGAACTGGTCCGCCTCGATGCGCACGAACCCCTCAGGGCAGCCTGCGCAAATGGAGACGATGCGAACGCCCTCCACTTTCACGCCTGCGAGGCTGGCGCCAAACAGCACCTGGGCTCCAGCATCACTCACCAGATCATCAAGTACGCTCGACATCGCGTCTGGGTTATGCCAGACATATCCCATCGAGGCATTAAGCTCACGCGTTTCAAGGCCGCATGCGCGAAGACCCTCCTCGATGAGGGTGAGGTTTTGTCCGTGCCCCGGTACGAAGGACGGCATCATCGGGGAGACCAACGCTCGTGTCATTGAGCCTCCCAGAACGGAGCCGGCCTCAACGACGAGCGTGGAATTTCCTTCCCGTGCCGCGCTCGCAGCAACGCTTGCCCCTGCAGTGCCTCCACCAACGACCACGGTGTCCCAATGGCCAAGAAGCCGTGGCTCAACAACGTCTTTCTGCACGTTCATGAGAGCCCCCTTTGACAAACCGTCGTGCCGAAACCACCAGTTCGACCACCTCGGTGCCGGTCATGGCACCATCTGCCAACAGCACGAGATAGTCGCTCGCTGTCGGCCTCACGGGACCACTTGCCATGTCGTAGGCAAAGGCATGAGCCGCAACCTCGCTCGGCGACGACAAGTGTCGACTCCTAACACGCAGGAGACCCTGCATGCACACTGGACGCATGCGCATGCCTACGCTCCTCCCCTCGCGATGCTCGAGGTAATGAAAGAACTCGTGAGCAATATGCAGGTCGATGAGCCAGGAAAGGGTGTCCTTGGGCATATCGTCACCGCATAGCGCAGCAAGCACCTCGCTCTTGTGCCGCAGTTGGGGCATGAACAGGTCAAGCGTGCCGCCATCTTTCTGGCATACCAGCCGTGCTTGTATGCGGTTTCGCACGGTAGTGTCCACCACACCCGTCTCAATCTGCCGTAAAAAGAAGCCATGCTCTGCAAGCGTGCTGAGCAGGTCATTCCCCACCCATTGGCAAGCAGCCTCATGGCCCGCCTCCATAGCATCGCGAACACAGGCCCTCTCCTCCTCACCAGAGAGCTGGGATGCAAGCGGGTCCTTCAAAAACTCAAGCGTCGCGCACAACTCATCCGAAGCCCCGAGCAGTTCACGAGCGATATCGAATGGATTTGCGCACGGTGCCGCAAGCATGGTCTCTAGTCCCGTGCGGCAACAGCAATGATGGTCTCATCACTGGCCACGAACTCGAGCTCCATCTCTGCCAGGCTCAGTAGCTGCTCCATATTGAGGACACCCGAGAGGTCACTCATCTTCTGGCCGAAGAACAGGAAGGTCTTCGGTAGCGTCTCACCCGCGTCACTGTACCTCGTCATATCGCTCACAAAGCGTGCGAACGAACCCTGCAGCTCCGAACGGGTGAACTGGAGCACACGCGCGTCATTGCGCTGCAGGCGAATGACGCCATCCTCGTCGAGCACGCGCACGACCTCTCGTTTGGAAGAGATGAGGCCGAAGAACGACTTCTTTTGCAGGGTTCCTGAGAGCACATGCCAGCGTCCCTGGACACACAAGGTGCTCACGTCACCTACAGGAATGCCCAACGCCTCGGCGACGATGGCCTTGAGTTCGTCGTCAGTTTTTGACCTCTGCACGCGGTCCTTGGTCCTGAGTTCGGTTGCCCCAGTCGCCGTAGCGCGAAGGATGTTACGTTGCGAATCAATTTCCACGGAGATGTCTACCGTGCGCTCATCAGCACCCGCGCGGGTGACCGCCTCCATGACATCATGGCGGATACGTCGTACGTCTTCGTCACTAGGATTCGCCACGTTGCGCTCAATCTGCTCGCGCACGAGGGCTAGAGCCACGCCAATGGTGGAGATATACGGGGCGTTGTGTGCCAGACGATGGCGAATGCCCATACGTTCGCCCAGTGCAGGCGCCACGACAGCAGCCGAACCGCCACCACCCACCAAGCTCGTGAGGTTGGGGTTGAGTGAATACTCGGTGACGAGCTGCGAGACGATGGCCTCGACCTTCGCCGTGGCAATGTCCACTACCTGATGGCAAAGCCCATCCACGCTCGTACCTAGTTGCTCCGCCAAAGCACCCCAGGCCAGACGCGTCACCTCGACGTTGCCGGCAGCATAATCGCCTTCTGGCACGTAGCCAAGCACGTTGGCCGCTCCCGTAAGCGTAAGCGCGAAGGACTTTCCACCCCCGCAGGAAATCGAAACGTAGTTGGCCTCATCATCCGGTAGTGGCGCCACGAGCTCGACAGTGGGAGAAAGCATATCCTCGGGACGAGCGAACACCTCGTAGTCAAGATCGGCAATGTGTGCGGAGCGCGGCCCTACGTCAGAAAGGCGCCCATCTACCACCCTGATCATGGAACCGCCCGCAATGCCAAGCGTGCGCACATCAAGAGAGGTGAGATAGAGCTTGTGCCCACCCACCTCGGCATTCTTAATCATGACCTTCCCGTCCTTGATAACGGAAATGTCCGTGGAGGTACCACCGGCCTCGAGGAAGATGCCATCCGTAACCTTCTCGTACATGAGGGCGCCAGCAACGCCGGCCGCAAGACCCGAGAGCATGGTGAGGATGGGTCGCTTGCGCACCTCGTCGATGCTCATGACGCCGCCGTCGCAGCGCATAATCATGAGAGGTCGTGTGATGCCTACGTCCTTTACGGCACCCTCGGTCATATTGGCCGTCTCCATCATGCGTGGAATGAGCGCCGCATTGACCGCGGCAGTTCGGGTGCGTGCCTGCAAACCATAGAGCTGCGAAATCTCGTAACCGCCAGTGGCAACTATGCCCTCTTGGCTGGCGATGTTGATGAGCCTGCACTCGTTGGTAGAATCATCCACCGAATAGCTCTCGGAGGCGACAATCACCTCGCAACCCTTGTCACGCAGGAGTTTGATCGCCTGGCGCATGGAGCCGTCATTCAAATTCGACGAGTCGATAAACTCGTGCTCCGTCTCCAGATATTTGCCAGGGGCAAGCTCGATATTGCCGACGGTCGTCTCACCGTCGGCACGACCGACGAGACCTCCGACACCCATGCCCACGATGCCCACTTTCGCTACGTCACCTTCGAGGAGGGCATTCGTCGCCTGGGTCGTCCCATGTGCGATGAAAGTCACGTCGTCAGGCGAGATATCGTTGTTTCTGAGCACATCGGCAATCGTCCGGACGATGCCGGCGGCCACGCCCCTGGGGTCGTGGTGTGTAGTGGGGACCTTCTCCTTCGCGATGACCTCATAGGTCTCATCATCGAGGACGACCGCATCTGTGAAGGTGCCACCCACGTCGATGCCAATGCGTACTTTCCTGTCGGCCATGTGCCTTCCTTACGTGCCTCGAGTCGATTCGTGCAGGGGGTGGCCCCAAGAATGGGGCCACCTGATGAGCGTCACGTCCGTTAGAAGAGAACGACGGCCGCATAGACAAGGATGCAGAGCGCCATGACCATGGTATAGGGCAGCGTTGACTTGAGAATGTCATTGACATCCACGCTCGCGTAGTCGGCAACAATCACGTTCTGCGTGTTGGTCGGGTCGGCAACGCACTGTACAACGCTCGTGGACCTCAGAGCCATACCCACTGCAGGAGCGGAGAGTACGCCAGCTGCCGCAAAGATCTTTGCAAGGCCGGAGCCAAGGCCATACATGTTAAGCGGACCACGGTACAGGGCAAGCGGCGAGAGAACGGTGAACACGAGGACATACACGATGGGGTTGGATGGGAGGATCTTGCTAATGATCGGCTGCATGAGCGCAGAAGTCGCCGTCGCAGACACACCGTTCAGCAGGATGCCAATGCCGATCATGAGGCCGATGACGCCAGCGACGTCCTTGATTCCCTCGACGACGGAGCTCGAGAGCACCTGCACGGCATCTCGGGGGCCAAAGATGAGGGTCGTAACGATGATAGTCACCAGAAGCGAGGTCTCAGCGTTCCACTTGAGGAAGAACACGAGGACGATGGGCACGAGCGGCATCACGAGGGCAATGGGGCTGACCTTCTTGACACCAGTGCTGGCGCTCATGGCCCAGGTACTCGCTTTGGCGTCGCGCCTGACATTCACAAAGATGTAGGTGAGGGTCACGACAATGCACACAATGCCCATCACTACGGAGGTGGACGTGATAGTGTCCATGCTCATGCCGATGGTATCAACGTAGAGCTGGTACTGGGATACATTGAAGAGTAGGCCCATGTTGAGGCCCAACAGTACGAGCGATGCGGCAACAACAGGTTCGATGCCAGCGGAGAGGAACAGTGGCACAGCAATCTGGGCGACCATAATCACGGGTCCGGCACCACTCATGGCAGTAAAGATAATCGCGGTCGCCGCAGTCAGCGCAATGGCGATGGCAACCGGCTTGTCACCAGCCATCTCGGCGGCCTTGCGGATGATAGCATCAGAGATGCCCTCCTTCTGGACGACTTTCGCGAAGATCGCACCAAAGATGGTCACCGAAATCGTCGACATGAGCTTGGTGGCTCCGGAAGCGATCACGTAGGTGGTGATTGACTGGTCCTTGATGGGGTCGGCACCCACAGGCAGCACGAACGGCACTCCAGCAATGGCCGCAATGAGGACTCCCATGCAGGGCAGTGCAAGGATTGCCGGGAGCTTTTTCGTCATCATGAGCGCAACGCCTCCGATAAACACGGCGAGGATCAGCGCCACTTGGAGTACTTCCATGTTTCCCCTTTTCTTCCATACCTTCGGACTGCCTGTTTGCTCGTGCCAGGACGCTACGTCTCCTGACCTCTGTCAATGTCTACGACAGCAGGGGTAGTTCCGCAGCCCCCTCATCCGCGAGCGCAAACTCCAAAAAAGGGGAGCTAGTCTTCAAACGAGATGTGAAGTGAGCCGCGCCGCTTGAGGAAGGACCAATCTCTAACCATGCTTGTGGGGAGTACTATCTCCACAGAGTCAGTTGTTCCATTTGGCCTAGTTTGCTCGCATGGTTCACGAAAAGCCAAAGGATCTGGAAGAATGCGATTTCGGCGAAAGGTCTATACACCACAGTTCTTCCATATTTTCAACACTTGCGGCAGGAGGTAAGGCATGGCAGAAGAGAACGAGAACAGGCACCTTGCCACTGATGCGAGCCTCCTGGGAAGGGCCTTCGAGTTCGCAGATCGATACCTCCCCGGAGGGCTTGTAACCTTCTATCCTGAGTTCTGCAACTCGGAAATCGCAGCCCGCTACTCTCCAAGGGGCAAAAGAAGCTTCGGCTATGCCTCGGGCATAGAACTCGTCCTGGCACTCAGGGATGACGCCGGCAGTAACCTTGACCTCATGATTCAGGACACTCCTCGTATATCGAAAGAACGGGAGCACTTTGCCAGATGGTGCGGGCAGATCGTACTGCGCTACCACGAGGCGTCGGGAGACTCCTTTGCCACGCTCCCGAAGACGCTTCCCCTTGAGAGATTACGCAGGCTTCACAATGAGCTCGACGAGCAAGATATTGAGAAATGTCTACAAGAAATCATCTGCCGCACGACCAGGCACCACGACCAGACACAGCTCGCTATCCGGCGGCTGCAGAAATCCATCACACAGACGGACCTCGCGAGACTCTCTGGCGTGTCCCTGAGATCCATACAACAATACGAGCAACGGAAGAAAGACATCAATAAGGGCCAGGCGCTCTCGATTCTCAAGCTATCGCGTGTGCTCGGATGCAGCATGGAGGACCTCATCGAACCCGAGCACAAGCTAACGCTCAGTGAGAAATAGCCTCCTCTACCTTGACAAGCGGAAGGGTACGACGGAGAACAGGAAAGAAAATGTGTCGGTGTAAAAGAGTTTCTCGCTCGTACCAGAACAGTCGATGCTCGTGAGAATGAGTATCGTAGTCCGTATCCGACAGACCATGCACATCAAGACTCATCGCGCAGATGACGAGAGGCGGCACGGAACACATATGTAATCCTGCAGCGAGCTACCATCTGAGCTCTCCCAGAGGAGAAGCCAAGAGATGGAGGCGTCTCTTTCACATCAGTGCTTGCGCGGCTTGTACCTCCGCCTCGTGGCGTGAGTGCTGCCCTTGCGGTCCGTTGCCTTGAGGCGCGCGATGACGTCCTCCGCGCTCGCACCCTCGAGCCGCGCCCTCAGGGCCACCACCTGGTCGCGAAGCACCGCCGCACGCTCGAAGTCCATGTCCGCGGAAGCCTGGATCATCTCGTCCTCAAGTGCCCCCAGCACGCGCGCGAGCTCGTCCTTGGGCAGGCCCGACAGCTCCTCGGCCACGGCGTCCGCGACTGCCTCGCGCCCCTCCGGGGTGTCCGCCGAGGCACCCGCCTCCCCTGCCGCCGTGAAGAACTCCCCGTTCACGCGCGACTTGTCGTTCAGGGTCCGTGACGCCTCGTCGATGAAGCCCTTCACGTCGGTGATGGACTTGTTGATGGTCTTGGGAGTGATGCCGTGCTCGGCATTGAAGGCCTGCTGTATGCCGCGGCGGCGGGCCGTCTCGTCCATGGCGATGCGCATGGAGTCGGTCACGGAGTCCGCGTACATGATGACCTTGCCCTGCGCGTTGCGCGCGGCACGGCCCATGGTCTGGATGAGGGAGCGGCGGTTGCGCAGGAAGCCCTCCTTGTCGGCGTCCAGGATCGCCACGAGCGAGACCTCGGGGATGTCCAGGCCCTCGCGCAACAGGTTAATGCCCACCAAGACGTCGATCTTGCCCAGGCGCAGGTCGCGGATGATCTCTATGCGGTCGAGGGTCGCCGTGTCGGAGTGCATGTAGTTGACCTTGACGCCGGCATCCAGCAGGTGATCGGTGAGGTCCTCGGCCATGCGCTTGGTGAGCGTGGTGACCAGCACGCGCTCCTTGCGGGCGGTGCGCTCGCGAATCTCGTCCAGGAGGTCGTCGATCTGGCCGCGGACGGGCCTGAGCTCGACCTCGGGGTCCAAGAGCCCCGTCGGCCTGATGACCTGCTCGACCTCCTGCTGGCTCACGCCCTCCTCGTAGTCGCCCGGCGTGGCGGACACGTAGACGAACTGGGGGATGCGCTGCTCGAACTCGTCGAAGCGCAACGGGCGGTTGTCCAGCGCCGAAGGCAGGCGGAACCCGTGGTCCACCAGGGTTATCTTGCGCGCGCGGTCGCCCTCGTACATGCCGCGGATCTGCGGGACCGTGACGTGCGACTCGTCGACGATGCAAAGCATGTCGCGGGGGAAGTAGTCGATCAGCGTATAGGGGGGCTCACCCGCCGAGCGGCCGTCCATGTGACGCGAGTAGTTCTCGATGCCCGAGCAATAGCCCATGGTCTCGAGCATCTCGAGGTCGTAGGCCGTGCGTTGCGAAAGTCTCTGCGCCTCGAGCAGCATGTCGTTGGCCTTGAGCTCCGCCACGCGCCCCTCCAGCTCCTCGCTGATGGTCTTGAGCGCGTGCGCCACCTTGGGCCGCTCCGTCACGTAGTGGGAAGCGGGCCAGATGGGGATGGCGTCGTACTCGCGCACCACCTCGCCCGTCACGTTGTCTATCTCGGCTATGAGCTCGACCTCGTCACCAAAGAAGCTCACGCGCAGGGGGTTCTCCGCATAGGGCGGGTACACGTCCACGGTGTCGCCGCGCACGCGGAAGCTGCCACGGGCGAGGTCGTAGTCGTTGCGGTCGTACTGGATGTCGATGAGCTCGCGTATGAGGTCGTCGCGCTCCAGGGGCTGCGACTTGTCCACGTTGGGGGCGAGGCCCGCGTAGTCCTGCGGGCTGCCGATGCCGTAGATGCAGCTCACGGAGGCGACCACGATCACGTCGCGGCGGCTGAGCAGGCTCGAGGTGGCCTGGTGCCGGAGCTTCTCGACCTCCTCGTTTATGGAGGCGTCTTTCTCGATGTAGGTGTCCGACTGCGGGACGTAGGCCTCGGGCTGGTAGTAGTCGTAGTAGCTCACGAAGTAGACGACGGCGTTGTGGGGGAAGAGCTCCTTCATCTCGCTCGCCACCTGGGCGGCGAGGGTCTTGTTGGGCTCCATGATCAGCGTGGGCTTCTGCACGGCCTCGATGGTCTTCGCCATGGAGAAGGTCTTGCCCGACCCGGTGACGCCCAGCAGCGTCTGGTAGCGCAGGCCCTGCTCGATGCCCTCGCTGAGCTTCTTGATGGCTTGGGGCTGGTCACCTGCGGGCTCGAAGGGAGAGACGACCTCTAGTCGCTCGTCACCGTGCTCCAAGCCGAAGCGCTTGAGCTCGGCGCCGAAGCGCTCCTTGGCCTCCGCCGTCCCGGCAAGGGGCTCGTAGCTTATGGTCTGCCCCTCGTCAGATACGAACGTGCGCGGCTTCTGCTCCTGCGGCATGGCTGCCCCTCCCTCGCGGGCGCGCTGCCCGCCGTCTGCTCACAGGAACAAGTGTACCCACATTCGGCGGCACCTCCGCAGCAGCATGTGCCCAGGGGTACCGGGCCGGACGCCGTCCCACGGGCGGGCAAGGGCCCCGACCGTCAGGAGAGCGCGAGGGAGGAGTCGCTCACTCCCTCAGGGTACAGCTCCTGGTAGCGGTCGTAGGCGTCGTTCACGCGCACCAGGTAGGCGGCGGTCTCGGCATACTCGATCTTGGACGAGATCTCTCCCCCGCCGCTGAGCCAGCCCTGGACGTTGCCCACCCCCGCGTTGTAGGCGGCGATGACCTCGTCGCGGCTTCCCAGCGCCTTCTGCAGGTAGGCTAGGTATGCCGTGCCGTACTCGATGTTCGTCGCTGGGTCGGTGAGCTCGCTGGGGTCGTAGCGCGAGGAGTCGACGAGCCCCAGGCGCGCCATCTCGCTTGCGGTGGCGGGCAGGAGCTGCA
Source organism: uncultured Olsenella sp. (assembly GCF_959602185.1). Classification (NCBI taxonomy): domain Bacteria; kingdom Bacillati; phylum Actinomycetota; class Coriobacteriia; order Coriobacteriales; family Atopobiaceae; genus Olsenella; species uncultured Olsenella sp. The sequence goes on from NZ_CAUGRZ010000008.1 coordinate 74,840, forward strand.
TGAGCCCCACCGCCCCCGCGGACGAGCTCGCGTCGGCGTTCCAGCCCGATTCGCACTTGATAACGGCACAGGTCAAGTAGGGATCGACCCCATGCCTGCTCGAGGACTCGTTAATCTGGCTCGCATGGCTCACGGGAAAGAGCAGCTGCCTCACGACCTGCCTGGGCGCGAAGTCGGCGGCGAAGGTGAGCACGCAGACCGCGAGCATCACGAGGATGGGGATGGTCCTGAACCACCTAAAGAAGCGCTCGTGGCGCATCAGGCCCTCCCCTCCTTGGGGCGGGAGCCCATGAGCGTGAAACATGCTCCGCCCACCACGCATCGACCTTTGCCGCAAGCCCCTCCTCGTCCGAGTCGTTTGCGAGCTCGACGTCACAGTGGGCGGAAAGGTACTCGTCCGTAGGCTGCAGCGCCATGCGAGCTGCGGCGTCCGCCCGGCCCATGCCGCGTGTCACCGCGCGCTCGAGCCTGGTCGGAGCGGGGCAGCTCACTACCAGGACCTCGTCGGTAAGCGCAAGCAGGTCCTGGACGCGGTCGAGCAGGGACACCTCCACCACGACGCAGGTGGGAGGCGCCGCCTCGGCCCTGGCCTCGTCGAGGAGCCGACCCAGGCGGGACTTGATGTGCGGGAGCTCGATGGCCTCGAGGCGGGACGTCCCCTCGGGCGTTGCAAACGCGCGATGGGCCAGAAGCCTCCGGTCAAGCTCTCCCGTCACGGGATCGAGCAGGTCGGCCCCGAAGGTGGCCGCGACCTCCGCGAGGCACGGCTCGCCTGGAGCCAGGACGTCACGAGACAGCTGGTCGAGGTCGATCACGCGTGCCCCGCGGGCCGCAAGGAGACGGGCGACGGTCGACTTGCCCGATGCGATGCCGCCCGCCAGAAACACCACGTACATGACCCCTCCCCTCTTCCGTCCGTCGGGCATCCATCATCGCATGACGGTGGGACGCCCTCCTCGCTTCCATCAAATCGCTGGCTGCCGACGACCCCAGCCGCACAAGCCAGGCGCGGCCGGACGAATCCGACCGCGCCTGGGGTGCCGACAGATTGCTCGTGAAGGCTAGGAGCGCAACTCGAACTTCTCCCCGCAGCGAGGGCAGGTGACCCTGACCAGTCCCTTGCCGCGCGGCACGCGCACCACCTGGTTGCAGCGTGGGCAGCGGGCATGCTTGTACTCGCGGCTCTCCTTCAGGGCAGCGGGGGGATTGCGCAGCCACAGGCGGGCCGGCCCGATCCGCTCCATCACGGCCTCGTTCTCCTTGCGGCGGGCGGCCACGTCAGGCGAGACAATCCTGAACACGGCATAGGCGACAAGGAGGACGACGACCACGGTGAGCCAGACCTGGCGCGCGAAGATGTTGACGACGGCGAGGACGAGGGCGAGAAGCCCGGCGCAGACTGCGAGCTCGTCGGCCCCGTTGCGACCACGCATGAACTCCGCGGCCTTCCTGTTAAGATCGGCGTTAGCCATCACGTACCCCTTCTCGCTTCGTGAATCCCCCGTCGGGACCCGCCCGCTGGGCGCCTGTCCCTTTCAGGATGCCCGTTCGCAGACGCAATATTCCCGCACGCCCGACAACGCGCACCACAAACCCATAGGATAGCGCAGACGCCATCCCACGGCACCGGAGCGGGTCATGCGCACCCCCTCTCCCCGGTCTCCCGCAAAAAACGGAGCCGCCCGAAGGCGACCCCGTCAACGGCAAAGCAGGCAAGAGCCAGGAGGCTACTCCTCGACGGGAGCCTCCTCCTCGTCGTCATCCTCGGGCTTGTCGAGGGGCTTGACCTCGACCTCGACGCCCAGGGTCTCGGCGGCGGACTTCATGGACAGGGAGATGCGGCGACGGTCGAGGTCGATCTCCATGACCTTGACCTGCACGGTATCGCCCACGGCACAAACCTGCGCGGGAGCGTCGACGTGCTGCTTGGCCATCTCGGAGATGTGGACCAGGCCCTCGACGCCGTTGCCCAGGTCGACGAAGGCACCGAAGGTGACGAGCTTGGTGACGGTGCCCTCGACGATGGCGCCCACGGGATACTTCTTGACCAGGGTCCTCCAGGGATCCTCGGTGGTCTGCTTGAGGCCCAGCGAGATGCGCTCGCGGTTGAGATCGACGTCCAAGACCTGCACCTCGACCTCCTGGCCGACCTTGACGACCTCGGAGGGGTGGTTGACGTGGTTCCAGGAGAGCTCGGAGATGTGGATCAGGCCGTCGATGCCGCCCAGGTCCACGAAGGCGCCGAAGTCCACGATGGACGAGACGGAGCCCTTGAGGCGCATGCCAGGCTGGAGCTTCGAGAGAATCTCGGAGCGCTCGGCCTTGCGGGCCTCCTCGAGCACGACGCGACGGGAGAGGACGACGTTGTTGCGGTTGCGGTCCATCTCGATGACGCGGGCCTCGATGCGGGTGCCCAGGAAGGCGTTGAGGTCCTTGACGCGACGGAGGTCGACCAGGGAGGCGGGCAGGAAGCCGCGCAGGCCGATGTCCAGGATCAGGCCGCCCTTGACGACCTCGATGACCTCGCCCTCGACGTTCTCGCCGGCGTTGAACTTCTCCTCGACGCGGTTCCAGGCGCGCTCGTACTCGGCACGCTTCTTGGAGAGGATCAGACGACCCTCCTTGTCCTCCTTCTGAAGGACCAGGGCCTCGATGCCGTCGCCCAGGGCGACGACGTCCTCGGGGTTGACGTCCTTGCGGATGGAGAGCTCGCGAGAGGGAATGACGCCCTCGGACTTGAACCCGATGTCCAGCAGAACCTCATCGTGCTCGATCTTGACGACGGTACCCGTCACAAGATCGCCCTCATCGAAGTCGGTGATGGTACCGTCGATGAGGCTGTTCATCTCCTCGTCTGAGACGTCATCCAGGGAGAAGATGGACGAGTTCTGAATCTCACTCAAAGGTGGACCCCTTTCGAAAACGGGGCCCCGATCTACATGATCGCTGCCTAGGGCGCTCTGCTGGTGCGTCGCGCAATCGGGAACTTACATGCTCTCGGGGGCCGACAGATACAGTCGTGCGGCACCTTGCCACACGTTGGACAGAATACCTTGACAAGATGGGGTATTTCAAGGTTCACGAGCTTAAATCTGTATTTCCACGAGTCATGCCCGATGCCAGGCGGCCCCAGGCGACCGGGTGGGTAAGCTAGGGCCAGCAATGACGGAAGGGAGCTGCCCCCTCATGATCAAGGCCGTCCTCTTCGACCTGGACAACACCCTGCTCGACATCAACCTCAGCGCCTTCATCGCCCGCTACCTCTGGGCGGAGGCGCGCGTGCTCGCACGCATAGGCCGCACTCCCGTGCCCGTGGCCTATGCCTGGCTCTCGCGCTGCTACCTCGCGGTGGACTCCGCCACGCGCCAGGACGACCTCACGGGACGCGAGCTCTTCGACAAGACCTACCTGCGCCTCTCGGGCGTGCCGCTGGATGACCCGGCGGTCAGGGGTGCCATCGACTGCCTCGAGGGGGAGTGGATCGACCACCTGCGCGACGGGGTCACCCAGGCCAGGCCGCGCCCGGGCGCGCGCCGCTGCGTCAGGCGCGCGCAGGAGCTGGGATACACCGTGGCCCTGGCCACCAACCCGGTCTTCTCGCCCGCGGTGGACAGCGCACGCCTGAGATGGGCGGGACTGGACGACATCGACTTCGCCCTCGTCTCCACCCTCGAGAACTCCCGTCGCTCCAAGCCGAGCGCCCGCTACTACCAGGAGTTCATAGCCAGCCTGGGCTTCGTCCCCGAGGAGTGCCTCATGGTGGGCAACGACGCCGGACGCGACATCCCCCGCCCCGACATCGGCCTGCGCACCGCATACGTGGGCCACGGCTGGCCCAGGGCCGCCGTCTGGCGCGGGAGCATCGGCAAGCTCGCGGACGAGCTGGGCGAGCTCGTGGCGCGACTTGACGCCGAGGACGAGGGTCACCGCTAAGATCTGCGCACGGGACTCTTGACGGTCCCACGGCAGCTGGCCCTTTGCCGTTCGCCTTCACAATTCGGAGCCAGCGTGCGCAGTTTTTCTGGCCCGCCCGCACGTTCGCACATGATATACAGTGCATCCTGTCAAGACGCGCACGCCCATCCTAGCTGGAGACCCGCATGGACCGAAGCTCGTACCTCAACCACGTCGCCATCCTCAACGAGGAGCTCGTCTGCGCGCTGGGCTGCACCGAGCCCATCGCCGTTGCCCTCGCGGCCGCCCTCGCAACCCGCACGCTAGGGCAGCGCCCCGAGCGCCTGAGGGTCGCCTGCAGCGGCAACATCATCAAGAACGTGAAGAGCGTCACCGTGCCCAACTCCGGCGGCATGCGCGGCATCGAAGCAGCAGCCGCCCTCGGCGCCATGGGTGGGGACCCCGACGGCTCGCTCGAGGTGCTCCAGAGCGTGAGCGAGCAGGACCGCCGGGACGCGCGCTCCCTCGTCGAGGAGGGCCGCTGCGAGGTCGAGCTCGCGGAGGGCGTGCCCAACCTCTACGTCCGCGTGGTCGCCCTCGGCCAGGGCCACGAGGCCGCCGCCTGCATCGAGGAGCGCCACACCAACGTCTGCGAGCTCTCTCTTGACGGGGTGGCGACGGGCGTGGCGACCACCTCGGGGGGACCGGGTGAGGACGCAGGCGAGAGGCCTGCGGCGGACCGCTCGGCGCTCTCGCTCAGGTCCGTCTGGGACTTCGCCCACGAGCTCGAGCTGTCTGACGTGGACGAGCTGATCAGCGGACAGATAGAGACCAACCAGACCATCTCGAAGGCAGGGCTCGAGGACCGCTGGGGCGCGAACATCGGCTCCACGCTGCTCGCGAGCCGTCCCAACGACATCTCGTGCAAGGCCCGCGCGACCGCCGCTGCGGGGTCGGACGCCCGCATGAGCGGCTGCCCCCTTCCCGTCACCATCTGCTGTGGCAGCGGAAACCAGGGGATCACCTGCTCGCAGCCCGTGCTCGAATACGCCCACGAGCTCTGGAGCGACCACGAGACGCTGGTCCGCGCCGTCGCGCTCTCGGACCTCGTGGCCGTGCACGTCAAGTACTTCATCGGCGAGCTGAGCGCCTTCTGCGGCGCGGTGAGTGCAGCCTGTGGCGCCGGCGCCGGCATCTGCTACCTGCGCGGCGGGAGCTTCGCGCAGTTCGAGGCGACCATCGTGAACACCCTGGCCAACGTGGGCGGCATCGTCTGCGACGGTGCCAAGCCCAGCTGCGCGGCAAAGATATCGGCTGCCGTCGACGCGGCGATACTGGGTTGCGACATGGCGCTCGCGGACGACAACTTCCTCGCGGGCGACGGCCTGGTGGGCAAGGACGCCGAGGAGACCATCCGGTCCATGGGCTATGTGGGACGCGTGGGCATGCACCCAACCGACGTCGAGATCCTCAACATCATGATTGGCAAGACGGACACGTCCCTGTAGCCCCGTCGCACGAGGAGGCGGTCGGCATGTTGCCGGGCACCAATTGGAAGGAACCCTGGAAGCCCGTCGAGGGCAGCTCTTGGTGGAGCGAGATGCTCGAGGAGGATCGGCGGCAGATCGAATCGAGCAGGGCGAAGCTCCAAGAGGAGAGGCCCATCCGTTCCCGCCGACTCCCGCTCCCCCTCTGGGCGCGCCTCCTCGTCGTGGCGAGATGGTTCATTTGGGCAATCGTAGTCGTCGTGCTTGCCTGCGTCGTCATCGAGCTCATGTCCCTTACCTGAGCGAACCAGCAGAAAGCCCACAGAAAAACAGCTCTTGCCTTCTCTTCTGTATTACAATATTACCATAAAATAGAGGAGAGGAGCTGCAATGGACGCCATGGTCACCGCGCGCGTGCCCGTCGAGGTTCGCAACCAGGGAAACGCCATTCTGAAGCGCATCGGTTCGAGCCCCACGAAGCTCGTGAACGCAGCCTACGACTACGTGCTGAGACATGAGTCACTGCCCGACCAGGAGCCTTCCGCTCCCGCAGCAGGAGGGGAGCCCCAGAAGACCGTACGCATCATCACGCCAGAGATCCGGGCGCAGATCGAGGCCGCATTTGCGGCTGTGGCACTACCCACGCCTGTCGGGGGCTGGGACCCTCACGACTACAAGGAAATCATCGCCGAAGGAAAGCGGGCTGACTATGAAGCTCTTGGTTGATACTAACGTCCTGCTCGACTTCTTCGAGACGAGACAGCCCTTTGTCGAGGACTGGAAAAGGGTTTATGTCATGAGCTGCTTTCGCGATGCGGAGCTATGGGCGTCCGCCAAGTCATACGCGGACATCTTCTATGTTGCACGAAAGCAGATGAGCAGCAAGACGGTACAGAGATCAATCGTCGAATGCCTTTCCCTGGTCAAGACATGCGCCATAGATGGGGAGGACATCCGCTGGGCAGCAGAGCAGGGCTGGGAAGACTTCGAGGACTGCGTCGTAAGTAGGGCGGCACAGAAGGTGGGTGCCGACTACATCCTTACCCGCAACGTGGAGGGCTTCGAGCGCTCGGCCGTCCCTGCCATCACCCCCGCCGACTTCCTGGCCCTTGTGGAGGAGAAGTACCACCTCATCTACGAGGAGATGCCCATGGCGCCCCATCTCAAGGCGCCTCTTACCTAGGCACGTCGCTCCTCAAGCGCCCGCTGCCCCTCAGGCGCCTGCGGCCCGCATCCCAAGTCCGACGACCAAGCCGACGTCCACCTTTGACAGGTGTGCCTAGGAGATGACGCGGTAGCCTGACTCCGAGACCACTTCCCTATAGGCGTCGAGGTCGACAGGCTGCTTCGAGAGGACGTGGGCGGTCCGCGTGTCGAGGTCGACGCGCGCCCAGGTGCCCTCAATCGAATCGAGGGCGTTCTCGACGTTCCGCGCGCAATTCTGGCAGCTCATGCCCGCAACGGTGAGGTCCGTCGCGTAAGGGTAGTGCGCCTCGTCAGTGTCCTCGATCCTCGTCGCGCGGAACTTCTTCCCACTCGGTTTGGCATCGCCCGAGCAGCAGTCACGCCTGCCAGTGGCAGTTCCCACGGCACGGCGCAGGCCAAAGAACATGCCAATCAGAACGGCGACGATGATGATGACGTCTACGACCATGCGATTCCTCCAAGGACCATAAGTTTGACGTGGCAAACTATAGCACTTGGCAAAATGACCATGCGAGGCGCGCAAGGCAGACGAGAAGGCCTACCCCTCAAAGCCAGCATCCTCAAGGAGGGGTCCCAGCAGGCCGTCGGCGGCAGAGGTGGCAAGCTCGTCGCAGCGCTCGTTGAGCTCGGCCCCCGCATGTCCCTTGACCCAATGCCAGCTGAGCTCGTGGGGCTTCGCCGCCGCCAGCAGACGTTTCCAGAGGTCGGGGTTCTTGACCGGCTGCTTGCTGGCCGTCTTCCAGCCCTTCTTGAGCCACCCCCAGACCCAGCCCTTGGCGAAGGCGTTCACCACGTACTGGGAGTCCGAGTGGACCTCGACCTCGCAGGGCCGCTTGAGCGCCTCGAGCGCCGCGATGACCCCCAGGAGCTCCATGCGGTTGTTGGTGGTGCGCCGATACCCCTGGGCGAGCTCCTTCTGGTGCAGCGTGCCTGCGGGGTCGACGTAGCGCATGACCGCCCCGTAGCCGCCCGGTCCGGGATTGCCGCGCGAGGAGCCGTCCGTGTAGACGACCACATGCATCATGGTTGGCTCCTCTCGCCTCCCGCAAGCCGCCCCATGCGGCTCACGCAGTGCGGGCCATTGTACGACAGCCGGGCGGCCCGCACCGCGCGAGAGACCAGCCCCTACGTCAGACTGCTCCTGTGACGCAGCTCGGCGATCAGCCCATGGGGACCAAAGACGCAGGCCAGCGCGAAGAGCAGGCCCAGGACCACACCGATCATGCCGCCCGAGGAGGCATCGAGGACGTAGCTCGCCCAGATGCCCAGCACGGTGGCGACGACGGCGACGAGCGGCGACAGCCACAGCATCTTCCAGAAGCTGTCCGTCAGCATGCGCGCCGTGGCACCCGGGGTGACGAGCATCGCCACGGAGAGGATGATGCCCACGGCCTGCAGCGACACCACGACGGTCACGGCAAGGGCGCACAGGAGAATGCCGCTCAGCAGCTGGGGCGACTTCCCCAGCGCCTGGGCGTGCATGGGGTCGAAGGCGAAGAGCACGAGGTCCCGCCTGAGCAGCAGGAGCACCGCGAGCACGATGGACCCAAGTACGATCACCTGGTACATGTCGGGCACGCCGACGCCCAGGAGGTTGCCGAAGAGGATGTGCGAGAGGGACACCTGGCTGGGGACCTTCGAGATGAGCACGGTGCCCAGCGAGAACAGGGTGGTGAACACGATGCCCATGGAGGTGTCGGCGCGTATCTGCCCGCTCCTCCTCACCACTCCGATGAGCGCCACCGCGAGGAGCGCCGCGACGACGGCACCCACGGCGTAGGGAAGCCCCAGCATGTACGAGACCACCACGCCGGGCAGCACGGCATGCGATATGGCGTCGCCCATGAGCGACCAGCCCACGTGTATCACGTAGCAGCTGATGACGCCACAGACGAGGGCCGTGGCAAGGCCCGTGACGATGGCGCGCTGCATGAACGCGAACGAGAGCAGCTCGAGGGCTGCCACGCCTTCCATCAGGCCACCAGCTCGCGGGCGCGGTGGTCGTCCACCGAGAACGCACGGGAAAGCACTTCCGGCCTGAGCGCCTCGCACGCGGGACCCTGGAAGATCACGGACCGCCTGAGGAGGATGGCCTGGTCGAACTCCTCTGCCACCATGTGCAGGTCGTGCACCGCCACGAGCAGCGTGATTCCCTCGCCCGAAAGCTCGCGCATGAGCGACGCGAGCGTGGCCTCGGAGCTCTTGTCGACACCGGCGAAGGGTTCGTCCATCAGCATGAACCGTGCCTGCTGCGCCAGCGCACGCGCGACGTACATGCGCTTGGTCTGCCCCCCGGAGAGGGAGGCGATCGGACGATAGCGCAGGTCCTGCAGGCCCACGCGCGCGATCGCCTCGTCCACCGCGGCATGGTCCGCGCGAGAGGGGCCACGCAGGGGTCCGAGCCTGCCGTAGCGCCCCAGCATGACCACGTCCTCCACGGAGAGGGGGAAGCCCTCGTCCGAGACGTCGCGCTGTGGCACGTACCCCACGAGCCCCAGGCGCCGTGCCTGCGCCGAGTCGCGGCCGTCGAAGCTGACGCTCCCCCGCTGGGGCCTCTCGACGCCCATGATCACCTTCATGAGCGTCGACTTGCCCGCCCCGTTGGGTCCCACGAGGGCGCAGAGGCTGCCCTTCGCGAGGCCGATGCTCACGTCCTCGAGCGCCGGGTACATGGCGCGCGGGTACCGCAGGGTGACCCCCTCCACGCGGAGGGAGTCGCTTGAGGTGGCGTGCGACATCAGCGTACCCCTCCCGTGAGGCCGTCCACGATGGTGCGGGCGTCGTAGCGCAGCAGCTCGAGGTAGTTGGGCACCACGCCGCCCTCCTCCGAGAGGGAGTCGACGTAGAGCACGTGCCGGTCATCCGTCGCGAAGGCGGCGCCGGTCTCGTCCGCCACCTGCTGCATAGCCTTGGGGCTCACCGTGGACTCGCAGAACACGCAGGGCACCTTGGACTCCCTCACGCGCCTGACCACGTTCGCGATCTGCTGGGGCGTGCCCTCGTTCTCGGCGTTCACGGGCCAGAGGTAGACCTCCGAGAGGCCGGCGTCACGACAGAGGTACGAGAACGCCCCCTCGCAGGTCACCAGGGTGCGCTGGTCCTGGGGCAGGCCAGCAAGGCCCTTCTCCATCTCGTCGGCGACGGACTGGAGCTCCTTCTTGTACTTCTCGCCGTTGGCCTTGTAGTCATCCGCATGCTCGGGGTCGAGCTCCGAGAAGGCCTTCACGATGTTGTCAACGTAGACCATGCCGTTCTTGGGCGACATCCAGGCGTGCGGGTTGGCGTTGCCCTGGTACTCGCCCTCCGAGATCTGCATGGGCTCGACGCCCTCGGAGAGGTTGGCGCGACGTGCGCTGGAGTCGCTCATGAACTTCTCGAACCAGCGCTCGAGGCCCAGGCCATTCTCGAGCACGAGGCTCGCCCCCTGGGCACGCTTGATGTCGTCGGGCGTGGGCTCGTAGTCGTGGATCTCGGCGCCAGGCTTGGTGATGGACTGGACGTCCAGATGGTCGCCGGCGACGTTCTGTGCCATGTCCTGGATGACGGTGAAGGTGGTCAGGACCACGGGCTTCTGAGCCGCGTCCTTCGTTGTGGCGTCCGTGGTAGGGGTGCCTCCCGAGCAGCCAGAGAGGGCGAGGCTCAGCATGAAGGCGCAGGCCAGGGCAACGATGCAGGGCAGTGCCTCATGGGCCAGAAGGGCGAGCCGCGCCGTGCGGCTCCCGTCGAGGGAGGCATATCGTTCCATGTAGCTCACGGGTCTTCCTTTCGAATCCCGACAAGGTCGAGTCCATATGGCATTAGTTAGTCTTGTCTAACTTTATCGCCCACAGTGTATGACAGATAGTTAGACATGGCAAACTTATTAGCATGAAAAGAGGTCATTCTCCCCACGGAATGAGAGTGGGACCCTCTCCCCATACGGTTCTTGTGAGGAGAAGGTCCCATCTACCAGCGACGATGGAGGCTGCCGGCGTGGCCGCCCAACGTGGTCGCCCAACGTGGTCGTCCGATGCCCCCTACTTCGCCTCCGCCCAATTGGAGCCGAAGGAGACGTCGGCAATCAGCGGGACGCGCAGCTTCACGACGCCCTCCATGGTCTCCTTCACCAGGGCCGAGAGTGCCTCCACCTCGTCCTTCGGGCACTCGAAGTCCAGCTCGTCGTGGATCTGCAGCACGAGCTTGGAGCGCAGCCCCTCCTCGCGGAGCCGCGCGGCCACCTGGACCATGGCGATCTTGATGATGTCAGCCGCCGTTCCCTGCATGGGGTGGTTCATGGCGGTCCTCTCGCCAAAGGAGCGCAGCTGGAAGTTGCGGCTGTTGATGTCCTTGATGTGGCGCTTCCGTCCGAAGGACGTGGCGACCCATCCGTTCTTGCGGGCAAACTCCACCTGGGCGTCCAGGAAGGCACGAACGCCGGGGTACACCTCGAAGTAGCGGTCAATCATCCGCTGGGCCTCGTCGCGTGAGATGTGCAGCGAACTGGAGAGGCCAAACGCCTGCTGCCCGTAGACGATGCCGAAGTTGACCGCCTTGGCCCGGCTGCGCAGCTCATGCGACACCTCCTCGACAGGCACGCCAAACACGCGCGCCGCGGTTGCGGCATGGAAGTCGGCGCCCTCGCAGAAGGCCTCGACCAAGTGCTCGTCGGCAGAGAGGTGGGCGAGCAGCCTGAGCTCGATCTGGGAGTAGTCACAGGCGAGGAACACGCTGCCCTCGGGCACGGTGAAGGCCGTGCGCACGCGGTGTCCCAGCTCGGAACGGGTGGGGATGTTCTGCAGGTTGGGATCGGAGCTGGAGAGCCGGCCGGTCGCCGCGACGGTCTGGTTGAGCGTGGTGTGGATGCGGCCGTCCTTGCGGATCAACGCGGGCAGCGCGTCCAGGTAGGTGCTCTTGATCTTGGCGCGCTCGCGGTAGTCGAGCACCGTGCGCACGCGCCCGTCCTCGCTCGCCAGGTTCTCGAGGGTCTTGGCATTGGTGGAATAGAAGCCCTTCTTGGTCTTCTTCAGCCCGAGGGTGGGAAGTCCCCACACGTCAAAGAGCACATGGCTCAGCTGCTGCGGGGAGTCGAGGTTGAAGTCCTCCCCCGCCGCCGCCTTGACCGCCGCGACCATCGAGCCGATCTCTTCCCCGAGCTCCGCGGACTGCGCCGCGAGCGCGGCGGGGTCGGCGTGCAGGCCACAGCGCTCCATCTGCAGGAGCACCGGGAGCAGGGGCATCTCGAGTCCCTGGAAGAGCCTGAGGGAACCGTCCTCCTCGAGCCTGCGCGCGAGCTCGGGCCTAAGGAGGCGTGCCGCAAGCGCGTCGACGCCCGCCTTGCCGACCTCGTCCGTCGCGGCGGGCAGCGGCACGTCGAGGTACGCCCCGGCAAGGGCCACGGGCGAGAAGTCCACATCGTCCGACGCCAGCAGGTAGCCTGCCACGCCGACGTCGAAGATGCGCGCGGCGTCCAGCTCGCCGACCTCAACGAGGGCGGGTTCGGAGGAGTCATAGGGGCAGGCCAGGTGCAGCAGGGCCTTCGCGTCGCCCGAGGCGAGCCGACCCTCGCACGCGATGCGGGCGAGGGCGCTCGTGGCGTCGGAGGCGGCGAACTTGAGCAGCGCGGCCTCGGTGCTGACCCAGACGGTCAGGGTCTTGCCGTCGCCCAGGTCAAGCGCCAGCTGGCCACCAGGGCCCTCGACCTCCTCGAAGGAGGCGCCCAGCCACTCGCCGGCGGCAAGGGCGACGTCCAGGGCCTTGCGCGCGTCGTCGCCCTCGAGCGGGGCATCGAGGGCGACCTGAGGGGCCGGCGACTGCTCCGGGACGTCCTCGACGCCGGCAAGGCGCACGATGCGCCCGGTCATGCCCGTGAACCCAAGGGCAGAGAAGGCCTCGGCCACCTCTGCCGGGTCGAAGGTGGGAAAGCGAGCGTCCTTGAGCTCGAGCTCGAGCGGCGCGTCGGTCCGGATCGTGGCGACCTTGCGGCTAAGAAGGGCGTCGTCCACGTGGGCGCGGAGGTTCTCTCCCATCTTGCCCTTGACCTCGTCCGCATGGGCTATGACCTCGTCCAGGCTTCCGTACTGCACGATGAGGGCCGCCGCCTTCTTGGGACCGATGCCGGGAACGCCGGGGATGTTGTCCGAGCTGTCTCCCTTGAGGCCGTAGAAGTCGGGCACGAGCTCGGGCGTGACGCCGTGGTAGAGGTCGTCCACGCTCTCGGGCGTCATGATGGCGACGTCCGAGGTGCCCTTCTTGGTGGAGACGATGCGCACCCTCTCGGTCGCGAGCTGGTACATGTCGCGGTCGCCGGTGACCAGCAGCATCTGGTAGCCGGCCTCCTCTCCCCTGCGGGCGAGGGTGCCCAGGATGTCGTCGCCCTCCCAGCCCTGAAGCTCCGCCACGGGCACGTCCATCGCGCGGAGCAGCTCCTTGACCATGGGGAACTGCTCGTGGAGGTCGGGGTCCATGGGGGGGCGCTGGGCCTTGTACTGGGGCAGCATGTCAATACGGACCTGCGGCCGGCCCTTGTCGAATGCGCAGATGATGCCATCGGGGCGGAAGGTCTCGACGAACTTGACGAACATGTTGAAGAAGCCGAAGAGGGCGTTGGTGGAGCGTCCGTCCGGCGCGCTCATGGGCTGGCGGATGGCATGGAAGGCGCGGTGCATGAGCGAGTTGCCGTCGATCACGGCGATGGTGCGCTGCTCCGCGGGCTGCGCGGTGGGCTGGGCCTGGGCGGCCTCGGTGCTTGGCTGGTCTGGCATGGGTGCTCCTTGCTGTGGTCGAGGGACGTTCGCGAGCGCGATGGCCCCAGGCCACATTGTACCCGCGGGCCGGGACGGCAGCGGAAGGGGCGAGGAGCCTGGGATAGGGTCCTCGACGACGTCCGGCGCGCGTCTCAGCTGCTCGAAAGTGTCCGACACGTCCAAGGCACCAGAGAACTCGCAGGTCGCGATTCTTGCTCAGACGCATTGGACGCTGTCGGGCAAAAGTAGCGCGCGTTGGACGTTGTCGAACGGGGCAGGCACGTTTTCGGCACGCCGCGCTCCAGCCAACCGTTCAGGACTCGCCCGAGATGACAGCAAACTGCAATCTCGAGCGAGTTCTGAACGAATCGGACGAGATAGGCCAGGCCACCCGGCCGGGACCCAGCCCGGCCGGACGACCCCGACCCCGCCGAATGTCTCCCGGCCCTACCGCACTGCGTCGGCCTCGGCCACGGCCTGCATGGCCACGGCGCCGACGTAGTTGACGGGCTGGCCGAAGTTGGGCTGGAAGAAGAAGTCGAAGCCCGCCAGCTCGTCGATGGTGTTGTGGTTGTGAATCGCGATCGACACCGCATTCGCGGCCTGAGAGATGTCATGCCTGCAGGCGAACTGCGCCCCCTTGACCTCGCGGGTCGTGGGGTCCCAGGTCAGGACGCAGGTCACGGGCTCGGTGGTGAGCATGAAGTCGGGACGGAAGTCCTGCACCAGCGTGGTGGAGGCGACCTCGACGCCACGCGCCGCAGCGCCCGCCACGGTAAGCCCCGTCGCCGCGAGCGAGAGGTCATAGAGCTGCACGGCCGAGGTCGCCTGCGTGCCCAGGTAGGCCTTCGTGGGCTCGACGGCGTTGGCCCCCACGAGCAGCCCCTGCCTCACCGCGTTGGTGGCCAGGGGGATGTAGTCGTCCTCGCCCGTGGGGTTGTAGAGCACGGTGGCGCTGTCACCCGCCGCGAACACGTCCTGACAGGGCTCCGCCTCGGGCATGCCGTCCTCGTCGAGCAGCGTCGCACGCATGTAGGGGTCCACCCTGATGGCCCCGTTGCGCAGCATGTCCAGCTTGCCCTGGAAGAGCTCGGTCCGGGGAGAGAAGCCCGCGGCCATGATCAGGTAGTCGACGCGGCGCTCGACCCCACCACTCGTGACGCTGACCCCCGCCTCATCCGCCTCGACCCTTTCGACCATCTGGCCGAAGGCCAGCTCCACGCCATGGTCGCGGTAGGCTTCCTCGACCAGGCGGGTGACGTCCTCGTCGAAGTTCTTCGCGAGTGCGCGATCGAGGCCGTCGATCAGCGTGACCTTCGCACCCATGAGTGAGGCCTGCTCAGCGAGCTCGGCCCCGATGTAGCCCGCGCCCAAGACGGCGACCGACCTGGCGTCGGACATCCTCTCCTTGATCTGGCGACCGTCGTCCCAGTTCTTGCAGCGCAGGACGCGACCGGCCTGGAAGCCCTCCGCCAGGCCGGGAATGGGCGGAATCACGGGCTTGGAGCCGGTGGTGACGACGATCTTGTCAAACGGGAGGGTCCCCTCGCCCTCGCCGTCGAGCTCGCGCCAGGCCAGGGTCTTTGCCGACAGGTCGACGGAGGTCACGTCGCAGCGCATGTGCATGGTGGCGCCGAGCTCGGCCAGGGCCGCCGGCGAGGAGTAGAACATGCGCCTGGGGTCCGACACGTGGCCGCCCACCCAGAGCGCGATGCCACAGGAGAGGAACGAGAGCGTGTCGTTGCGCTCGAAGACGTGGACCTGCCAGTCGGGATGTGCTGCGAGGATCGACTGGGTGGCAAAGGTCCCCGCGTGGGTGCAGCCCACGACGGCGACGGTCAGGGCCCCATTCTTGCTGTCTGGCATCAGTGCTTCCCCTCTCTTCCGGTGGCGCTTCCTGCGCCCTCGTGCCAGCTGCGGGAGGGAATGCGGTCACTCTCGCCCCTGGCCTCTTCGCTTTAATGTTACCTAATTACTAACATTTTTGGGGCGAGAGGGACGAGCTCCTTTTGGGACGAGAGGAACGGCGGCCTTTGCGGAGACCCTCACGGGGATCGTCGCCCCACCCGCGAACGACGCGTCCCCTCTCACCCAGCCACGCCAAGTCGCGAGCGCATGGGGCAGGCGGGGCACCCGAGCGCGGCCAATGCCCGCATTTCGTGTCGGTGGCCGTTCACTCCCCTTTAACAGGGGTCAGGTAGTGTACCTTTCGGAAAGAAACGCAGGCCCGGGCCACCGCGGAGCGCGGGCTCACAGGGGAATTGGGGGCACCATGTCAAAGGACAAGGTTTCCGAGGAATACGGCAGCCTGGTCTTCACGGACGCGGACATGCAGGACCGGCTTCCCAAGCCGACCTACCGCGAGCTCCGGCAGACCATCGACGACGGCAAGCCCCTCGACCTCGACATCGCCAACGAGGTCGCGCATGCCATGAAGGAGTGGGCGCTGGAGAAGGGCGCCACCCACTTCACCCACTGGTTCCAGCCGCTCACGGGCATCACGTCCGAGAAGCACGACAGCTTCATCAACCCCAAGGACGACGGCACCGTGCTCATGGCGTTCTCGGGCAAGGAGCTGGTCCAGGGCGAGCCGGACGCCTCGAGCTTCCCCAACGGCGGCCTGCGCGCCACCTTCGAGGCCCGCGGCTACACCGTCTGGGACCCCATGAGCCCCGCCTTCATCAAGGACGAGGTGCTCTGCATCCCCACCGCCTTCATCAGCTACACCGGCGAGGCGCTGGACAAGAAGACCCCGCTCCTGCGCTCCGAGGTGGCCCTCGAGAAGCAGGCCAAGCGCGTCCTGGCGCTCTTCGGCAAGGAGCCGCGGCGCGTGGTGACCACCTGCGGCCCCGAGCAGGAGTACTTCCTCATCAAGGAGGAGGACTACGAGGCGCGTCCCGACCTCATCCTCTGCGGCCGCACCCTCTTCGGCTGCGAGCCCGCAAAGGGCCAGGAGCTCGAAGAGCACTACTTCGGCGCCATCCGCCCCTCCGTCAACGCCTTCATGAAGGAGGTCGACGACGAGCTCTGGAAGCTCGGCGTGCCCGCGCGCACCAAGCACAACGAGGTCGCGCCCTGCCAGCATGAGCTCGCGCCCATCTTCGAGCAGGGGCCGCTCGCCATCGACGACAACCTCATCACCATGGAGAAGCTCAAGCTTCTGGCCACCCACTACGGCCTGGCCTGCCTGGAGCACGAGAAGCCCTTCGAGTACGTGAACGGCTCGGGCAAGCACGACAACTGGTCTCTTTCCGCCGACGGCGAGAACCTGCTCGAACCAGGGGACAAGGCCGAGGACAACCTGCAGTTCCTCGTCTTCCTCGCCTGCCTGGTCGCGGCCGTCGACGAGCACGCCGACCTCTTGCGCGCCTCCGTCGCGTCCGCGGGCAACGACCACCGCCTGGGCGCCAACGAGGCGCCCCCGGCGATCATCTCGGTCTTCCTGGGAGACGCGCTCTCGCCTGTCGTCGACGCGCTCATCCGCAAGGAGCACGCCGAGTCCCACGACCGTGAGCTCGTCGACCTGGGGGTGCCCGCCCTACCCGACGTGCTGCGCGACAACACCGATCGCAACCGCACCAGCCCCTTCGCCTTCACGGGCAACAAGTTCGAGTTCCGCATGTGCGGCAGCCAGCAGAACCTGAGCGACCCCAATGTGGTGCTCAACACCGCCGTGGCCGAGCAGTGCGACCGCTTCTGCTCCTACGTGGCGGACCGCATCGACGAGCTGGGCGACTTCACCCAGGTGGCCATGCGCTTCGTGCGTCACACCTTCCGCGACCACCAGCGCGTCATCTTCGACGGCAACGGCTACGCCGACGAGTGGGAGGAGGAGGCGGCCCGGCGCGGGCTCCTCAACCTCAAGACCACGCCCGACGCCCTCCCCTGCATGGTCGAGCCCCAGAACATCGCCTTCATGGAGAAGTACTCCGTCCTCAGCGAGGCGGAGAGCCGCGCGCGCTACGCCGCCGCCGCCGAGCAGTACGCGAAGCTCATCAACATCGAGGCGAACACCATGGTCTACATGGCGCGCCACCTGTACCTGCCCGCCCTCTTCAGCTACTCGGGCGACATCGCGACCTCCGTCGCCGCCAAGGCCGAGATCGGCATCGCCGCGACGGCCGAGAAGGCCACCGTGGTCGCACTCACCGACGGCATCAACGCCATCCACGAGGCCGTGGCAGAGCTCGAGGAGAAGAACTCCCACGCGCATGGCATCGCAAGCTGCAAGGAGCAGGACGACTTCTACCGCGACGAGGTCATCCCCGCCATGGCGCGGCTGCGCGAGCTGGTGGACGGCATGGAGAGGATCTGCGGCAGGGACTACTGGCCCGTGCCCAGCTACAACAGGATGCTCTTCTACGTCTAGGCCGCCGCGCGTGCGTGCTGCCCGCAAGTGCGTCCGTCGCGTGTCTCACCTTGCCGACGACGTCCAACGCGTGTCTCATTTCATTGACAGCGTCCAACGCGTCTGATGCCTCCGCGTTTGCCCAGTTGGCGCGCGGCGCTCAGACGCGTTCGACGTAGTCGAACATCAAATAGACGCGCTGAGCGTAGTCGCGCACTGGGTTGACGCGTTCGACGTAGTCGCATAGCGGACAAACGCGTTGGACGTAGTCGCGCGGCAGACGAACGCGTTCGACGTGCTCGCCCCACCCACCTCGCACGGCGAAGGGGCGCGCCGTCTACCCCAGGAAGGCCCTCAGGCCGATGATGACGAGCACGACGCCGCCCGCCACTTCGGCGCGGTCTCCCAAAAGGCAGCCGAGCCTGCGGCCGATGGCAAGCGCGACCACGCAGCAGGCTGCCGTGGTGAGGCCGATGACGCCCACGGCAAGCGGCAGGTTGACGGCCATGGCCCTGAGCGACACGCCCACGGCGAAGGCGTCGATTGCAGTGGCGACCGCCTGGAAGAGCAGCGTGGCAATGGTCAGGCGAGAGGCGCTCCCGTCCTTCCCCGAGACCACCGCGACCTGGCAGGCCTCGCTGGAGCTTGGGTCCATGAGCGCCGCCGCGCCCTCGCGCACCATGCTGCCCCCGATGACCCCCAGGATGACCAGGGTCACCACTCCGGAGTAGGCCTCGATCAGCTCCGCCGCGAGCTCTCCCAGGTAATAGCCCAAAAGGGGCATGAGCGCCTGAAAGGCACCGAAGAAGAGCGGCATGAGCAGCAGGCGCGAACGGCGCTCGCCGCCGTACACGAAGCTGTTGGATATGGTGACGGCGAAAGCGGCGGCGGAGAGCGCGAGGCCCAGGATGAATATTCCTGCGATGGACACGGCACAACCCCCCAACTGCGCTCGCGATTTTGCACAGAAACGCGATTATACGACTGCCCGGCCCGATGGGACGGACTCGATGCCACGGTCACAAAATGGTCTACCCTGTAGCCCAGTCATCCGCATGGGACGAGGCAAGGAGCAGCACGATGCCGGCACTTATCACGCACCACCTGTTTGGCGAGGAGGCGGCCGCCCTCCTGCCCCAGGGGATTCTGGCAGACGAGCAGGACCTCCTAGCCTTCCTCCTGGGCAACCAGGGTCCCGACCCTCTCTTCGCGCGCTTCTCGACCCTTCCCCGAACGGCTGCCACCTGCCATCGCCTAGGCAGCCTCATGCACGGCCAGAAGGTGCTCGACGCCTTCCTCGCCCTGCGCGACGCCGTGAGCCACCTGCGCGAGGACGACAAGACCTGTGGCCGCGCCTTCGCGCTGGGCATGCTCAGCCACTACGCGCTGGACAGCGGCTCCCATGCCTTCGTGTACGCCCAGCAGGCGACCATCATCGCGGCGGCGGACGGGCTCGAGGACGCACAGAGCGAGGTCCACAGCCTGATCGAGACCGACATCGACAGCTGGCTCCTCTGGGAGCTGCGCCGCCAGACCGTGGTCCAGGCGCCTCCCGCCGACATGCTGGCGCGCACGGAGCGCATCGACCGCGTCGCGGGCGCCCTGCTCTCCCAGCTGGCCTGGCAGGTCTACGGCGTCTCGCTCGACGCGGAGGAGTACGCCGGTTGCACCCACGACTACGAGCTCCTGTACCGCGCCATCGAGCCCGTGGGCTCGCCTCGGGGTCGTGCCCTCATGGCAGTGGAGAGGCTCGTGCGCCCTCACTCCAAGCTGGCGTCCCTCGCCCATCCCGTCTGGGAGGGCGGAGACTGCCCTGCCGCAAACCTGGACCGTCACGAATGGGCGGACCCCTCGACGGGAGAGCGGCGGTTCGAGAGCTTCCCCGACCTCTTCTATGCGGCGTTGGACGCCTGGCCCGACCTGGCGGAGGCCTTCGTCACGCGCGACGTCGAGGCCCTGCGGGAGCTGGCGGGACGCGTCGACTACGACGGCAGGCCCCAGGAGGCCTAGCGGCCTGGGCAGCGCCCGAGCAACCTGACGACCGGCGGCATGCGGCCCGGTCCGGAGCCTGGGGCAAGGAGGCCCGAGCGACGTGGGCCCGCAGCCTGGCTCGGCGGCGCGAGCGCGTGGCGCCGCCCCTCTCCCCTACTCTTGGGGACTCTGGGGACGGTGGCCCTCCGCACGCGAGGCCCTGCCCCTGCCGGCAAGGTAGTCTGCCGAGCTGATCTGCAGGCCGCGACTCCTGCCCAGGCGGCGCTGCTCCCGAAAGACGCGCTGCCGTTCCTGGTAGGCCCTGCTGTGGCCCTCCACGACCTCCCTGAGGCTCCCCTCGCCGTGCGCGACCTCGAGCACCGCCGCCGCGACATCGGCCTCGTCCGCCACTCGGACGAAGGAGGTCAGCACGGGGATGACCAGCACCGTGAGCGCTGCGGCGGTGACCAGCACCGACGCGCTCTGCGACGCCATGACCCCGCCCTCCACCGCGACGGAGGTAACGGCCACCACCAGGGGCAGCGCCATGGTGCAGTAGGCAGCAACAGAGACGAGCTCACGCCAACCCAGGTCGCGGGTCCCGGGGTCCAGGCGCAGAGAGAGCGCCACCATGACCCCGCGCACCAGGACCAGGGCGCCCATGAAGCCGAAGAGCAGCGGCAGGTTCTGGGTCGCGGCCGCGAGGTCGATCCCCGCGCCAGATATGACGAAGAAGGCCGGCTGGAAGAAGCCATTCGAGATGATGTCGATCTTCTCCTCCATCTGCTCGTTTCCCTCGGGGAAGAGCGCGCGCAGGATGAAGCCGGCTGCAAAGGCGCCGAGCACCGCGTCGAAGTCGAAGTAGGTGACGGCCAGGAGCAGGAGCACCAGCACGGCGGACACCATGCGCAGGAGCGGCTGGGAGGCATGTCCCACGTCGTTGACCAGGAAGCGCCAGAAGCGCGCGCCGACGTATTTCGCCTTGGCGGAGAGCCCCAGGACCAGGAGGGCGATGAGCCCGAAGACGGCGAAGCTCGCCAGGGTGCGCGTGGTGGAGCGGGACGAGAGCAGGAAGGACATGGCGATGACGGGCAGGAGCTCCCCGAAGGCACCGTGCACGGTGACGATCCTGCCCACGCGGGTCTCCGTGAGACCACGGTCGCGCAGGATGGGGGCGAGGGTTCCGTAGGCGGTGGTGGTCATGGCGATGGCCAGGGCCATCCACGCCGCCGGGTCGGAGAGACCGAGGTTGGCGAAGAGCGGAACCAGGGCGCTGCCCACGGCAAGGGAGGCCACCCACGACGCGGCGGCGACGCGCCCGGAGTGGCCCACCAGCTCTCGGGGGTCAATCTCGTAGCCCGCCTTGAGGAAGAGGAAGCCCAGCCCGAGGTCGCTCACCAGGCTGAGCGCGACGCTCGAGGTGTTGATGACCTTGAGGCCGTGCGCGCCCAGGATGGCTCCTGCAAAGACCAAAAAGACCACCTCGGGCACGGCACGGCCGGGCACGAGGCTGGCGAGGAAGGGCGCGAAGGCACAGACGGCCAGGATGAGCGCCAGGGAGAAGAGTATCGTGTTCATGCGCCACACTATAGCGCCCCCACGTGTGCAGGGCGTGGGGGCGCCGTTCGCTCCAACTCCTATGTCCCGTCCCGCGCAGCCCATCTGCGAACTGCTCAGGATGATCAATTTACCTGGTTATTCTCTCTTTCGCGCGCAAACTGGCCGTAATCTGCGCGGTTAGCGCCCGAGTCACCGGCCATCAGGCGAGAGGAGCCCCGGATCGATCCGCGCGTCGCCCGAAGTCGAGCCGCCTCCGGGGGCGAACCCTGGCTGGCCCGGGCCCGTCTGGCCGCCTCCGCCCTGCGGAGCACCGCCGCCCATGGCGGCGCTCACGTCGCTATAGGTCGTGCCGTCCATGGTCACCTCGGTCGAGCTGCCTCCGATCTCGAGGCTGTAGCTCTTGCCGGACTCCACGCCCGGAGCGCTGGCCAGCACGCAGGCGAAGGACTTGGCAGGCGAGAAGGACGCGAGCGTCTCTCCGCCGGAGTCCTTGAGGGTCACCACATCACCGGCGTCGCCCGAGGCTGCGACCAGCATGCTTCCCTGCGAGGAGGAGGCCGAGAAGCCCTCGGCCATCCCCGCGGAGCCCGCCGCCACGACGATGCCGCCCGATATGGTGGCCGTGGAGCCGTCGCCGTAGTCTATGGCTCCATCGCCGTCGCCGGTGGGGCCGCTCACGTAGGTCTCGCCCCCCGTGATGGTGAGGTCGCCGTTGGAGTCGATGCCGTCGCCCTCGGCGTTCACCACCACCCTTCCGCCACTGATGAGGATGGATGCGCTGGAGTCGGAGCCCATCATGCCACCGCTCGGCGCCGACGGTGCCTGACCGGACTGGGCGGAGTCCGTCACGCTCGTCGAGTCCGTCGCGCTCGTCACGCCCGTAGCGTCCATAGTGCCCGTAGACCCCGTCGGGTCGCCTGCCGCGTTGAGGCCGTCATCGCTCGAGACGACGCTCGTCTCGCCGCCCGTGATGCTGACGCGCGCGCCCTCGACGCCCTCGTAGCTCTGGGTGACGTTGACGCTGCCACCGTTGATGGCGAGGTCGTACTCGGCGTGGAGCCCGTCGTCCTGGGCGGCGACGCTCACGCTGCCCCCATCCACCTGCAGGACCGAGCCCGCGTCGATGCCGTCGCTGCCTGCGGTGATGCCCAGCGAGCCTCCGGCGAGGTAGACGTAGCCCTTCGAGGAGTCCTCGTCGTTCTCGGCATGGATGCCATCCGTGCCTGCCGTGAGGGTCCAGGCGCCGCCGTTGACGCGGACGCTGTCGTTGGCCTGGATGGCATGGCCCGCCGCGCTCACGTCCACGATGCCGTCCACCAGCCGCAGGTCGTCCTTGCAGACGATGCCATGGCCCTGCGAGCTCGAGACGCTCAGGTTGCCATCGCCGTTGATGGTGAGGTCTGACTTCGAGAAGACGGCGCCATCCACGTTGCCATAGTCCGACTCGACGTCCGCACCGCTTGCCGTGAGGGTGTTCTGGCTGCCCTGAGCCAGGGTCAGGAA
Organism: uncultured Olsenella sp.; assembly: GCF_959602185.1. NCBI lineage: Bacteria > Bacillati > Actinomycetota > Coriobacteriia > Coriobacteriales > Atopobiaceae > Olsenella > uncultured Olsenella sp. Next base: position 97,531 of record NZ_CAUGRZ010000008.1, read on the forward strand.
TACCTTGTCGGCCTGCGTCACGACGAGGGCGGCGCTCGAGGAGCTGCCCACGCTCGCACCGTCGAGCACGACCTGCACCTTGTCCTCCTCCCCCGCGCTCACGACTATCCGCCCATCCGACAGGCTGCCGCTGACGACGTATGTGCCGCTCTCGGTGATGGTCACGGTACCGCCGTCCACGCTCGCCCCGTCGCCAGTGACCTTCGACCCCGAGTCGGCGAGCTCGACGCGCGTGGCGCCCGACTCGTCATAGCTGGCATCGAGGTCGCGGTCGGTGAACTGGGAGCTTGCATCCACCAGGCTGATCGCCGTCCCACTCGCAACGGAACTGGTCGATCCGGACTCCGTCGAAGCGCCCGTCGCAGTCGATGACTGCACGGCGCTTGCGGTGCAGCCTGTGAGCGGGGTCGCAGCGAGGGCGAACGCCAAGCCTGCGACGATGACGCCACCACGAAGGCCATGCATACGCCCCTGGGAAGTGGCCGCGACCAATCCGCACCTCTCCCCTTGTCCGAAGTCACCCGTGCGAGCCCCCGTGGGCTCCCCACCTTCGTTGCGTCTCCTACATCTCATTTCCCGCCACCTCCCGATGCGCAAGGGCAACCTCGAGGTTGCCGTTCCGGCAGCGCAGCTCGTCCATGAGGGGCCGCCCCTGCTCCGGTTCGCGCAGACAGACGTCGTAGACGAGCTTGTAGAGGCTGCCCATGTTGGTGGTCTTCACCGAGACGAGCTCATGCTGGCTGGTGTAGCGCTCGAGTAGGTCGTCGAAGGCGTGGGTGTGGTCCAGGTCCTCGGGAATGGTCACGCGCAGGCTGAGGTGATCGTCCTCGGTCCCGTGGCCGAAGTCGACTGCCTGGAGCACGAGGTTGCAGCCGCCTATGGCCACGGTCACGATCGCGGCGAGCGCCAGGTAGCCCATGCCGCAAACCAGGCCCAGGGCCATGGCCAGGAAGATGTAGGCGATGTCGCGAGCCTGGCCGGGGACGCTGCGAAAGCGCACCAGGCTAAAACCTCCGGCAACTGCGACGCCGGTCCCCACGTTGCCGTCGACCATCATGATGACCACGGCGACGATGGCGGGAAGGGTGACCAGGGACATGGCAAGGCTCCGGGTGTGTCGGCCGCGGTAGCCGTAGATGAGGGCGAGGGCGAGCCCCAGCGCCAGGGCCACGAGCATGCAGACGACGAACTCGAAGGCGTCCTGCGCCGTGGTGGCGTTGCTGAGGTTCGTGTCGTTGAAGAGCGTCTCGAACATGGCTGGGTTCCTCCTCTAGCCTCGTTGGATGACGTAGGGCGCTATGCCGCGGCGAAGCTTGGCACGGACCTGCTCGCCGGCACGGGGACCCGACACCAGAGGCAGACCTTCCCTCCCGCCTGTCGACAGGACCTGCTGGCGCAGGGGACGACGGGAGGACTGAAGTCGCCAGGCGGCCCCGTACTTCGAGAAGCTCGCCTTGAAGATCCTCTGGGAGACAAGGAACTCGACCATCCAGAGGGGCAGGGCCCGGCTGCTCTTGAGCTCCATCAGCGTCTCGCCGGGGGAAATGAGCAGCTCGCCGTCGGTGGGGCCCGCCAGGCTCACGTCGTCCCAGCGGCAGCGGATGCCTTGGTCGAGGGTGACGCGGAAGTCATGGTCGCCGCGGGCGAAGAAGGCCTCCCGCTCGTAGGCGAGGTACATCGCCGGACGCAAGCCTTCGTAGACGGACGCCGCCGTGGCGATCTCGCACTCGATTTGCCCCTGGGGTGCCCGCTCGCCGACGAGCGTGGCCTCCGCGGCGGCGAGGGGAAGGGTCGCGCGACGCTTGTACACCACCCCATCGAACTTCTTCTTGAGCTCGAGGAAGACGAGGGAAGACTCGCGCGCGGGCACGTAGCTGCGCAGTCGGAGCTTCTCCTTGTAGAGCGGGTGCTCCTCGGAGCGTCGGGCCAGAAGGTGGGTGGGGGTGTCGTAGTAGACGTTGCGCACGGTGGACGCCCCATGGGCATCAGGCTCCATGTGTGCCGCCAGGAGCTCTTCGAGGAGCCTGCGCTGGTCCTCCCGCAGGCGGTACTTGAGCTCGTTGCGCTTGAAAACGAACTGCATGCTGCCTCCTCTCCTCGCCCAGCTCAGGGTGGCCGTCACGGCGTCTGGAGGCTGGGTTGGAGGCATTATGCGAGTCGAAATCGTAAGCTAGCTTAAAATCCATGGCGGCCCACCAAAGGGCGACCACATTCTTGGTAATCTGAAACTATATTGACAAATTTCTGAAAACCTGAAGACTGACAAGGCGAGAGGGACGGAATCGATGCGGCATGCGACCGCAAGGCGTGCGCCGTCGCCCAGCCCCGACCCTCTCGCCTGGCGCGACCTACGCCTGGGGCGGCACGTCGTCGGGAATCTCGAACTCGTCCCAGCACTCGACCCGCAGTCCGTCCACGCGCTTGAACTCCCTCACGTTCCTCGTCACGAGTGTCGCTCCGTTCGCAAGTGCGGTCGCGGCGATGAGCAGGTCGTTGGGCCCTATGACCATACCTTTGCCCGCGAGGTCCTGTCGAATCCTGCCATAGGTCCAGGCGCAGCGGTCATCGAAGGGCAACACCCGGTAGGGTGCCAGGAGCCTCTCCACCGCAAGCCTTGACTTCGAGGGGTTTCCGGAGCGCTCCGTGCCATACGCGAGCTCCCCCACGACCACCGCAGGAACGCCAAAGGACTTCGGGTCGCTGGAACGGAGCGCCTCAAGGGTGCCCGGAAGCCTTCCGCGCAGAAACTCGACCAGTACGCAGGAATCGATGAGGTACATGGCTAGGCCTCGAACCAGTCGCAGGCCTCGTCGAGGGAGGCATCAAGGGCCTCGTCGTCCTCTGCCGGAAAGTCCGGCAGCGACCCGTAGAGGTCGAAATAGCCCGAGGGCCATCCAGACATGAGCTGACGCTCGCGCAGGATGCCGCCCACGAGCTTGGATATCGAGACGTGCTCGCGCGTTGCTTCGCTGCGAAGCCCCTCAAGAGTCGCGTCGTTCACATAGAGCGAGAGCTGCGCCATCGTTCCACCCCTTCATCCATTCGAAGAATGACAAGTATAGTGTCAAGTATAGAGAATGACCGAGGCGATGGCCCTACTATCACGGCGATTGGGACCACAGGCTTGGTCACCGCCAAACAGAGCAGCAGCCAAGCAGCCCCGACCCTCTCGCCTGGCGCGACCTATGCCTGGGGCGGCTCCCCCGTCGCGAGGATCTGCGCAAGCGCCGCCTCGTCCAGCACGGGCACGCCCAGCTCCTGCGCCTTGGCGAGCTTGGAGCCCGCCGCCTCCCCCGCCACGACGAAGCTCGTCCTCTTCGAGACCGAGCCCGAGACCTTGGCGCCCAGGGCCTTGAGCTGGTCGCCCGCATCAGTGCGCTTGTAGTTCTGCAGCGTGCCCGTGAGCACGAAGGTGAGGCCTGCCAAGGACTGTGTCCGCTCGGGCTCGCGGACCTCCTCCTCGAGCACGACGCCCGCCTCGCGCAGGCGTTCGACCACGGCGACGTTCTCGCGCACGGAGAAGAACTCGCGCACCGACGCCGCGATCTTGGGTCCGATGCCATCCACCTGCGCGATCTCTTCCTCGCTCGCCGACGAGAGGGCGGCCATGCTGCCGAAGCGCTCGGCGAGGAGCACCGCCACGTTGGCCCCCACGTGACGGATTCCCAGCCCGAAGAGCACGCGCGAGAGCCCGCGGCCCTTCGACTCCTCGACCTGCGCCATCACCTTGCCGGCGATGGTCCTCCCCACCAGGATCGGGTCGCCCTCCTCGTGGTCCTTCGCGCTCGTCTCGTAGACGCGGCCGGTGTCGACGCCGGCGAGGAGGTCCTCGCTGAGCGCGTCGTAATAGTCCGCGACGTCCGTGAGCAGGCCCTGCTCGACCATGCGGCCCACGAGCTCGTCGCCCAGGCCGTCGATGTCCATGGCCTTGCGGCTGCCCCAGTGGATGAGGCGCTCGGAGGCCTGGGCCGGACAGTCGATCGAGACACAGCGGAAGGCGACCTCGCCCTCCTCGCGGACCACGGGACTCCCGCAGCTGGGACAGGCCTCGGGCATCTGCCAGAGGGGGCGCGCCTCGTGCCCGGCGGCCAGGTCGCCCTCGGTCACGGGACCCACGACCTCGGGAATCACGTCGCCCGCCTTATGCACCACGATGGTGTCGCCCACGCGCACGTCCTTGCGGCGCACCTCGTCGATGTTGTGCAGGGTCGCACGGGCGATGGTCGAGCCGGCGACCACGACGGGGTCGAACTCGGCGACCGGCGTCAGGACGCCGGTGCGGCCCACCTGGACGCGGATCTCGCGCAGGACGGTGCGCCTCTCCTCCGGGGGAAACTTGAACGCGATGGACCAGCGCGGGGCGCGGGCGGTAAAGCCCAACGCGTCCTGGCCAGCGAAGGAGTCGACCTTCACCACGACGCCGTCGATGTCGTAGTCGAGCTCGTCTCGGTGCGCCAGGGCGTCGGCGCAGAAGTCATGCACCTCTCGGGAGCTGGTGACGAGGGCGGCGCGGTCGTTCACGTGGAAGCCGCAGGCGCGCAGCCAGTCGAGGAAGGCGTGCTGGGTGTCCACGGCCAGCGGGGACTCGTCCGCCACGGCATAGATGAAGGTCTCGAGGTCGCGGTGGGCGGTGATGGCCGCGTTCTTCTGGCGGAGGCTGCCGGCGGCGGCGTTGCGGGGGTTGGCAAAGACCTGCTCGCCGGCGGCGTCGCGCTCTTCGTTGAGGCGCACGAAGCTGTGCTTGGGCATGTAGACCTCGCCGCGCACCTCGATGGAGTGGCCAAAGCCGCCGTCGGCGACGTCGTCGAGGCCTGCGGGCGCCAGGGCACGCGGGATGTCGTCGATGGTGAGGACGTTTGCCGTGACGTCCTCACCCGTGGTCCCGTCCCCACGCGTGGCGGCACGCACCAGCTGGCCGTCGCGGTAGGTCAGCGCCACGCCCAGGCCGTCGATCTTGAGCTCGCAGGTGTAGGCGACGGGAGCGTCGGGCGTGGAGCCCAGGGCCTCGTCGGTGCGGGCAAGCCACTCGTCGAGCTCACCCAGGTCCATGGCATCGTCGATGGAGTACATGCGCTGGGCGTGCTGGACGGGTGCGAACTGCTCGCTCACGTAGCCGCCCACGCGCTGGGTGTAGCTGTCGGGGCGCGCGAGCTCGGGATGGGCAGCCTCGATGGCCTGCAGCTCACGCAGGGCGCGGTCGAAGTCGGCGTCCGACATCTCCGGGTCGTCGAGGGCATAGTACTGATACGCGGCGTGCTTGAGGATGCGGTCGAGCTCTGCGGCGCGGGCGGCTGACGACTGCTGCGCGGCGGGCTGCGATGCGGGGACGCCGACGGGGGTACCGGCCGGGTCGTCCCCGCTCGCGAACATCGACATCTGCGACTGCTCCTGTGCCATGTGCCTCTCCCTTGCACCGATTCTTCCGGCGACGCGCACTCGTTGCGCCGTCGATTATCGCATTCCCGGCACGTCCCGCCGCGCCGGGGCGCCGCCGCCTCTCCCCCGCCGTCGCGCCGGACGCCCGCGCCTCTCCCCCGCCGTCGCGCCGACCCCGTTCCCCCCTTTCGTTCTCTATGCATTCTCCTGAAATGGACCATGCGCCAACTGGGCTTTTGCGATGACAATTTCAGAGAACGGCATAGAGAAGGAGGGGCCCTGTCATGAACTTGCATAGAGAACGTGGCAGCTAAGCGCAAAGCTACCGTTTGCGGAACAACAACCAGACGGGCGGTGTGGACGTCTCCCCACATATGGGAAATCATTCCATTTACCAGTAGTTCCCGTCGAAGGGGGAGGCGTGGAGGGAAGCGTGACGGACGAGCTGAGAGTGGCCCTGGACGACGCCGAGGCACGCGAAAGCTGCCTGGTTCCATCCACCACGGCCGTACGGAATCGTCTCGACCATCTGACCCGACGTGGGGAGCTTGCGCGCGTCCAGAGCTCTGCCTACGCACGTGCGGCACACTGGGATGGGCTCGATGCGGCCAGGCGCGCGATGTGCCGAATTCGGGCGCTCGCGACACTCCATCCCGACTGGGTGTTCTGTGGGGCTTCAGCCGCGCTCGTCCATGGGCTCTCCGTCTCGTACCGCTCCGCCAGTCGCATCGAGGTCGCCACGCGCAAAGAGGCACCATGTCGTTCGACAAGAAACGTCGGAAGGCACGTCATCGGGCGCGACGAGCGCACGGTCGTCGCGGGCATACGGGTCTCGACCTTGGAGCGGACCGTCTACGACTGTCTGAGGAGACTCGACTTCCGAGGCGGGCTCGCGCTCGCCGACTCCGCACTGAGGGTGACCGGAAAACCACGGGAGTGGCTCACGTCCCTGTTCGCGGCACCTCACAAGGGAGCTCGCGGCATCAAGCACGCGCGCGTGGTGGCGTCCTATGCCGATGGCCGTGCGGAGAGTGGCGGCGAGTCGATAGCTCGTGGGGCGATGATAGAGCTTGGCTTCATGCTTCCCGAGCTGCAGGTCGAGGTGCCAGACCCGCTGGAGCCCTGGCATGGCTACCGTGTCGACTTCGCTTGGGCGGCGCTCGACGGAGCGACGGTGTTTGGCGAGTTTGACGGGCGAGAGAAGTACCGCAACCCCCGCATGACGCAGGGGAGAGATGCCGTTGACGTCTTTGCCGACGAGCGCCTGCGGGAATCCAGGATCAGCGCGCAGGGCGCGCGCATCCTGCGCTTCTCGTTCGCCGACCTGCTCGATGACCAGCGCTTCTCTCGTCTGCTTGTGGCTTACGGGGTCCCGAGGGTGGGCGAGCCTGGAAGAATCGAGCTTCGCCCCGGCCATCGTGATTGGCAGCCGTCCGACAGCAAGTTCTGATGGTAGGTTCCAACGGCGGGTTCCGGTGGTGAGTTCCGGCAGCGGGTTGGCAGCGGAATCCCCCCCGCATACGGCGTTCTCTATGCAACTCTCTGAACGACAACACATCGCAACTGGGGTTTTGTAATAGCGATTTCAGAGAAAGGCATAGAGAACGAGAGTTGAGGGCGCACAAGTCAGGAACTTGCATAGAGAACGGAGGGTGAGAGAGGTGGCAGGGTGAGGGCGCGTCGCAGCAGGGTACGGCATCGTAGCGGGGCGCGTCGCCGCGTCGCAGCAGGGTACGGCATCGTAGCGGGGCGCGTCGCCGCGTCGCGGCAGGGTACAGCATCGCAGCAGGGCACGTCGCCGCGTCGCGGCAGGGCACAGCGCCGCGGCAAACCACTGCGCCGCAGCAATACGGGTCACGGCGGAGGGATGCCGGCATCCTCCCTCGCATTACGTCCGTGGGTCGAAGTGCGCGGCAGCCGACCCAACGTCCCCGTCGTCCCCTAGAATCCTCACAATGCGCAACACACCGCGCATGGCATCGCACGCGACCCGCCGCAGGCGCAAGCGCCACGCATGCGCGCAACGACGCCATGCGTCGCAGGGGATGGAGGCCACATGGGAAGCTACGTCGAGCGCGAATGGTGGGGCCGGCGCGAGGACCGGGACATCTACGGCAAGCTCTTCCTGCCCGAGGGTTTCGACGACGGTCGCCCGCGAGCCACCGCGATCTTCTCCCACGGACTCGCCACGAACCGTGGTGACATGGAGCCCTACGCCCGCACGGCGGCGGAGCGCGGCATGGTCAGCTACGTCTTCGACTTCTGCGGCTCGGGACCCTACAGCCGCTCGAGCGACCAGCCTGGCGGCATGTCGCTCTTCACCGAGCAGCACGACCTCGAGTCCGTTGCATGGGAGCTCTCGCGGGAGCCCTTCGTGGACGAGGACAACGTCTTCCTCATGGGAGCCAGCCTGGGGGCCACCGTCACGCTCATGGCCGCGCGCGCCAACGCCGAGCTCGTGCGCGCCTGCGTGTTGCTCTATCCCGCCTTCAACCTGCACGACTCCGTGCGCGCCGCCTGCCCAAGGCGAGAGGACATCCCCGACGAGTTCCCCATCATGACCACGACGGTGAGCAAGGCGTTCCTGCAGAGCTGCTGGGACTACGACTTCTTCGAGCACATCCCCTCGTTCCCTCGCGACGTGCTCATCTGCCACGGCGACAGCGACCAAGCCGTGCCGCTCTCGTACTCCGAGCGTGCCGCGGCGCTGTTCCCCCACGCCGAGCTGCACGTCGTGCACGGCGGGGGCCACGGCTTCGTGGAGCCGGCCTACAGCGAGGTCGTCAACGTGGCGGCTGACTTCCTGGTGAGTCACATAGCGCACTGACCCGTAGCGTCCCGACGGCGCCGAACCGTCCCGCACGCATCGCACACGTCGCCCTCCCCTCCTGTGGAGTCGGCCTCTTTTCCTCTTTACATCATACTGTGCTTTACATAGTATGATGTAAAACACAGTTAGAGAGAGGAGGGAAGTTGGACTCGCAATTCAAGCGTGGGTTCCTCGATGCGTGCGTTCTTGCCATCCTCGCCGCACAGGACTCCTACGGATACCAGATCGTGAGGGATGCTCCGCCATCGCTGGAGCTTTCGGAGTCGACGCTCTATCCCGTGCTCCGTCGCTTGGAGAAGCAGGGCGCCCTCACGGAGTATCGCAGCGAGCATAACGGTCGCCTGCGCAAGTACTACTCCATCACCGAGCAGGGGCGCCTCCAGCTACGGGAATTCGTCGCCGAGCGCGACGCCATCGACCGACTCATGGACTTCATCCAGAAGGGAGCGGAGCAATGAACAAAGGGGCATTCCTCGACGCGCTCGAAGGCGAGCTGACAAAACGTCGGCTCTCGGCAGACGAGGTCCGTGCGGCAAGGGAGTACTACGCCGACGCCATCGACGAGCGCATGGACGACGGGCTCTCCGAGCAGGAAGCCACCGCGTGCATGGGGTCGCCCGTCACCTGTGCCCAGGCGGCAGCCAGCGAGACGGCTCCCGTCCCCCACCTCGTCCGTCGCTTTGCCACGCGCTTCGCGTTGGTCAACCTCGTGCTGGCAATCCTGACGCTCCCCGTCTGGGGGATGTTCGTCATCGCGTTCCTGATGATAGTCGCGTCGGCATACGTCACGCTCTTCTCCCTCCTGCTCTGCGCGTGGCTCTTCTTTGGCTGCGGGATCTTTCTGGGGGTCGCGAGCGTCGTGACGTTCTTCTCGTCCCTCCACGCAGGCGTGCCCTTCTCCGGGCTCTTCGTCCTTGGCGTGGGGATGCTCTCCACGGGCACGGCGCTGCTCCTGCTTCCCCTGGTCGCCTGGGCGACGCAAGCCCTCGTGGAGACCATCCGTCTGCTTGGCCTTCGGATCGTCGGCCTCTTCAGGCGAGGCGGGCAGGGTGATACGGCGGCATCGCGACCCCGCACGAGGCTCCACGCCCCTCGATGGCCCAAGGAGTTGCTCTCTTCCGGCCTGGGCTTCGTGGGACTTGGGGCCCTCTCTACTCTCACAGCGCTCGTGAGCTGCGGATTTGATATCAGCACGCTGCCTGGCGTCCCCGTTCAGCAGCTGGGACGGCTGACGGTGAACCTCAATGGGCTCCTGCACCTTGGTGACTCGATACTCATAAATCTCTAACAGGATGCGATAAGCGCGCAGAGCATGCCCCGCCCCGCCCAAGTAGTGGAGCCGGGCGGGGCTGTGCTATAGTTGCCCGCGTGTTGTTGCACGAGCAAGGGGCCGTCGTCGACTCTTGATGGCCCACTCCGTCTGGGAGAATGTCGTATGTCTGCTGGGATCAAGGAGCGCTTCGCCCATTAGGGCGTGCCGTGGCAGCCAGCCTGTCCACTCTTGTCCGCATCCCTCATATGCATCGCCACCGCACGCGAGGCCCATGGGCCAGCGGCGATGGGCATTTGCAGACGTCACCCAGGAGACCACCCATGCATCTCGTCAAGTCGCTCAGGGCGTGCAGCCCATCCGAGCGCGCCCTCGTGCTCGCATCCTTCTTTCTCGTGACCGCCTTCCAGTCATCCTATTTCATAGGCATCATCGGCTATGCGACCTATGCGCTTGGCGCGGGGACCGACCTGGTCTCCCTTCTCACCCTTGCGTACAACGCGGCGACGTTCCTCGGCAGCATCGCCGCTGGCATACTGATCGACCGCAGAGGGCCGCGGCAGGTCCTGCTGGCCTCGCTCGCCGGCGGGATCTGCCTGGCGTCGTTTGCGTGGGCCGTTCCCCTCTCTCCCCTCATGCTCATGATGTCCTCCTGCCTCTTTGGCCTCGCGTGGAGTGTCTCGAGTGGGACGCTGTCGAGCTTCGCCCCCTACCTCACGCAGGAGGGCGAGCGCCTCAAGCAGTTGAACGGGCTCATTGACACCGCGACGAGCGTCTCCGTCGTGGTGGGGCCCGCCATCGGAGGGACCATCTCTGCGGCGTCATCGACCAGCGGCGTCTTCGCGTTCATGGCGGCATCGCTCGGGGCTGCGCTGACCTACGCCGTCGCATGCAAGGAGCTGCCCGGAGCACGGCAGGCAGGCGAGAGGGACGATGGCCCGCTGCCGAAGGCCACCCTGCGCGAATTCGGGGAGGGGCTTCGCGTGACGCTCTCCTCCCGCGACCTTCGCCTCATCCTTGCGATGTGCTTCTTTGGCTTCTTTGCCTTTGGGGCCTTCGATGCCCTCGAGTCCGTCTACTACCGTGACGTGCTGAGACTCGACGCGTCCTGGATGGGCTGGCTCTCCATGGTGGCTGGCGTGGGCTGCACGCTGGGGTCGCTCGCGCTGTTGCGCATCCCACGTCGCCAGGTGAGCCTCAGGCTCCTGGCCACCACCCTCCTCGTCGAGGGCCTGGGTGCCATGCTCTATGTCGGAACCAGGAAGCCATGGTGCGCCGTGCTGGGACAGCTTGTCCTGGGCGTGGGCAACGGCCTTTCCGTTCCCGTCGAGCACACGCTCGTCCAGGAACGCTGCGAGATCGGGCAGTTGGGGCGGGTGAGCAACGTCATTCGAATGGGCATCATGAGCTCGGGCATCGTGCCGCTGCTCCTCGCGCCGCTGCTCGCGGACAGGCTTGGGGCCCAGTCGGTGCTGTTTGCCGCCTCGACGACCGTGGCAATCGTCGCCCTTGCCTTCTTGTTGCGGCTGAGGGTGCGCAGGGCGGAATAGCGGCCGTGGGGACGGGGAGCTGTCTCTTCATCGACAGCGCCCCTCGCCCGCGGCACAAGCTGCCCCCGGTCGCCAGCACGCCCCCAACCACGAGTACGCCGTAGCCCCCCAGCCACGCTTCTCTATGCAACTCTCTGAACTGCCGTACCTCTCAACTGGGGTTTTGTGCTGGTGATTTCAGAGAAAGGCATAGAGAACGAGAGGTGACGTCGCACAACTACAAGTCCACGCCCGCAAGACAGAAAGTGCGGGGGTCCGCCGGAGCGAGCCCCCGCACCATGTGCGCCAGGCGCCTCAGCCTAGGCGCCATCCTCGGCGGTCCCTCCTACGCGATGGAGGTCACCTTGTAGCCGGCATCCACCACAGCTTGCTCGAGAGCCTCGTCCTTGACGAGCAGCCCGGCATCCACCTTGGCCGTGCCGTCCTCCAGCGAGACGCGGACGTTCTTGACGCCCTTGACGCCCTCCAGGGCCTCGGTCACATGGGCCACGCAGTGCTGGCACATCATCCCCTCGACGTTCAGGGTCTTCTCGGTCATGTCTTCTCTCCCTTCGTCGGCTCCCTCGAGAGCCTTCCTGCTTACATCGACTTGCTTGGTTCCGCCGCGCGTCTCGGTCCTGCGCAGTTCGACGCCCTTCGCCACGGCGCCACCCACTCCGGTGGAACGCACTCCGGCGGAACGCACGCCCGCGCCACCCACTCCGGCGTCACGCACGCCCGCGCCACCGCCCTGCGCCGCCCGGCTGGGCCTCCAGCCGAAGAGTCTGAGCGCGTTGCTCACCACGAACACGGACGAGAAGCCCATGGCGGCCGCCCCGATCATGGGATTGAGCGTGACGCCCCACGGGGCCAGCACGCCCATGGCCACCGGAATGCAGATGGCGTTGTAGAACAGGGCCCAGAACAGGTTCTGGCGGATGTTGCGCATCGTGGCGCGCGAGAGCTCAATCGCCGTGGCGACGTCTGCCGGGTCGGAGCGCATCAGCACGATGTCCGCCGAGCTTATGGCCACGTCGGTCCCGGCACCGATGGCGATCCCGACGTCCGCCCGGGCCAGGGCCGGCGCGTCGTTGATGCCGTCTCCCACCATGGCCACCCTGGCGCCTGCCTCCTGGAGCTCGCGGACCTTCTCCTCCTTCTGGTCGGGAAGGACCCCCGCCACCACCTCGTCCACGCCCACCTGGTCGGCGACCACCTGCGCCGTCGCGGCCTGGTCGCCGGTGAGCATGATGGTGCGCACGCCCATCTGGCGCAGGCGGGCCACGGCCTCGGCGGAGCTGGGCTTGACCACGTCGGCCACGCCCATGAGGCCCAGGGCGCTCCCGTCGGCGGCAAAGAAGAGCGGCGTGCGCCCCCGTGCCGCCATGTCGTCCGCCGCACGCGTGAGCCCAGAGACGTCCACGCCGCGCTGCGCCATGAGGCGCGCGTTGCCGGCCAGCACGGCATAGCCTGCCACCGTGCCCGCAAGGCCGCCACCCGCGACCTGCTCGAAGCCCTCGACCTCTGCCTCGCTGGCCACGTCACGCCCGTCGGCATAGGCGCAGACGGCCTCGGCCAGGGGGTGCTCGCTCTTGCGCTCGAGCGCGGCGGCGAGCCCCACGAGCTCGTCCTCCTCGACGCCCTCGGCCATCACCACGTCGGTCACGCGGGGAGCGCCCTCGGTGACGGTGCCGGTCTTGTCCAGCACCACGGTGTCCAGCCTGCAGGCGCCCTCGAGGGCCTCGGCACTCTTTATCATGATGCCGTTGGCCGCCCCGCGCTCGGTGCCCACCATGATGGCCGTCGGCGTGGCCAGCCCCAGCGCGCAGGGGCAGCTGATCACCAGGACCGAGACGGCGTGCGTGAAGGCGCCGGCAAAGTCGCCAGGCGAGAGGAACGCGAGCCAGGCCACCAGCGTGGCCAGCGCGATGGCGATGACGACGGGCACGAAGACGCCGGCGATGCGGTCCGCCTGCCTCTCGATGGGAGCCTTGGTGCTGGTCGCCTCGTCCACGAGGCGGATGATCCGCGCGAGGGCCGTGTCCTCGCCCACGGCGGTCACGTCCATGGCCAGCCACCCCCGCCTGGACACGGTGGCGCCCGTCAGCCGGTCGCCCACGCCCTTCTCGACGGGAAGGGGCTCGCCCGTGATGGCAGACTCGTCCACGGAGGCGGCACCCTCCGCGACCACGCCGTCCACCGGCACGGACTCTCCGGCCCTCACCACGACGCGGTCTCCCACGCGCAGCTCGGAGGTAGCCACCTCCCGCTCGACGCCGTCGCGCACGACGGTCGCGGTCTTGGGAGCGAGGTTCATGAGCGCGCTGATGGCGCTGGTGGTGCGGCCCTTCGCGCGGGCCTCGAAGAACTTTCCCAGGGTGATGAGGGTCAAGATCATGCCTGCCGAGTCGAAGTACAGCCCATGGAAGGCAGCGTGCGCGAGTCCTGCGTCGCCCACCCCCAGGGCGAGCGCCATGCGGTACAGGCGCACCAGGCTGTAGGCGAAGGACGACGCCGAGCCGATGGCGATGAGCGAGTCCATGTTGGGCGAGAGGTGTGCGAGCGTCCTGAAGCCCATGACGAAGTAGTGACGGTTGACGAACAGGATGGGGATGCAGAGCAGCAGTTGCGTGAGCGCGGAGGCCATCATGCCCTGCATGCCCGCAAGCGCGGGCAGTTCGGGCCAGCCGAACATGGGACCCATGGCCAGGTAGAAGAGGGGCACGGAGAAGGCGAACGAGACGACGAGCTGGCCTCGCTTCTCGTCTATGGCGCGCTGTGCCGCCCTCTGCGGGTCCACGAGTCCCGCCGCCTCGGGCGAGAGGTGCGTCCCGTCCGCGTCCGCGCCCTCCGCATGGGTTCGGCGCGGCGTGGCACCGTAGCCCGCCTTCCTGATGGCGGCCTGCACCGCGCTCACGGTGGCAGCCGACCCGTCATATTCGAGCTCCATCGAGTTCTTGAGCAGGTTGACGTTGGCGGAGGCGACGCCGGAAACGCCCGACGCAGCCCTTTGGACCCTGGCCGAACAGGCAGCGCAGGTCATGCCCGTGACATCGAAGGTCTCGCGCACGGCACCGCTCTGCGCAGTGCCATCCTTGGCATATGTAGCGGTCTCTGCCATCGGCAGGGCCTCCCCTCTTCCCGTGTCCGCGGGAGCGATCACATGAACTTCTTGAAGAGCCGCATGACCTCGTCGGTCACCTCGGTGTCCCCCGCCTGGATGCGTTCGACCACGCAGGTCTGAAGATGGTCGCGCATGACCTCGCGCGAGATAGCCTTGACGGCGGACTCGACGGCGGCGAGCTGGGTGAGGACGTCGCCGCAGTAGCGGTCCTCCTCCACCATGCTCTTGATGCCACCCAACTGGCCGATCGCCCGGTTGATCCGACATTCGAGGTCGCGCTTGAGCCTCTCGTCGCGAGGCGTCGCCTTCATGCTGGCGTCGCAGGCATGCCACGAGTCCACGTCCCTCTCCTCTGCCATCGCTTCCTCCTCAATACCCCTTGAGGGTATGTTCCATCGACGTCACTATACCCCCTGGGGGCATATGTAATCATGGGGTAGCGGACTCGACCATAGGACGGCCACAGAAGGAAGGGGCCCGGCGTCGCCGCCGAGCCCCCCGAGGACGTGCGTCACGAGCGTGGCTACGACTGGCTGCCGTCCTGTTGGGTCTGCCTGTAGCCGCCGCCACGGTTGCCGAACGGGTCATTCTGCTGGTTGCGCTGGTTATACAGCTCCTCCAGGTACCGGTACAGGTCGTTGGTCGAAATGCCGTTTCCGGAGTCGGACCCGGAATTGCCCTGGTCGCTGCCGCTGCCCTTCTGCTGCTCCTGCAGGGCCTCGTCGGAGCCCAGGGTCACGTTGACCGTCTGCTCGCTGGCGCCGCGCATGAAGGTGACGGCAACCGTCTCGCCGATCTCGTGCGAGCGGATGTTGAGGATCATGCCGTCGGCAGAGATGATGGACTCACCGTTGACGGCGGTGATGATGTCGCCCTTCTGGATGCCGGCCGTGTCGGCGGGGCTGCCGCTCGTGACCTCGCTCACGTAGGCACCCTGGTTGACCGCCAGGTTGTTCATGGTGGCGTTCTGGGAGTTCACGGTCTGCATTGAGAGCCCGATGTAGGCGTGCGTCACGGTCTGGCCCGCGATGATCTTGTTGGCGACGGCAACCGCGTAGTTGGACGGGATGGCGAAGCCCACGCTCGCGGACGACTCGGTGCTCGAGGAGTAGAGCGTGCAGATGCCCACCAGCTTGCCCTGGGAGTCGACGAGGGCGCCACCGGAGTTGCCGGGGTTGATGGCCGCGTCAGTCTGGATCAGGTTGGTGTAGAGGGTGTTGCCCGAGGACGACTGCATGAGCTGGTTGCGCGAGAGCGAGCTCACGATGCCGGCCGAGACGGACTGGTCGAGGCCGAAGGGGCTGCCGATGGACATGACCCAGTCGCCCACTACGAGCTTGCTGGAGTCGTCCACCTCGACGGGGGTCACCTCGGTGCCCGCCCAGTCGACCTTGATCACGGCGAGGTCGCTGGAGGAGTCGCTGCCCACCACGCTGGCGTCATAGCTCTTCCCGCCGTAGCTGACCGAGATCGCGGTGGCGCCATCAATGACGTGGTAGTTGGTGATGATGTTGCCGTCGGCGTCCAGGATGACGCCGGAGCCGATGCCGGAGCCCTCGGAGGTCGTGACGTTGACCGAGACGACGGAGGGGAGCGCCTTGGCGGCGACCGCCTGGGCGACGCTCACGTCCTGGTCGCTCGCGGTGATGTTGACGGTCTGCCCGGCGGAGCTGTCGGTGGTCTTGATTATCTGCGTGCCGCCGATGACGCCTCCTGCCTTGAGCGCGAAGACCAGGGCTGCAGCGCCCAGCACGCCGCCGACGGCGCCGAAGACGGCTCCCTTTGCGACCCCTCCCCTGCGGGGTCCCTTCGCCGGCGCCTGGCCGACCCCGGACGGCGGAACGCTGCCGAAGGGCTCCTGCGCGTGCGCCGCCTGCGCGTGCACCTGGGTCGCAGCGACCTGGGTCTGGTCGTCGGGCTGCGCGGGAGCGCCGGGCACGGGAGGGCGGTTCTCGTCAAACGTGGCCATGTCTGCCTCTTTTCTCCAAAGGTGCGAGGGCACCCACGGGACGGCGTGTCATAGCCCTCAATCTACCCGTCGGCCGCGCGCGCAACGCGAGGCACCAAGAGCTCACATGCAAGGGAAACATCACTTTTGGCTATCTGAAAAACCTAGGCGAGAACGGCCGTAATCTGCCTCGCGACGCCGCCGCAGCTCGCAAGCCCGCAGCCTCAGCCCTAGAGCTTGAAGAGGTAGCCCACGCCACGCACGGTGACGATGTGGGCAGCGACCTGGGGGCCCACCTTGGAGCGGACGCGTCGGATGTGCACGTCCACCGTGCGGGTGCCGCCACAGTACTCGAAGCCCCAGACGCGATGCAGCAGGGTCTCGCGCGAGTAGGCGCGCGAGGGGTGCGTAGCGAGGAACGAGAGGAGCGAGTACTCCATCAGCGTGAGGTCCACGGGCTCCTCGTCGATGTACACCTGGTAGGTGGCCAGGTTGATTGCCATGTTGTCCACGGTGACGATGTCCGCGGGGGCACTCTCCTCGCCCGGCCACAGAAGCAGGGCGCAGCGGACCTCGAACTCCGCCTCGCCGGCGCTGGCAAGGATGAAGTCGTTTCTCCCCTGCGCGGGCATGCGCAGGCTCGAGAGCTTGGACTCGTCCTGGATGCTCAGCGTGGGGATGAAGCCGTTGTCCGACACGTAGGAGTCCACCGCGGCGAGCGTGTCCTGGCTCAGGCCGTCCATGTCGAGGATGACCAGGTCGAAGTCGTGCCCAGACGAGATCGCCTGCGAGAAGGTCTCGGGCGTGGTGGGAAGGATCGAGACGTCCAGCGCGTGCTTGAGCTCGCGCATGCGCTCGATGAAGCGCAAGGTCCTTGCGAGGAGCAGTATGTTCTTGTGGTGCATGAACGCCCCCAGACGTACCACGAACGACCGGGACAAGCCACCGGTGCGCGAAACACTTTTTAGAAGACTAGCATAAATCGGGGCCCCGCCACCCCTTGGCAAGGGCCCCACCTGGTAACGACCCGTTTCTTGCGAGGGGTGCCTGGCCTAGCCTATCGAGCCCAGGAACTCCCGTGTGCGCTCGGTCTTGGGGTGGTCGAAGACCTCCTCGGGAAGGCCCTGCTCCACCACCACGCCGCCTTCCATGAAGACCACGCGGTCGGCGACGTCGCGGGCGAAGCCCATCTCGTGCGTGACCACGACCATGGTCATGCCGCTGTTGAGCGCGAGGTCGCGCATGACGGCAAGGACGCCGCGGACGAGCTCGGGGTCGAGGGCGGAGGTGGGCTCGTCGAAGAGGAGCACCTTGGGGTGCATGGCCACGGCGCGTGCTATGGCCACGCGCTGCTGCTGGCCACCCGAGAGCTGGGGCGGCTTGAAGTCTGCGCGGTCGGCGAGGCCGACGGCCTCGAGCTGCAGCAGGGCCTCGCGCTCGGCCTCCTCCTTTGACCTCCCCAGGACCTTGGTCTGCCCGATCATCACGTTCTCCTTGGCCGTGAGGTGCGGGAAGAGGTTGAAGCCCTGGAAGACCATGCCCAGGTCGCGCCTGAGCTTGGTGGTGTCGGTCTTGCTCGACCCCGTGATCTCGTGGTCGTCGATGAGGATGTGGCCCGCCGTGGGGGTCTCGAGCAGGTTGATGCAGCGCAGCATGGTGGACTTTCCTGAGCCCGAGGGGCCCAGCACCACGACGATCTCGCCGTTCCAGACGTTGAGGTTGACGTCGCGCAGCACCGGGGTGTCGGTGAAGGTCTTGTTGAGGTGCTCGATGCGCACCACGGGATGCTCGCCCTCCACGAAGTGGTGGCGCGAGAGGGCGCGGTCCTGCGCGATGGCGACGCGCGCCGCCTCGTCGGCGTCCATCGCGGGCGGGACCTCCGCCGCCTCGGGCACTGCCTGGTTCTTCTTCCTAAAGAGCATCTGCGACACCTCCGTCGGTGCGAACGTGCGATCGGAAGGGGGCGGCAAGCGACTCGACCATCGAGGCACGCGGCTCGGGGGCGCCGCCGGCAGGGGCCTCCGAGGCCTTCTCGCCCGTGGCCTCGCCTGGTTCCTTGGGACGGGGCCCGGCCCCGTGCTCGGCGTCGTAGAGACGCCTCTCCACCACGCCCACCGCCTTGGTGAGCGGCAGGGTCACGATGAGGTAGTAGACCGCAGCGGCGATGTAGGGGGTGATGTTGCCCGACACCGTGGTGAGGTTCTTCGAGAACATCATGAGCTCCATGACGCCCACGGACGAGAGCAGCGACGTGTCCTTGTAGGAGGTGATGAAGTCGCTGGTGATGGTGGGGATCACGCGGCGCACGGTCTGGGGCAGGATGATCCAGAGCATGGTCTGCATGTCCGTCATGCCCAGCGACGCGGAGGCCTCGTACTGCCCCTGGGGGATGGACTGGATGCCAGCACGGAAGATCTCGGCCTGGTAGGCGGAGGAGTTGATGGCGATGACGATGACGCCCAGGACGTTGTTGTCGATGTTGATCCCCAGCATGGGCAGGCCGAAGAACATGATGTAGATCTGCAGGAAGAGCGGGGTGCCGCGCAGGATGTTGATGTAGACGATCGCGATGGCGCGCAGGACGCGGTGCTTCGAGATCTTCATCAGCGCGAAGGCCAGGCCCAGGAGGATGGCGAAGGGATAGGCGACCACCACGAGGGCGAGGCACACGAGCCAGCCCTGGAAGAGCGAGACGAACGAGGTCACCAGGAGCTGCGGCTTGAAGAACATGTTGAGGAAGGGCACGGAGTTCCACGCCCCGACCCACGCTTGGCCGTCCAACCAGTTGACGACGGCCTGGACCGGCGTGTTCTTGATGATGGAGATGGAGGGCGAGTCGGCGAGGCTGCCGGTGGCACCGCCCGCCGTGGCGTACGACCCGCCCACGGAGTAGTCCCCGCCCGCGGCAGGAAACTGCATGTCGGTGACCTCGAGCCTGAGCAGGGAGCCGTCGGGGATGGGGGTCGCGAAGTCGACCTCGAGGCTCGTGCCGGACGGCTTGGCGGTGGCGTCCACGCTCACGCGGTCAAGGCCGTCGAGCACCGTCACGCGGGTGCTGGAGCCGTCGAAGGTCGAGCCCTCGGGAAGGGTCAGGGTGACCGACGAGACACCCGCGGCGACATGGACGGTCCCCTCCCAGGTCAGACGTGTGTTCATGCCACCAATGACGCCAGACCCACCGTTCTCGTTGGGCCGTGCCGTGGCCTTCTCGACCGCGACGCTGCCGGCGTCCGCTGCGTTGGCGGAGGACGAACCTGCGGTCGCGTCCCCCTGCGTCGTCGCGGCCGTGGCAGAGGAGCCCTCGCTCGAGCCGAACCACTTCTGCTCCAGGGCGTCCAGGGTGCCGTCCGCGCGCGCCTCCGCCAGCGCCTCGTCGAGCGCGGCCGTGAGCCTGGGGTTGTCCTTGCTCACCACGATGCCGTACTGCTCGCCCGTGGGAACCTGCAGCGCGACCTTGAGCTGGGTATAGGAGTTGAGCACCTCGTACTGCATGACGGGCAGGTCTGCCACCACCGCCTGGTAGCGCCCGCTCTGCACGCCGGTGAGGGCGGCGATGGGGTCGTCGAGGGCGACGACGTTGGCGTTGGGCAGGTTCTCGCGCGCCCACGCCTCGCCGGTGGTGCCCGCCTGGACGGCCACGGTCGCGCCAGCCTGGTCGAGCGCGGAGGAGTAGTCCGCCTCGACGGGACCCGCGAGGGCGGCGGAGGTGACGACCCCCTGGTTGGAGTCGATGTAGGCGTCGGTGAAGTCGATCTCTTCCAGGCGCTCGTCGGTGATCGTGAAGTTCGATGCGCCCACGTCCGCCTTGCCGCCCTGCTTGATCATGGGAATGATGGAGTCGAACTTCTGGGCGGGCAGGAACTCGCACTCGAGGCCGAGCTTCTGCGCGAGCGCCTGCATGAGCTCCACCTCGAAGCCCGCGGGGTTGGTGGTCCCCTCCTCTATGTAGTCGAAGGGCGGGTTGGCGAGGTCCGAGACCACGCTCAGCTTGCCGGGGGTCACCAGGCCCAGGTCTTCCGCCGCGTCGCCGGCGGAGGAGGTCGAGCCCGAGCAGCCCGCGAGCCCCAGGCCACAGGCCAGGAGCACCGCGAGGACAAGCGTCACCCCCAGGCCCTTGAGCCGCGTCGTGCGCCTGCCGTCCCCCATGACCACCACTCCCTCTAAGAACGTCGCGCGGGACGGGTCTGTGCCAGACTCCGTCCCGCCGCCCGCGTCCCAGTTGGGGCGCGTTTTGGTGGAAGTATAGTTTATGCAACGAATTTTGAAGGGGTTAATTCCAAAATTTGCATAACAGTGGGTGCAATGTTTTAATTTGACGAAACAAAGCCAGGTCGAGAGGACGAAAGGGAGAGGACGGCGGCGAGCCCATCGCCACCATCCCCTCACGCCATCCCAGACGGCGTCGGGACGAGGCCACCCGAGCCCCAGCCCCGCCTACAGGCCCGCGTAGTAGCTCTTGCGCTCCCACTCGGTGACCGTGGCGCTGTACTCGTCCCACTCGCGCCACTTCTGCGCCACGAGGTAGTCGCAGATGTGGTCTCCCAGGGTCTCTCGCATGAGCTCGCTCCTGTCGAAGCGCTTTATGGCGTCGCCGAGGTTTCTAGGCAGGCGACGGAAGCCCCTGCTCGCCAGCTCGCCGTCGTCGAGGCGCTCGAAGCCCGAGAAGGACTCCTCGGGAAGTTCGAGCCCCTCATCGATGCCGCGGATGCCTGCCGCGAGCGAGACCGCGAGGGCCAGGTAGGGGTTGGCCGTGGGGTCGGGGTTGCGGAGCTCGACCCTGGTGGCCTGGTGCTTGCCCGGCTTGTGGGTGGGTATGCGCACCAGCGCGGAGCGGTTCTTGCGGCCCCAGGTGGCGTACACGGGAACCTCGCCGTTGGAGACGAGGCGCTTGTAGGAGTTCACGGTGGGATTGGTGACCAGCATGAACTCTGGGGCGTACTTGAGGAGTCCCGCCACGTAGTGCTGGGCCAGGGGCGAGAGGTGCGCGGGGTGCTCGGTCTTGGGGGCCCAGAAGAGGTTGTTGCCGTCGTGGTCGAAGAGCGACTGGTAGAGGAACATGCCAGAGCCCGACGCCCCCGTGAAGGGCTTGGGCATGAAGGAGGCCATCATGCCGTGCTCGTGGGCCAGCTGCCTGATGACAAGGCGCGACGTCATGATGTTGTCCGCGCAGGTGACGGCCTCGGAGTAGCGCAGCTCGATCCCGTTCTGGGAGGGGGCGCTGCTGTGGTAGGAGTAGGTCACCGGGATGGACATGTGCTCGAGGCTCAGGGTGGTCTCGCGCCTGAGGTCCATAGCGGAGTCGGACGAGGTCAGGTCGAAGTAGCCCGCATGGTCGAGGGGCACGGGCGTGGGGGCCTTCTCCTGGTCGAAGTAGAAGTACTCGAGCTTGGGACCCACGTTCATGACGTAGCCCTTCTCGTCCGCGGCGGTGAAGACGCGGGTCAGCACCGAGCGGGTGTCCCCCTCGAAGAGCTCGCGGCTGGGCGTACGGATGTCACAGAACATGCGGGCGACGCCGCACTTCTCGGGCCGCCAGGGGAGCACCTGGAAGGTGGTGGCGTCAGGGAAGGCGAGCATGTCCGACTCGTCCTGTGACACGAAGCCGGCCACGGAGGAGCCATCGAAGCCGACCCCCTCCTCGAAGGCCTCCTCGAGGTCCTCGGACGAGATCGAGAACGACTTGAGGTTGCCCAGCACGTCGGTGAACCAGAGCCTGATGAAGCGGACGTCGCGCTTCTCCACCGTCCTCAGGACGAAGTCGATGTTCCTGTCGCCGCTCATGGGCTCCTCCTTGCAGGTCCGTTGGGTCGCGCACGCGTCGGCCCCGACGGTCGCGAGTCATGCCATTCAGACGTTCGCACACAGAGGTTACTCCTCTGTTTCGCACAAGGCGAGAGGGGCCCAGACGACCGTGGGCGGACGGCCCGACGGAGCGGGGCGCGGCGCGGCAGGCGCTACTTGCCCTCTGTCGCCCGGTCGGCGGAGCCCAGCGCGGCGCTGGCGTGCGCGAGCATGTCCTGGGCGGCGGAGCAGCTCCCCTCTCCCGTGGCATGCGCGCTGCAGCTCGACCCCGAGGCGCAGCTCGAGCACTCGGAGCCTCCCTTGAGGAAGGAGCGCACGCAGAGCCCCAGGAGAGCGATGACAGCAAGCACTATGACGACGTCGGCGATACCCATGTCGGCCTCCAATACTGTTAGTCAAGACAAACTGTAGGCGAATGGCCACCCCTGCGATGCGAGGGGAGGGAAAAGGGCGGGCGCCCGACCGCGAATCCACAGGACCGCGTCGGGCGCCCGCCCCGAAAGCCCGCGCCCGGAGGCCCAGGGACTAGCGAACGTTGTAGAACGCGGAGAGGCCGGCGTAGTCGGCAGAGCCTGCCAGGGAGTCCTCGATGCGGAGGAGCTGGTTGTACTTCGCCACGCGGTCGGAACGCGCGGGGGCACCGGTCTTGATCTGGCCTGCGTTGGTGGCGACGGCCAGGTCGGCGATGGTGGTGTCCTCGGTCTCGCCGGAGCGGTG
>NZ_CAUGRZ010000009.1:0-107365 GCF_959602185.1 uncultured Olsenella sp.
CGGCGGCCCGGAGCCGGGCGGGCCGTAGACGCCCCTCGCCTCGCGCCCCCTCCCCCCGTCGCCCCCGCGCCGCCGACGACCGTAGCGCCGCGCCGCCCGCCCGGCCCCCCAGGACGCCGTGCGGGAGGTGGCCGTGGGCCCACCCCCGGACGGCGCTCGGACGCGCGCCGGAGAGCTCCGCGGCCTGGCTCAGGCCGAACCCCAGCGAGACTGCCTCGAGGGCGAGGGCGACCGTTTTCCTGTCGTGCATGCGAACCTCCCGAGTTGGGCCGTCCAGCGTCGGTCCAACATTTGGTCCGCACACCCCCGTCACCCCCTTGCCCGCATTTCTCACGGAATGCGGGCATTTTTGGCAAATGGCCTGTTGGCAGGGTGGAAAGACAGCATTCTGCGAGAAATGCGGTCTTTTCCGGCTAGACCGTCTGACCGTTGGCCCGCGCAGGCCCGGGCCCCGGACCAAGGCCTGCGCGGGGAGCGCCTGCCCCTTGTCGTTCTCGTCAAACACGTCGCCGCACTCAGGGCAGAACTTGGGCGGCTTGGGCTGGTCCTCTGGCACCCAGCCGCACTTGTCGCAGCGGTAGCTCGGCCCCTCCTCGGGCTTGTGCCGGCACGCTGTTCTCGCTTGGATCTTGCTCTGCGGCGGCGTTCCAACCACACATGTCGACCTCGGCGCGCGAGAGGGCCGAAGTGGGTGGTTGCGCGCGGCTCTCAGGTGAGAGGACCACCCACATCGCACCTGCGGTGGCAGTCAAGTCACCCACTTCGCATTCGCGACGGTAATCCAGCCACCCACTTCGCGCTTCTCGTGACAGGTCGCAGTGTCTACTCCCGGGAGTTGCGCTTGCGGTATGCCTCGAGACGTTGGGTGTATGACGCCCCTTGGACGCGGAAGGCGATCGTGAAGCCTGCGGTGATGGCCGTGAGCAGGACCAGGTAGAGGAACGTGAAGCTCGCCCATGCGCCGGCGTTCTCTGTCGGGAACCACCCGCCAAGGAAGGAGCACGCCGCCAGCACGAGGTAATAGCTGAGCCCGAAGCCCGCGACGCGCACGGGATAGCTGGGCTTGGTGAGCACGGAGTAGCCAAACCACAGCTGTTGCAGGATGCCGCCGGCCAAGCCTGCGGCGATGGCAGAGGCGCACCAGCTCAACCCTTGGTTCCAACGCCCCGCGATGGCTTCGGTCCCGCACGCCGCAAGCAGCATCAGCACGGACACCATGCTGCCCGCCGCCAGCCCCCTGAGAGCCATGTGCCAGATTCCCCGCTTGGACTCCTCGTCATAGATTCCGACATCTTTGTGATGGTGACGTGTCTTCTCGCCCATTGTTCCCCTGCCTTTCTTTGGACCCTTCGCTAGCTGCGACGCGGATTGCTTCCTAGGAGCCTCTTTATGTTCGGTACATAGGTGCGCGTCACCAGGACGTCCGTACCACCCTCCAGGCGAAGCAGGAGACGGCGGTTGAGCTCGGGCCTGATCGAGACGACCTTGTCGAAGTTGACCAGCACCTGCTTGGACGCGCGGATGACGGGGCTTCCCCGCAAGGCCTCCTCCAGCTCGTAAAGCCTGAGGGGGCTTTCGAGCTCGGAGCCGTCGGTGGTGCGAACGAGGACCAGGTTGGCTCGTACCTCGATGAGCAACAGCTCGTCGAGCGGAATCGGCCTGCGAACAATCGAACCCGGTTCGAACCCCACGACCATCTGTCCGAATGATTGGAGCCTGCCTACCAGCTGGGCGGCGTCCTGGTCTCCTGGTGCGCTCGTCACCAGAACGTCGATTTCGTCCTGCCCCTCTCGCTCGATGTGTCTGACGTTCATCGCCCCTCCGTGTCGTCCTAGCCTTGCCGCATCTCGAGCATATGGGATGGACGGCGAGGTGGATGGTTGGTGCAGCCAAGTTGCACGAAGCGGGGGGCGTGTTGCCCGTCCGGTGTCCAATGGCATGCGCTTGGCGCGCGAGAGGGTCGAAATGGGTGGTTGGAACGCGGGAAAAGGCGAGAGAACCACCCACTTCGGGCTTGCGGCGGCATATCGCCCACCCACATCGGCGTCGGCGCGCGAGAGGGTCGAAGTGGGTGGTTGCATGCGGCTCTCAGGCGAGAGAAGCACCCACTTCGGGCCTGCGGTGGCAACCCAGCCACCCACATCACTCCTCTCGCGGCTCGTGATAAGTGGCGGGTGAATCGAGCGCACCGCCTTCGGATTGCACGGGGCGCAGACTGCCTGTTTTGAATCCGATTTGGCAGCTTCGTGCAAGTTAACGGCCGAATTGAGGACGCCTTGTGGATTATTGAGGCCACTTTGGCTCGTCGGGTGGCCGCAACGCTGATCTTGCGCCCTTCTCACCCTCATGTACCTGCGGGTCTTGCAGCTGCACGAACTCTCCGGCAGCTGCCTGCCAGCCAAGAGTGGGTTTGGCGCGAGTTTCGAACGGTACCCTTCGCGACATGTTTACGTTCATTTCTCATAACAGCTCCCGGGCGTATTGGCTCACGAGGCGCCACGACGGGGGTGGTCTGCCCATCGCCTGTGACGTGAGCCTGGCAGACGCGACTGCGTCGGCGCGCGAGGTGAGACGGGCAATAGTGGCACTCAGGGGTCGCAACCCACTTCATGCCGCGCTCGGGCAAAAGCTCGACATTCTCGTGCCTTCGTCCAACGGGCGTCACCCCTGTGCGGACGTGCGCATGCACCTCTGCAAAAGAAGCCTGACGGAGGGGTCGTTCGTAGCGCTTTCTCCGGACGTCCTCGTCGCCTCGCCGGAGCTTTGCTTTCTACAGATGGCGGAGTCGCTTGACGTTCTAGGGGAAGTGGTCGAGCTTGGGTTCGAACTCTGTGGCACCTACGCCTTTGGGCCCGATGGCAGGACGCTCGCGGGAAGCCGGCCTCCCCTGACGAGCGTCGCTCGCATCGCCGGCTATCTTGACCGTTGCGCTGGGGTGCGGGGCGTCGCGAAGGCTCGCTCGGCGCTGCGCTGGGTGATGGACGGGTCGGCGTCGCCCATGGAGACGCTCCTTGCCATGGAGCTGGGAATGCCCAAGCGCCTGGGCGGGAGGGGCTTCCCACCGTTTGTCGTCAATCGACGCATCGAGCTGCCAGACGAGCACCTGCGCGGGCTGGCGCAGCGCTCACGCGTCTACGTCGACCTGCTCTTCGAGCATCAGGGGTTGTGCCTGGAGTTCGATAGCTTCGAGCACCACGGGGGCAGGGAGGAGTATGACAACACGCAGGCACGAGCCAACGCGCTGCGTTCCATGGGACTGCGTGTCAACTCGATAACCTACGGCCAGGTTGCCTCGCTCGCACGCTTCGACGATTTGGTGTGGGGCCTCGAGACGCAGTTGGGGCTTCGGCATAGGCCGTGCGGGGACTCGACGAGGGCTCGTCAGCGCGAATTGCACGCGCTTCTCGCCGACGTGCGCAGGAGGCACTTCTAGCGTCGTTTTGCAAGGCAACGGGACCCACATCGTCCCCGGTGCGCAAGACATTCGAAGTGGGTGGTTGGAACGCGGGAAAAGGCGAGAGAACCACCCACTTCGGGCTTGCGGCGGCATATCGCCCACCCACATCGGCGTCGGCGCGCGAGAGGGTCGAAGTGGGTGGTTGCATGCGGCTCTCAGGCGAGAGAAGCACCTACTTCGCGTGCGAGGTGGCCCCATGGTCACCCACTTCTCACCTGTGGCGGTATGCGGCAGCTCAGCCACCCACTTCGGGCTTGCGGCGGCGGGATTCGTCGACGCAGGCGCGCAGCTACCAGAGCGCCCGCCTGGCAAGCTCGCAGAGCACCGCGCGCACGCGCTCGAGGTCCGCCAACGGCACGTACTCGTTGGGCTTGTGCGCCATCTCGAGCTCGCCCGGCCCGTACGAGACGCACTCGCGGTTCCCGCAGGTCCCCGCCACGACGGCGCCATCGGTGTAACCGGTGAACACGTCGATGCCTGCCTTGGCCCCCGTGACCTCGGCGGAAGCCTCCTGCAGGAGCGCGAGCAGTCCGGACTGGGGGTTCGCCTCGATGGGAGGGCGGTCCCCAGTCACCTCGTAGCTGCCGACACAGCCTGGCACGGCCCTCTCGGCCGCACGAAGGGCGTCCGTCACGATGCCACTGGCAGAGTCGGTGCCCGCAGGAGGCACGAGCCGCATGTCAATCCACACATGGCAGTCGTCGGGTACCACGTAGGGCCGGTAACCACCCTCTATCTGTCCGAAGGTCACGGTGGAAGCGCCGAGGTCGGGATGCCTCTCCAGCGCCGCTACGGCCGAGCGTATGCGCACGACCGCCTCGGCGGCAGCGGCGACGGCGTCCGCCCCGCGCCAGGGCGTGCTCGCGTGTGCGGTGACACCGCGCAGCTCGAGCTCGAACCAGCTGCGACCCTTGTGTGCCATGCGCGCCTTGCCGCCCGTGGGCTCCGTGTCCAGCACCCAGTCGGTACTACCCACCCATCCGGTGGCGATCGCGGCCTCGATGCCGCGCATGAAGTCCTCCTCATCAACCGTGCAGAGCAGCGTCATGCGGCGGCGGGGGAGGCGTCCCCTCAGCGCGACCTCGTCGAGGGCGCTCCCAAAGGCAAGCATCGCGCAGGCAAGGCCGCCCTTCATGTCACAGGAGCCGCGGCCATAGAGCCGCCCGTCAAGTACCCTCGCCCCCAGGGCGGGGGTCTCGTCGTCCCAGCCATCCCCCAGGACGACGGTGTCCTGGTGACAGCAGTAGACGAGCCCCGGCAGGCCTTCGGTCGTGGCCTCGTCATCAGGCGAGAGCCCCGTCACCTCCGTGCCCGTGGCATCATGCTCACCCGCGGCGGGAATCACGGCCCTCAGGCAGGGCCGGCCGGGAAGCGCCTCGAGCTCTTCGAGGAAGACGTGGCCCAGTGCCTCGCGCCCGCCCTTGCCGGCAAGCTCGCGCGCCCGTCCGATGCGACTTTCGAGCCAGCCGCGTACGAAGCCCGCGATCTCGCCCTCGAAGGCGCTAGGGTCGCTGCTGTCGATCCTCACGAGCGCCTGGGTGAGCCCGACCACGTCGTTCGTGCCGCGGTCCGTGTCCTTGTCCGCGCTGGCGTTGGCATCCGCATAAGCGCCAGCGCCGGCGACCTGCGCCAGCAAGTCTCCCTTGTCTTCTCCAACCATGACGTCCCGAGCCATGCGGCCCACCTCCCGGAAGGCGATCGCCTCGAGCCCGGGCTACCCCTGCGCCTGGGCCTTGGCCTCGTCCATGTAGCTGTACAGGGTGTACTTCGAGATGCCGAAGTAGTTGCAGACCTTCTGGCCCGACTTGGTGACCAGGAAGGCGCCGGAGTCGTTGAGGAAGCCGATTGCCTTGACCTTGTCCTCCTTGGTCATGAGGGTGACGGGCTTGCCCACGACCCGCACGCTCTGCTCGATGAGCTCGTCCAGGAGCTCGGTCACGCTCTGGGGGATGGGCTCGGGGTCTGCCGCACCCTGCGCGGCGACGGCGGTGAGCGACTCCAGCTCGTGACGTGCGGCAAGGAGCATGGTGATGTCGTAGTTGATGGCAAAGATGCCGTCCACCTCGCCGTCCTCGCCGCGCAGGAAGATGGTGGACGACTTCAGGATCTTGCCGTCCTCGGTCTTGGTGAGGTAGGCGAGCCGGTCCTCGACGGGGTTGCGGCGGTCGTGCAGTGCCTCGAGCACGACATGCGAGGGGCCGTCTCCCACCGCACGGCCCGACACATGGCCGTTCTCGATGGCGACGATGGTGCTCGAGGGGTTGTCGGCCGAGAGGTCGTGGATGACCACCTCGCAGCCCGGTCCGAACTGGGCCGCGATGCCATGTGCGAGGGAGCGGCAGAACTCGATGTCCTGTGCACGCATGGGAACCTCCCGTTGACGTCGCCCGCGAGCTGGGCGCCGACCCTGCGAGGTCGCAGGGATGCCTGTCAAAGAGTTATGAGAGCCGACCTTTGGCGACCTGCGTCGCGAGCGGGTCTGGCAGCCGAATGGTATATCGAATCACGCCGTGCTCAATAGATGGAGCTTACAAATTGTTAGGAATTTTCGGGGAGGGGTCCCAGCCGGGGCGAGGAGGTCCCTGCCTGCATAGGGCCACATCGCGTCGTGCGACGTCACTCTCGCATGCGCAAAACGTTATTTATTTAAAAATACAACGCGCCGATGGTGGTATATCGACCGCCTACGACATCACTGATTCTTACTTTTCTTTTTTCCACCTATCATTTTTTCAGATATAGACGTGGTAAGAGAGGACCACGCCTCACAAGTATCCGGCCGTAGCTGATCTGCGGCGCTCAGCAGGGGGAGGGGTCTCATGCTGCTCGTAGCAAATGGTAGGGTCATCACTCGTGACGAGGCGCATCCGTACTTCGAGGACGGCGCGGTCGTCGTCGACGGCACCAAGATCGTGGAGGTCGGCGACAGGTCCGCGCTCGAGGGCAAGTACCCCGACGCAGAGTTCCTCGACGCGCGTGGCGCGGTGATCATGCCGGGACTCATCAACGCCCACACCCACATCTATTCCGGCCTCGCCCGCGGCCTGGCCATCAAGGGCTGCAACCCAACCAACTTCCTCGAGAACCTCGAGCAGCAGTGGTGGAAGATCGATCGCAACCTCAACATGGAGGGCACCCGCGCCTCCGCGTACGCGACCATCCTGGACTGCATCCGCGACGGCGTGACCACCATCTTCGACCACCACGCCAGCTTCCTCGAGATTCCCGGGTCGCTCTTCGCGATCAAGGACGTCGCGGAGGAGACAGGCATGCGCGCCTGCCTCTGCTACGAGACCTCCGACCGCGACGGCGAGGAGAAGTGCGACCAGGCCATCGCCGAGAACGCCGAGTTCGCGCGCTGGGCCGCCGGGCAGGACTCCGACATGATCGCCGCCATGTTCGGCGGGCATGCCCTGTTCACGCTCTCGGACAAGACCCTCGACAAGATGGTCGAGGCCAACGACGGCCTCACCGGCTTCCACATCCACGTCTGCGAGGGAATGAACGACGTCTATGACAGCCTGGGCAACCACGGCTGCACCGCCGTGCACCGCCTCCTCGACCACGGCCTCCTGGGCGAGAAGACCATGCTGGGCCACTGCATCCACATCACGCCCGCCGACATGGACGTGATCGCCGAGACCAAGACCATGATCGTGAACAACCCCGGCTCCAACATGAACAACGCCGTGGGCTGCGCCCCCGTGCTCGAGTTCTTCAAGCGCGGCATCACCGTGGGCATGGGCACCGACGCCTACACCCATGACGTGCTGGAGAGCCTGAAGACCTTCATCATGATCCAGCGCCACAACAGCTGCATGCCCAACGTCGCCTGGGGCGAGGACATGGCCATGCTGTTCAAGAACAACCGCACCATCGCCGAGAAGTACTTCTCGGCCAAGCCCCAGGGCAAGCCCCTCGGCATCCTGGCCCCCGGCGCCGCGGCCGACATCGCGATCTTCGACTACAAGCCCTTCACGCCCTTCTCGGACGAGAACATCGACGGCCACATCCTCTTCGGCTTCGAGGGCAAGGCCTGCCGCACGACCATCATCAACGGTCGCGTCCTCTACAAGGACCGCGAGTTCGTCGACCTGGACGAGGAGGCCATCAACGCCCGCATCCTCGCCGCCTCCAAGCAGCTCTGGGGGGAGCTCAACGGCCGCGAGTACTAAGTCGCATGCACTTGCGTCGCCCGCGGACGCAATAAATGCGGGGGACATAATCCGCCTTTGGTTTTTAGGAGAGGACCAATATGAGCGACATCATGCGCCCCATTCCGTTCGACGCCCTCATGGGCTGGATCCTGGACGAGTACCACACGCAGGGCAGCATCTTCGGCATTACCCGCTTCGCCAAGGGTGACGGGAAGGGCACCCGCCACATCTTCGGCGAGAGCATCGAGACGCCCGTCGGCCCTGCGGCTGGCCCCAACTCCCAGCTCGCCCAGAACATCGTCGCGAGCTACGTGACCGGTGCCCGCTTCTTCGAGCTCAAGACCGTCCAGGTCATGGACGGCGAGGAACTCTCGGCCTGCGTCAACAAGCCCTGCATCCTGGCAGGTGACGAGGGCTACAACTGCGAGTGGTCCACCGAGCTGACCGTCCCCCAGGCCTTCGACGAGTACGTCAAGGCGTGGGTCGCCTGCAAGCTGCTCTCCCGCGAGCTTGACCTGGGATCTGCCGACGGCTTCGTGTTCAACATGTCAGTGGGCTACGACCTCGAGGGCATCAAGAGCCCCAAGGTCGACAAGTACATCAACGACATGAAGGACGCCTCCGCCACGCCGGCCTTCACCGAGGCCATCGCCTGGGCGAAGGCGAACCTCGACCGCTTCGAGCACGTGGACGAGGCCTTCGTCGACTCCATCACCCCGCAGGTCTCGCGCTCCATCACCGAGTCCACGCTGCACGGCTGCCCTCCCGCAGAGATCGAGCGCATCGCCACCTACCTCATGTGCGAGAAGGGCCTCAACACCTTCGTAAAGTGCAACCCCACGCTCCTGGGCTACGAGTACGCCCGCACCACCCTGGACTCCCTGGGCTTCGACTACGTCGCCTTCGACGACCACCACTTCCTGGAGGACCTCCAGTGGGAGGACGCCGTCCCCATGCTCGAGCGCCTCATCGCGCTGGGCAAGGAGAGGGGCCTGGAGTTCGGCGTCAAGCTGACCAACACCTTCCCCGTCGACGTGACCCGCAACGAGCTGCCCAGCGAGGAGATGTACATGTCGGGCCGCTCGCTGTACCCGCTCTCCCTCACCCTGGCCGCCCGGCTGTCCGAGCAGTTCGACGGCAAGCTGCGCATCTCGTACTCCGGCGGTGCCGACGCCAACAACGTGGCCGGACTCGTCTCGGCTGGCATCTGGCCCGTCACCGTGGCGACCACCATCCTCAAGCCCGGTGGCTACCAGCGCTTCGGCCAGATCGTGCGCGTCCTCGAGTCCGTCGAGGCCAAGGCCTTCGACGGCGTTGACGCCAAGGCCGTCCGCGGCATGGTGGGCGAGGCCGTGAGGGGTGACGCCTACCGCAAGCCCATCAAGCCCCTGCCCGAGCGCCACGTCGCGGCGAAGCTTCCCCTCATGGACTGCTTCACGGCGCCCTGCCGCCACGACTGCCCCATCCACCAGGACATCCCCGGCTACCTCATGGCCGTGGACGAGGGCCGCTACGAGGACGCCCTCAACGTCATCCTCGAGCGCAACGCCCTGCCCTTCGTGACCGGCACCATCTGCCCGCACCACTGCGGCGACGGCTGCATGCGCAACTACTACGAGGAGCACGTCCACATCCGCGAGGCAAAGCTCAAGGCCGCCGAGGCGGCAAGCGAGAAGGTCCTGCCCACGCTCGCCCGCAGGGCCGAGGTCAAGGGCAAGAAGGTCGCCGTCATCGGCGGAGGTCCTGCCGGCCTCTCCGCCGCGTCCTTCCTCTCCCGCGCCGGCGTCGACGTGACCGTGATCGAGCGCACCCAGAAGCTGGGCGGCATCGTCCGTCATGCCATCCCCGAGTTCCGCATCTCGGGCGAGGCTATCGACCGCGACATCGAGCTCTGCAGCGCCTACGGCGCCAAATTCGAGTGCGGCGTCGAGGTCAAGTCGGTCGACGAGCTCCTGAAGCAGGGCTACACCGACGTCGTCATCGCCATCGGCGCCTGGGCGCCTGGTCGCGCCACCCTCAAGTCCGGCGCCGAGATGGACGCCATCGACTTCCTCGTGGCCGCCAAGGGTGACCCCGACTCCCTCGAGCTCGGCAGCGACGTCGTGGTCATCGGTGCCGGTAACACCGCCATGGACGTGGCACGTGCCGCCAAGCGCATCAAGGGCGTCGAGAACGTCCGCCTGGTCTACCGCCGCACCCGCCGCTACATGCCCGCCGACGAGGAGGAGCTCGCGCTCGCGCTCGAGGACGGGGTCGAGTTCATGGAGCTCCTCTCGCCCGACACGCTTGCCGACGGCGTCCTGACCTGCGAGGTCATGGAGCTTGGCGCTCCCGACGAGTCTGGCCGCCGCTCGCCCGTCTCCACCGGCAAGACCACGACCATTCCCGCCACCACCGTCATCGCCGCGGTGGGTGAGAACGTCGAGGGCACGCTCTTCGAGGCCTCCGGCATCGAGGTCGACCGCAAGGGACGCCCCGTGGTCGACGCCAGCTACAAGACCAACCTGCCCCACGTCTATGCCATCGGTGACGCCCGCCGCGGGCCTGCCACCGTGGTCGAGGGCATTGCGGACGCCGCCATGGTGACCGTCGCCATCTCGGGCGCGGACTTCAACGGCAAGGTCGAGTCCAACGTCAAGGCCGACTACGACGCCCCGCTCGCCAAGCGCGGCGACCTCTGTCTGGACGTCAAGGGCTGCGACAGGACCCGCTGCCTGGGCTGCGCCACCGTCTGCGAGACCTGCGTCGAGGTCTGCCCCAACCGCGCCAACGTCGCGATTCGCGTGCCCGGCATGCGCCAGCGCCAGATCGTGCACGTCGACGGCATGTGCAACGAGTGCGGCAACTGCGCCGTCTTCTGCCCCTACCAGGGCGGCCGTCCCTACAAGGACAAGCTCACCCTCTTCTGGAGCAAGGAGGACTTCGACAACAGCACCAACGAGGGCTTCCTTCCCGTCGACGGCGGCATGCTCGTCAGGCTTGACGGAGGCACCAAGGTATACGATGCGAATGACAAGGACTGCGGACTGCCCGAGTCGGTGCGCGCCACCATCGCTGCCGTGCAAAGCGACTATGCCTACCTCATGATCGGCTAGCCTCGCGAGGCGCTGTGCCACAGCCTCAAACACAAACCGAGGGCCGGAGGTGGCGCGCTTCGGCGTGCCACCTCCCGGCGCTCATTCCGGGGGGATAGGCTCAATATGGCCAAGAGAAGGGACAAGGTAGCCGTCGTACATTGCTGGGGGGGAGCCAGCAGGTACTGCAACTACGGCTGCGTCGGCTGCGGCGCGTGCGTCGCCGCCTGCAAGGTCGACGCGATCGGCCTCAACGAGAACAACACCGCGCAGGTGAGGCGCGAGGCCTGCATAGGCTGCGGCCTCTGTGCGAGGGCCTGCCCGCAGGGGATCATCGAGATAGTCCCCCGCGAGGCGACAATCCTGCCGCTCTGCTCCAATCCGGACCCGGGCTCGGTCGCACGCAAGCTCTGCGACTCGAGCTGCATCGCCTGCGGCGCCTGCGAGCGAGCCTGCCCGGCGGATGCCATCCACGTGACGGACAACCTGGCGGTGACGGACGTCGAGCTCTGCATCGCCTGTGGCATGTGCGCGACCAAGTGCCCGCGCGGCGTCATCCGTGACGCCAACGGCATCCTGGCCAAGGGCTTCTAGAGGGGAGGGGACATGGGAAAGTACAGCTTCTCCGTCAACGGCGAAGAGATCTCGACGGACGAGAACGTATCGCTCCTGCGCTTCCTGCGCGACGAGCTCCACCTCACCTCCGTGAAGGACGGCTGCTCCGAGGGCGCCTGCGGCACCTGCACCGTCGTCATCGACGGGATTGCCACCAAGGGCTGTGTCATCACCACCAAGCTTGCCCAGGGCAAGCAGATCCTCACCGTGGAGGGCCTTGGCGAGGAGGAGAAGGAGGCCTTCGTCTATGCCTTCGGCGCCGTGGGGGCCGTGCAGTGCGGCTTCTGCATCCCCGGCATGGTGATGAGCGGGGCAGCCCTCCTGAGGGCCAACCCCAATCCCACCGAGGACGACGTCAAGGTCGCGATAAAGGGCAACGTCTGCCGCTGCACCGGCTACAAGAAGATCATCGAGGGCATCCTGCTCGCCGCCCAGATCCTCAGGGGAGAGAGGCAGATCGACCCCGAGCTCGAGAGAGGCGACGACTACGGCGTGGGCAAGCGCGCCTTCCGCGTGGACGTGCGCCGCAAGGTCCTGGGCTACGGCGTGTATCCCGACGACCTCAACGAGACCGACTACCCCGACATGGCCTACGCCTCGGCGGTGCGCTCGAAGTACCCGCGTGCCCGCGTGCTCTCCATAGACAGCTCCAAGGCCGAGGCCCTGCCTGGCGTCCTGGGCGTGCTCACCGCCAAGGACGTGCCCGTCAACCAGGTGGGCCACCTCATCCAGGACTGGGACGTGATGATCGCCGAGGGCGACGTCACCCGCTTCGTGGGAGATGCCATCTGCCTGGTGGTTGCCGAGGACGAGAAGACCCTGGCAAAGGCCAAGAGGCTCGTCAAGGTGACCTACGAGGAGCTCGCGCCCGTCCGCAACATCGAGGAGGCGAAGGCCGAGGGTGCCCCCATCATCCACGACAGCTTCCTTGCCTTCGGCAACGTCGTCGAGCTCCACGACAACGTCTGCCAGAGCCGCCACGTGACCCGCGGCAACGCCAAGGAGGCGCTCGCCAAGTCCGCCCACGTGGTGACCAAGACCTTCGAGACGCCCTTCACCGAGCATGCCTTCCTGGAGCCCGAGTGCGCCGTGGCCTTCCCCTACAAGGACGGCGTCAAGGTCCAGAGCACCGACCAGGGCGCCTACGACACGCGCAAGGAAGTCGCCCACATGTTTGGCTGGGACGAGACGCCCGAGCGCGTCGTCGTCCAGACCATGCTGGTCGGCGGCGGCTTCGGCGGCAAGGAGGACGTGAGCGCCCAGCACCTCGCCGCCCTCGCCGCCCTGCACTTCGGGCGCACGGTGAAGTGCCGCTTCACGCGCAAGGAGTCCATCGACTTCCATCCCAAGCGCCACGCCATGCAGGGCACCTTCACCCTGGGTTGCGACGAGGAGGGCAACCTCACCGCTCTGGACTGCGAGATCAACTTCGACACCGGTGCCTACGCGAGCCTCTGCGGCCCCGTCCTCGAGCGCGCCTGCACCCATTCGGTCGGTCCCTACAAGTACCAGAACACCGACATACGTGGGTACGGCTACTACACCAACAACCCGCCCGCGGGCGCCTTCCGCGGCTTCGGCGTGTGCCAGAGCCAGTTCGCCCTCGAGTGCCTCATCGACGTGCTTGCCGACGAGGTGGGCATCTCTCCTTGGGAGATGCGCTACAAGAACGCGATCGAGCCCGGCGAGGTCCTGCCCAACGGCCAGATCGCCGACTGCTCCACCGCGCTCAAGGAGACCCTCCTGGCGGTGAAGGACGCCTATGACGCCAACGCCGACCACTGCGGCCTCGCCTGCGCCATGAAGAACGCGGGCGTGGGCGTGGGCCTGCCTGACGCCGGGCGCTGCAAGATCGTGGTCGATGGCGGCAAGGCGATGGTCTATTCCGCGACCTCCGACATCGGCCAGGGCTGCAACACCGTCTTCCTCCAGGACGTGGCGGAGGCCAGCGGC
Organism: uncultured Olsenella sp.; assembly: GCF_959602185.1. Lineage (NCBI taxonomy): Bacteria > Bacillati > Actinomycetota > Coriobacteriia > Coriobacteriales > Atopobiaceae > Olsenella > uncultured Olsenella sp. Next base: position 13,257 of record NZ_CAUGRZ010000009.1, read on the forward strand.
CTGCCGCGCGCCCTCATCCGCAACGGCGAGTGCTCCACCGAGGCGGCGCCCGACTCCGGTACCACCTCCGGCTCGCGCCAGACCGTCATCACCGGCGAGTCCGTGCGCGGTGCCGCCTTCCTGCTCCGCGACGCGATGCTCGCGTACGAGGCGGGGGAGGGCGTGCCCCAGGGACCCGTTCGCGCCAGGGGTGACGGCGTCAAGGTCGAGTACGAGGACGGCAGGAGCTACGACGTCCATGCCTGCGAGCTCAAGGCCGGCGGCGGACGCCACGCCAATGACCCCGCTTCCGCGCTGGCGGCGCTCGAGGGCTGCGAGTTCAGCTACGTCTACTTCGAGCCCACCGACAAGCTGGGGGCGGACAAGCCCAACCCCAAGAGCCACGTGTGCTACGGCTTTGCCACGCACCTGGTGATCCTGGACAAGAAGGGCAAGGTCTCCCAGATCTACGCCGCGCACGACTCCGGCAAGGTTGTCAACCCCATCGCCATCCAGGGCCAGATCGAGGGTGGCGTGCTCATGGGCATGGGCTATGCCCTCACCGAGGACTTCCCGCTCAAGGACTGCGTGCCCACCGCGCGCTACGGGACCCTTGGCCTCCTGCGTGCCAGCCAGATTCCCGACATCCACGCCATCTACGTGGAGAAGGACGAGCTCCTGCCCGTGGCCTACGGCGGCAAGGGCATCGGGGAGATCGCGACCATCCCCACCGCGCCTGCGGTGCAGAACGCGTATCGTCGCGTCAGCGGCAGGCTCCAGACCAAGCTGCCGCTCGTCGGCACGCCCTACGAGAGGAGGCCGCGCGGGTAGGCCGATCCCTAGGATATTCAGGGGCCTCCTGCCGCCGTGCCGGGGGCTCCTGGGCAATGCAACACCCCGAAACGTGAGACCGGAAGAGCTGCGAAAGAGGTGGTCGTGACATGGGAGAGCTCTTGAGGATGGAGGGCGTCGACAAGCGCTTCGGCTCGTTCTACGCGAACCGCAACGTCACCCTCTCCATACAAGAGGGCGAGGTGCACACCCTGTTGGGCGAGAACGGAGCGGGCAAGTCGACGCTCATGAACTGCCTGATAGGCCTGTACACGCCGTCTGCGGGCAAGATCTACATGAGGGGCGAGGAGGTCCACATCGACTCCCCGCGCGATGCCGTCGCGCACGGCATCGGCATGGTGCACCAGCACTTCATGCTGGTGGAGGACATGAGCGGCCTCGAGAACATCATCCTGGGCGACAAGCGCCACAACACGCCCCTGCTCCAGAAGGCCGACGACCGCAAGACCATCGAGGGGCTCATGCAGCGCTACGGCCTGGAGGTCGACCTCGACCAGCGCGTGGGCGACATGTCCATCGGCATGCAGCAGCGCGTCGAGATCCTGAAGGTCCTCTTCCGCGGAGCCGACCTGCTCATCCTCGACGAGCCCACCGCCGTCCTCACCGACCTCGAGGTCCAGGGCCTCTTCGACATTATGAACTCCCTGACCGACGAGGGTAAGTCGATCATCTTCATCTCGCACAAGATGCGCGAGGTCATGCACATCTCCGACCGCGTTACGGTCCTGCGCCGCGGCGAGTGCATCGACACGGTCGAGGTCTCCAAGACCACCGAGCAGGAGCTCGCCGACCTCATGATCGGCCAGAAGTTCACCGAGAGCACCTACCAGAAGGTGGACGCGACCGACCAGCCCATGCTCACGCTCACCAACGTGTCCTACCATCCCGAGGTCAAGCACGGCGGCCTGAAGGACGTCACCCTCACCCTCCACAAGGGAGAGATCCTGGGCGTCGCGGGCATCGACGGCAACGGGCAGGGTGCCCTCGCCGAGGTCGTGACCGGCCTCATCGCCCCCGAGTCCGGCGAGGTCGTCGGCCCCGACGGCTCGAGCATCGCGCTCTTCTCGCCCCAGGCCTTCATCGACGCCGGCTTCGGCAACATCCCCGAGGACCGCAACAAGATGGGCCTCGTCGGCGACATGACGATCGCCGAGAACCTGGTCCTCAAGCAGACCAACACCGAGCGCTTCTCCGCGGGGCACGGCGCCTGGCTCAAGATGGACGCCATCCAGGAGTTCGCCGAGCAGCTGCGCGAGGAGAACGACATCCGCTGCACCTCCGTCAGCCAGACGGCCCGCAGCCTCTCGGGCGGCAACCAGCAGAAGGTCATCCTCGCGCGCGAGCTCGACAGCCACCCCAAGCTCCTCGTGGCCGTCTATCCCACGCGCGGCCTGGACATCGGCGCCACCGGCTTCGTCCACGACCAGATCGTGGCGCAGCGCGACGCCGGCTGCTCGGTGCTGCTCATCTCGGCTGACTTCGACGAGGTCCTGAAGCTCTCGGACCGCATCGTCGTCCTCTTCGAGGGCCAGATCATGGGAACGTACCCCGGCGCGAATCCCCCCATCAAGGAGATCTCGCTCGCCATGGCAGGAAAGTAGGAGGGAGGAACAATGGCAAAGAGCTCTAGCTCTGACAACAGCCGCGAGAAGCTGCTGACGACGCTCACCCCCGTCGTCTCGGTCCTCCTCGCGCTCATCGTGGGGGCCATCATCATCGCGTGCCTCGGCAAGAGCCCCGTTCAGGGTTACGCCGCCATGCTCCAGGGCTCCCTGGGCTCCCTCTCCAAGGTCGCCAAGACCCTGGAGCGCTCCTGCCCGCTGATCTTCACCGGCCTCTGCGCCGTGTTCGCCTACAAGTGCGGCGTCTTCAACCTCGGCGGAGAGGGCCAGTTCATCATGGGTGGCTGCGCCGCCGCCACCGTCGTCCTGGGCCTTGGCCTCGACGGCCCCGTCGGCATGCTCTGCGGCCTCACCGCCGGCATCGTCGTGGGCGGCCTCTGGGGCCTGCTTCCCGGCATCATGAAGATCACGCGCGGTCTCAACGAGATGATCACCACGATCATGCTCAACTACGTCGCCATGTACTTCATGGAGTACGTCTTCAAGAACCTCCTCTCGGATAACGGCCTTCCCAAGACCCTCGCCATGCCCAACGCCGCGCGCCTGCCCGGCATCGGCGGCATGCACGTGGGCGTCATCCTTGCCGTCCTCCTGGGCCTCTTCCTGTGGTACCTGATCTTCCGCACCTCCTTCGGCTTCAAGATTCGCGCCGTGGGCATGAACCCCATCGCCTCGCGCGTGAGCGGCTTCCCGGTGAACAGGCTCGTCCTTCTCGCCTTCGTCATCTCGGGCGCCATCGCCGGAATGGGCGGCGCCGTCGAGCTCCTGGGCAAGACCCCCTACCGCCTGGCGGCGGGCTTCGGTGCGGGCTTCGGCTTCGACGGCGTGGCCATCGCCCTCATCTCGCAGCTCAACCCCATAGCTGCCATGCTGGTCGCCATCCTCTTCGGCATCCTCAACACGGGCGGCACCATGATGCAGAGCGTCATCGGCGTCCCCACCGCCATCGTCGACATCATCCGCGGCCTGATAATCATCTTCGCCGTCGCCGGCATGGCCATCGTCAAGCTCCCCAAGATCATTGCGTTCTTCAGCTCCCGTGGACCCAAGCAGGGCGCGAACGAGCCTGAGGTCGCCACCGACAAGAAAGCGGAGGTGACGGCGTAATGGACTTCTTCATGACCTCACTGCCCACGATCCTCAACGCCACGACCCTGAGTGCCGTGCCCATCCTCCTGGCCGCCCTGGGCGAGCTCTTCTCCGAGCGCGCCGGCTTGGTCAACATCGGCCTCGAGGGCATCATGGCCGTGGGCGCCTTCGTCGCCTTCGCCGTGGGCAAGATGACGGGCAACCTCTGGCTCGGCGTCTGCGCCGCCATCGTCGCCGGCATCGCCATCAACATGATCTACGCCTTCTGCACCGTCACGCTCTGCGTCGACCAGGTGGTCGTGGGCATGGCCATCAACATCCTTGCGCCCGCCCTGGCGCTCTTCGGCTACAACATGTTCGTCGGATCCAACTCCGCCAACGCCACCGGCGTCATCATGGAGAGGATCCAGATCCCGGGGCTGAGCGCGATACCCTACATAGGTGGGCCGGTCTTCGGTCAGCAGCTCCTTGCCTATCTCGCCTTCATCCTGGTGCCCCTCGTGACCTACTTCTTCAAGAGCTTCCGTGGCGGCCTCTCGTTCCGCTCGGTGGGCGAGAACCCCCAGGCTGCAGAGACCCTGGGCATCAACGTCATCCGCATCAAGTTCGTGGCCTGCGTCGCCTGCGGCGCGCTGGCTGGCATGGGCGGGGCGTTCCTCTCGGTCTGCATGACCCCGATCTACATCGACGGCATCGTCATGGGCCGCGGCTTCATCGCGCTGGCGACGGTCATCTTTGGTCGTTGGAGCGCCGTGGGCATCATGGCCGCGAGCCTGCTCTTCGGCTTCTTCGACGGGCTCAACGTCGCCCTGCAGGCCCAGTTCAACGCCGCGCCCGTCATGTTCTTCAAGATGATCCCGTACATCTTCACGATCATCGCCCTGATCTTCTTCGGTTCCAGGCACGCCGGGCCCAAGGCGAACGGCCAGCCCTACTACCGCGAGTCGCGTTAGTCCGCTGCCGCCCGGGCAACGCCCGCTGGGCAGCGCGATTTACAAAAGCACCGTTCAGCGTGCAAGAATGGGATATAAACTCTGGGCCTTTTGGCCATCGAGTCGAAGGGAGTGGGCACAGCACAGAGACACGAGGTTGGAAGTTCTTCGCATGTGTCAGTGGCAGGAATGTCTTCTTAGAAAGGGAACTACCATGAGCGAGTCCAAGTTCAACTTCATGCTTAACAGGCGTCAGGCCATCGCGCTGGGCCTCGGATCCGCGGCCACGGTCGCCCTCGCCGGCTGCAGCGGCGGAAGCGGCAGCGACGACAAGGCAGCGGGCGGGGATTCCTCCGAGGGCAGCTACAAGGTCGCCATGATCATGTCCGGCACCATCACCGACGGCGGCTGGGACCAGGGCCACTACGAGTCCCTGAAGCGCGCCATCGAGTCCCACCCCAAGTGGGAGATGCTCGAGCCCAAGGAGAACACGCCCGACGCCGATGCCGCCACCGCCGCCCAGAGCTACGTCGACCAGGGCGTCGACCTTATCATCGGCAACGGAAACCAGTTCGCCTCCGACTGGGCCGAGGTCGTCGCCGACGCGGAGGGCAACGACAAGGTCCACTTCCTCATCACCAACACCAACCCCACCTCCGAGATGGCCGACTACAAGTCCCTCGCCAAGGTGGAGACGGTGCTGCCCAACTTCAAGCAGACCGGAGCCCTCGCGGGCGTCGTCGCCGGCCTCATGACCAAGACCAACAGCATCGGCTTCATCGGCGGCATGAAGCTCCCCTCCACCGAGGCCAAGTACGCCGCCTACCTGGCCGCCGCCCAGAAGATCAACCCCGAGATCAGGGGCCAGTACAACTTCGAGGCCGGCTTCACCGACGCCTCCCTGGGCACCAAGCTGACCGAGAACTGGATCAGCACCAACAACGTCGACGTCATGTGGGGCGACGCTTCCGCAGTCGACAACGGCTCGCGCCAGGCCCTCGAGTCTGCCGGTGCCGACACCCACTTCGACATCGCCCAGCCCATCGACATCGCCGGTGCCAACCAGCCCACCGTCGTGACCTCCACCGTCACCGACTGGAAGATCGACCAGGCCATGGACGAGATCGAGAAGGGCGAGTTCGGCGACGGCAAGGTCATCACCGCCGACATGTCCAACGGCGGCGTCTCGCTGGGCAAGTTCTCGGACAAGGTCCCCGAGGACGTCCAGGCCAAGATCAAGGAGCTCGCCGAGCAGATCAAGAGCGACTCCTTCGTGACCGACGCAGAGGTCGAGGCCATCGCCTCCACCCTCTAGGCCAAGGCGCACAGGCGCCAAGACGCCCCAAAGCGGCGCCGGGATGTCCAGCGGGCACCCCGGCGCCGCACTTTTCAGGCGGCGGGGATGCCCGTCGCGCGGACGGGAGGTCGCATGGCAAGGAAGGACTTCACCCACGAGGAGGACGTCGCACTGCTGAGGAGGTGCATCGAGGTCTCGCGCCGGTCGCGCGAGCACGGCAACACCCCCTTCGGGGCAATCCTGGTCTCCCCGGACGGGGAGGTGCTGCTCGAGCAGGAGAACATCGAGATCGACACACACCGCTGCACCGGGCACGCCGAGACCCAGCTGGTCGACCGCGCCTCGCAGATGTTCGACAAGCCCTATCTCGCGGACTGCTCGCTCTACACCTCGGCAGAGCCCTGCGCCATGTGCTCCGGCGCCATCTACTGGGCGGGCGTGGGCAGGGTCGTCTACGCGATGACCGAGCGGTCGCTGCTGCGCCTCACGGGCGCGAACGAGCAGAATCCCACCTTCGATCTGCCCTGCCGGCAGGTGTTTGCGGCGGGTCAGAAGGACATCGAGGTCGTCGGACCCTTCGAGGAGCTCGAACAGGAGGCCGCGGACGTCCACCGGGGCTACTGGGACTGAGGTCGACGGTGGCTCTCGCCAGGCGTCGGACGAGAGACGAATGCAAGAACCGGTTGGTCTTTGAGGAGAAGGGAAGCTAGTCAATGAGTGGCATTCTTGGACTTCGCAAGGCAATGCCGAGCAGGCGCGAGGCCCTGGCCCTTGGGGCTGGGTCCGCAGCCCTCGCCGCAGGGCTGCTCGCGGGATGCGGCTCCGGCGGCAGCGCCGATCCCGGAACGGGCGAAGATGGCCAGCCCAAGCGCGTGGTGATGGTCATCAGCAGCCCAAAGAACGACGGCGGCTGGGGCTAGGGCCACTACGAGTCCCTGAAGCGCGCCATCGAGTCCCACCCCAAGTGGGAGATGCTCGAGCCCAAGGAAAGCGTGGCGGACGCCGATGCGGCGGATGCCGCGCAGAGCTACGTCGACCAGGACGTCGACCTCATCGTGGGCGCCGGCAACGAGTTCGCATCGGTCTGGGCCGAGGTCGTGGCGGAGGCGACGGAGTCGCACCCCAAGGTCCACTTCCTCATCACCAACACCGACCCAGCCGTCGACCTGGCCGACTACCAGACCCTCGACAACCTCGAGACGGTGCTCACCGACCTCAGCCAGTCGGGGGCGCTTGCCGGCGTGGTGGCAGGCCTCATGACCAAGACGAAGAGCATCGGCTTCATCGGCGGCGCCAAGCTGCCCATGACCCTCACCAAGTACGCGGCCTACCTCGCGGCTGCCCAGAAGGTCACCCCTGGCGTCGAGGGCCACTACAACTTCGAGGCCGGCTTCACCGACGCCTCCCTGGGCGCGCGCCTGACCGAGAACTGGATCGCTGCCAACGACGTCGACGTCATGTGGGGCGACGCCTCGGCGGTCGACAATGGTGCCCGCCAGGCGCTGGAGGAGGCTGGGGCCGATACCCACTTCGACATCGCCCAGCCCATCGACATCGCGGGGGAGGGGCAGGCGACGGTCGTCACCTCAACGGTCATCGACTGGAAGATCGACCAGGCCATGGACGAGATAGAGAAGGGCGAGTTCGGCTCCGGCAGGACCATCTCCGCAGACATGTCAAACGGGGGCATCTCGCTGGGCAAGTTCTCCGACAAGGTTCCCGCCGACGTCTAGGACAAGATCGGGGACTACGTCAAGCTCATCTCCGGGGGAAGCTTCCTCACCGAGGCCGAGATCGAGGCCGTGAGGTCCACGCTCTAGCCCTTCGGCCGTTCGCGATCCGCGCTGCCGAGGCGGTGGTACCTTGCGGGGTGCCACCGCCCCTTTCTAAGCTTCTCTCTTATCCATCTAAACAATTGCAAAGGACATGGTCACGCAAGCGAGGCGTTATATATAAAAAAACATAACGAAAAAATAGATAGGCAAACAAACTTTTTGCCATTTGCCGCGCCTTTCGTACCGTATGCGGCAGCCGAGAAAAAGCGTAAGGCGCAGGCACTGATAGCATGGAAGTTGCTAACGAGGTGGGGGAGGGCTAAACAATGGCTGGTTTCGAGCCAGCATTTCTCGCCTCGGAGGCAGGGGGAGCGGGCGCGCAGGGGATTGCGCCCACGACATCCCAGCGCGTACTTCGGCATTGCGGGTCGGGAGCGCGACATCGCCGGGACCTGACTTTTGTAGCATAGGAAGTTACGCCCCTCGCACCATGGGGAGCGCGGAGAGAGGGACGCCGGGCAAAGAGGGAATGCCTGGTGGCGTGGGGTAACCAAGCGAAGGGGTGAACCATGGAGAAGTTGAGGGAGGTCGGCAGGCCTCTGGTGCGCGTCGACGCGTACGACAAGGTCACCGGACGTGCCATGTACACGGACGACCTCTGCCCGAAGCCCTGCCTGGAGGCTCGAATCCTGCATTCGACCATCGGCAACGGCGTCGTCAAGTCCATCGACATCAGCGAGGCGCAGAAGGTCCCTGGCGTGGTGGGGGTCTTCACCTGCTTCGACGTGCCCGACCACCCGTACCCCGTGGCAGGGCACCCCTGGTACGCCGAGTCCAAGAAGGAGAAGCGCGACCTTCCCGACCGCAAGCTCCTCGACGCGCGCGTGCGCATCTACGGCGACAACATCGCCGCCGTCGTGGCCGAGGATACCGTGGCCTGCGACTGCGCCCTGGCCAAGATCAAGGTCGAGTACGAGGAGTACCCCGTCGTCTACGACCCCATCGAGTCGATGAAGGGCACCGAGCACCCCGTCCAGGAGGGCAAGCCCGACAACATCGTGGCGCACACCCTGGCCAAGACGGACGACGAGAAGCTCGCCAGGCTGGGCTACTCCTCCGTCGAGGACGCGGTCAACGACCCCAGGTACCACCACTACAAGATTCACATGGAGACGGGCGAGCAGTCCCAGGTCCACATCGAGACCTGCACCTCCTACTGCTACGAGGAGAACGGCAAGATCGTCTGCGTGTCCTCCACCCAGATCCCGCACATCTGCCGCCGCGTCATCGGCCAGGCCCTGGGCATCCCCTGGGGTGACGTCCGCGTCATCAAGCCCTATATCGGCGGTGGCTTCGGAACCAAGCAGGACATCCACTACGAGCCCCTGAACGCCTGGCTCTGCAGGCAGGTCGGCGGGCGTCCCGTCCGCCTCGAGCTCAGCCGCGAGGAGCTCTTCTACGCCACCAGCGGACGCCAGCCCAAGAGCTTCGACGTCGAGGCCGCCGTCGACGACGACATGAACCTCCGCGCCCGCTCCATCAAGGGTTGGTCCAACACCGGCGGCTACATCCATCACGGGCACGCCCTGGTCCTGAACTCGGTCAACACCTTCCGCTGGCTGTACCACAAGCAGGAGGACGCGGTTCGCTGCGAGGCTTGGACCATCCACACCAACGGACCGCACACCGGTGCCATGCGCGCGTACGGCGTGCCCGAGGGTAACTGGGCCGCCGAGTGCCTCATGAGCGACATCGCCCACGACATGGGCTGGGACGGCGTCGAGTTCCGCCTGAAGAATGCCATCTACGAGGGCTACTACGACGAGTTCAGCCCCGGCAACTACATCGCCGCCCACACCTGCGGCCTGCCCGAGTGCGCCGAGAAGGGCAAGGCGTACATCGAGTGGGACAAGAAGAGGGCCGAGTACGCCAACGAGACCGGCCCCATCCGCCACGGCGTGGGCGTCTCGTTCTTCGTCTACAAGACCGCCGTCGCCCCCTTCGCGCTCGAGACCGCAACCGCGGCGATTACGCTGAACCAGGACGGCAGCTTCCAGCTCCAGATGGGCGCGACCGAGATCGGCCAGGGCGCCGACACCGTCTTCTCGCAGATGGCCGCCGAGGCGATTGGCGTCGACACCGAGGACGTGCACATCGTCTCGTTCCAGGACACCGACGTCACGCCCTACGACGCGGGCGCCTACGCCTCCCGCCAGACCTACGTGTCCGGCACCGCCGTCAAGCAGGCCGGAGAGAAGCTGCACAAGCAGATCATCGACTACGCCCACTACCTCTATCCGGGCGCCCAGGGCGAGTTCGACCTGCACGACCACGCCATCTGGGACTGCGTGGGCAACAAGGTCATCGACCTTGCGGAGCTCGCGCTCGAGGCCTACTACAACACCAACCACAACGACCAGCTCTACGCCCGCTCCACCGCCAACGTGCACACCAACACGATCGCCGTGGGCTGCAGCTTCGCCGACGTCACGGTCGACATGCCGCTGGGCAAGGTCACGGTCAACAAGATCATCAACATCCAGGACTCCGGACGCCTCATCAACCCGAAGCTCGTCGAGCAGCAGGTCCACGGGGGCATGGCGCAGTCCATCGGCTTCGCCCTCTACGAGGAGCTCCTCATAGACCCCAAGACCGCCCGCGTGCTCAACCCCACGCTGCTCGACTACAAGATCCCGACCACGATGGACGTGCCCGACCTCGAGGCCCAGTTCGTCGAGACGGACGACCCCACCGGCCCCTATGGCAACAAGGCGGTGGGAGAGACGCCCATCATCTCGCCCGCCGCGGCGATCCGCGACGCCATCCTGGACGCTACCGGCGTCAAGTTCTACGAGGAGCCGATGACCCCTCAGCGCCTCTTCGAGGGATTCAAGAAGGAGGGTCTCATCTAATGTATGACATCGAATCGCTCCATTGCGCGACCAGCGTGGACGACGCCGTCCAGGCCCTCGCGAACGACCCCCAGGCCATCGTGGTCGCCGGTGGCACCGACGTCCTCGTGAAGGTGCGCGAGGGCAAGTTCTCGGGCGCCCACCTCGTCTCGATCCACGAGCTCCACGACGAGCTCGATGGCGTCACCCTTGCCGAGGACGGCACCGTGGAGATAGGGCCCATCACCTGGTTCCACCATGTGACCACGAGTCCCGTGATCCAGGCGACCGTCCCCACGCTGGGCGACGCCTGCGACACCCCCGGCGGCCCCCAGCTGCGCGTGTCCGGCACCATCGGTGGCAACGTCTGCAACGCCGCCACCTCCGCGGACTCCGCGTCGACCCTCTATGCCTACGGCGCCCTGCTCGACGTGAGGGGTCCCAAGGGCGAGCGCACCATCCCCATCGAGGAGTGGTATGCGGGCCCCGGCCGCTCCACCAAGGAGCGCGACGAGGTCCTCGTCAAGATCCGCATCCCCAAGGACCACTATGAGGGCTTCACCGGCCACTACTTCAAGTACGGCAAGCGCCGCGCGCTCGAGATCGCGACCATGGGCTGCTGCTGCCTGGTCAAGCTCTCGGCCGACAAGAGGACCGTCGACGACATCCGCCTCGCCTTCGGGGTGGCAGGGCCCACGCCCATGAGGGCGAGGGGAGCCGAGGGCGGCGTGCGCGGGCTTCCCATCGCAGACGCGGTCGAGAGGATCGGAGAGCTGGCGCAGGCGGACACCAACCCCCGCGACAGCTGGCGCGCCTCCAAGGAGTTCAGGCTCCAGCTCATCAAGGAGATGGCGAAGCGCTCCCTCGCAGAGGCCGCGCGCAAGGGAGGGGCAGAGATCTAATGGACATGAGAATCCTCAAGTGCACGGTCAACGGCAAGGAAGTCCAGGTGGGCTATGACCCGCGCGAGTCCCTGCTCGACACCCTGCGCAACCGCCTCCACCTCACCAGCGTCAAGCGCGGCTGCGAGGTCGGCGAGTGCGGCGCCTGCACCGTCCTCATCGACGGCGTCGCCACCGACACCTGCCTCTACCTCACCGACTGGGCCCAGGGCAAGGAGATCCTGACCGTCGAGGGCCTCCAGGCCGCAGACGGAACGCTCCACCCCGTCCAGCAGGCCTTCGTGGACGAGTTCGCCGTCCAGTGCGGCTTCTGCATTCCCGGGCTCATCATGAGCACGGTCGAGATAGCAAACTCCGGCAAGACCTACACCAGGGACGAGCTGCGCAAGCAGCTCTCGGGCCACCTCTGCCGCTGCACGGGCTACCAGGACGTCATGAACGCGGTGGAGAAGGCCGTCGAGTTCTGCCACGAGCGCGTGGGGGCAGACGAGACGACCACCGCCTAGTCGACCAGCGCGGTGCGGAGGCCGCCCCGCCGCACCGCCAGTCAGGCACCATCCCTCGCAAAAACAGGTAGGGGACCAAGAGTCACGACGGCCCCCCATGTTTGGACCACGCCAGGGCGTGGTCTGGTTCCACTCATAGAAGTTATGGCTCCGCGCCACGTCAGGGCTGAGAGGAGGCGACTTTGGCCGCCCTCTAGGGACACTCTTGCAAACTCGCCAAGAAAGGATCGCTCGCTCATGAAGGACAAGATTCAGTCGTTCTTCCACCTGGAAGAGCACGGAACCAACATCCAGACGGAGATAATCGCAGGCATCACCACCTTCGTCACCATCGCCTACATCCTCGTCGTCAACCCCTCCATCCTGGGTGACGGCGGGATGGACCCCGGCGCGGTCTTCACCGCCACGGCAGTCACCGCCGCCTTCGGCACCTGCCTCATGGCCCTCTCCACCAACTATCCCTTCATCCTCGCCCCGGGAATGGGACTCAACGCCTTCATGATCTACACGGTCGTGCTGAGCATGGGCTACACCTGGGAGGTCGCGCTCGCGGCGTTCTTCGTCGAGGGCCTCATCTTCCTGGTCATCGCCCTCACCAACATCCGTGAGGTCGTCCTGGACGCCATCCCGTTGAGCCTCAAGTTCGCCATCACGGCGGGCATCGGCCTCTTCATCACCCTCATCGGTCTCAAGAACGCCGGCATCGTGGTGGACAGTCCCTCCACGCTCATCACCATCTTCCCCTTCCACAGCAGCATGCAGGACGGCAGCTTCGCCACCGGCGGCATCTCCGCGCTCCTGGGCCTCGTGGGCATCGTCATCACCGCGCTCCTCATGATCCACAACGTCAAGGGCAACATCCTTCTCGGCATCCTCATCACCTGGGCGCTCGGCCTCGTCTGCCAGCTGGCGGGCGTCTACGTCCCCGACCCCGCGGCCGGCTACGGCAGCCTGATCCCCGACTTCTCCCGCGGCCTCTCCGTCCCTTCCATGGCTCTCACCTTCATGAAGATGGACTTCTCGCAGGTCTTTAGCGTCGGCTTCGCCACCGTGGTCATCGCCTACCTCTTCACCAACATCTCCGAGACCTTCGGTGCCCTCGTGGGGTCCGCCTCCAAGGCCGGCGTACTCCAGGAAGACGGCAAGTTCCCGCGCTTCAAGAACGCCCTCGTCGCCCAGTCCGTGGGCGTCCTGACCGCAGCCGTCACCGGCACCTCCGCCACCACCTCCGTCGTCGAGTGCGCGGCCGGCATCGCCGCCGGCGGCAAGACCGGCCTCACCTCGCTGGTCACCGGCATCATGTTCCTGATTTCCCTACTCCTCTCGCCCATCTTCCTGGCCATCCCCTCGTTCGCCACGGCTCCCGCCCTGGTCATCGTCGGCTTCCTGATGATCTCGTCGCTGCTCGCGATCGACTTCTCCGACATGTCCGAGGCCATGCCCGCCTTCATCTGCCTCTTCACCATCCCCTTCACCTACAGCATCGTCGAGGGAATGGCCCTGGGCTTCATCTCGTACGTCGTTATCAACACGCTCGGCGGAACGGAGCGCCGGAAGAAGGTCAGTGTGGCAATGTATGTGATAGCGCTCCTGTTCGTGGCCAAGTACTTCTTCGTGTAGGTCTGGTCGCGGCTGCGACCTCGCAACAGCCGGTCAAAGAGAAGGGATCGCACCATGCTCAACAAGTTCTGCAAGAAGCCCCTGTGGGAATGCAACCGCACCCTCGTCAGGGTGGCGCAGGGCCAGGAGCCCGCTGACCTGGTGATCCGCCATGCCAAGCTCGTCAGCGTCACCACGCACGAGATCCTGGAGGACACCGACATCGCCATCGCCGAGGGGCGCGTCGCCTACCTGGGCATCGCCCCCTACACCGCCGACCACTGCATCGGCGAGAAGACCAAGGTCATCGACGCCAAGGGTCAGTACGTCACCCCCGGCTTCATGGACGGCCACATCCACGTCGAGAGCTCGATGGTCGGCGTCGACGAGTACGCGCGCGCAGTCGTGCCCCACGGCACCACCGGCATCTACTGGGATCCCCACGAGCTCTGCAACGTCACCGGGCTCGAGGGCGTGGCCGAGGTCGCCAAGGTCGCCAAGAGCGTGCCCCTGAAGGCCATGATCACCACGCCGTCCTGCGTCCCCGCCGTCCCGGGCTTCGAGGACACCGGTGCCTCCGTCGACGCCGCGGGCATCAAGGAGACCATGGGCTGGGACTCCGTCGTCGCCCTCGGCGAGATGATGAACTACCCGGGTATCCTCTCCTGCGCCGACAACGCCATCGAGGAGGTCAACGAGACCCTGAAGGTCGGTGCGACCGTCACGGGGCACTACAGCGTCTGCGAGACCGACCGCGGGCTCAACGCATACATCGCGTCGGGCGTCTCGTCCTGCCACGAGTCCATCCGCGCCGAGGACGTGCTCGCCAAGCTGCGTCTGGGCATGTACGCGCAGATTCGCGAGGGTTCCGCCTGGCAGAACCTCCACGACCTGGCTCCCGCCGTGGCTGACGGCAAGGTCGACACGCGCCTCTGCAACCTGGTCTCGGACGACAACCACCCCAACACGCTCGTCTCCGACGGCCACCTCGACCGCATTCTGCGCATGGCCGTGCGCGAGGGCATCGACCCCATCACCGCGATCCAGATGGTGACCATCAACGCTGCCACCTACTTCCAGATGGGGACCGACATGGGCTCCGTCACCCCCGGCAAGTGCGCCGACATCGTCTTCCTGGACGACCTCAAGGACTTCCACGTTACGCGCACCATCATCGACGGCGAGGTCGTGGCCGAGGACGGCAAGGCGCTCTTCGAGGCCGGCTCCTACCAGTATCCCGAGTTCATGACCGACACCATGCACGTCGCGGTCGACATCAGCGAGGCAACCTTCCAGATTCCCGCGGTGGACTCCAAGGGCAACGCGCTTTCCGGTGACACCGCGACCGTTCGCACCATGGTCGTCGCCCCTGGCTCCACCATCACCGAGGGCACCCTCGCCCAGGCCCCGATCAAGGACGGCCAGCTCGTGGCCGACTCCCAGAACGACCTGCTCAAGGCCTTCGTCTTCGAGCGCCACCACGACACCGGCAGCTTCGCCTACGGCTTCGTCAAGGGCTTCGGCATCCATGGCGCCCTGGCGCAGACCGTCGCGCACGACGCCCACAATCTGCTGGTCGTCGGCGACAACGACGCCGACATGGCGCTGGCCGCAAAGACCCTGGTCGAGTGCGGCGGCGGCGAGTGCGCGGTCGAGGACGGCAAGATCCTGGGCCAGGTCGCGCTTCCCATCTGCGGCCTCATGAGCCCCCGTCACGTCGAGGACGTGGCGGCGGACGTCGAGAAGGTCGAGGAGGCCTGGAAGAGCATGGGCTGCACCATGCCCTCGCCCTTCATGACCATGGGCCTGCTCTCGCTCGCGTGCATCCCCAGCCTGCGTCTCACCAACCGCGGCCTGGTGAACACCGACACCTTCCAGTTCGAGTCCCTCGTGGTCGAGGACTAGTCCCCCCCTAAGGACATGCCGCAAGGCTAGGCCACGCAAGCACCAAGAGGCCCGTGTCAGCTCCCGGGGCGGGGGCCCCCCTGGCTGGGGCCGCCCTGGGGGGGGGCGCCGCACGCACCCGCCGCCGGCCCCCGCCCCTCTCTCCTTGGACGTCCGGAGCCAGTCCTGGTGGGTCTACCAGCTGACGATGATCGTGCTGTCGTCGCGGTGGGCGTTTCCTCCCTCGGCGTCGTCTGATGCCTCGGTGCCGGTCTTCACGTCGTAGCCCAGCCGGCGCAGCGTGCGGATGAAGTGCACCAGCTGCGCGTTGTACTCGTTCAGCAGGCGCGCCTGCTGAAGGGGGCTGATGAGCGACTGCTCCCGGCCGTAGATGATGTCGCTCATCGCGTCTGCGACGATCATGTTGCTGTTCGCCAGCAGGTCGTTGTAGAACGAGTTGCCGCTGCCCCTGCCGTCTCCCTCGCCCGGCGCGAACTTCACCGTCAGGGACCTGCGCCCGTAGGTCGCGTACATACGGATGCGCGTGTCCGTCTGGCCGATGGCGTTCTTCATGGCCCACTTGAGCGCATTGCCCGAAAGCGTGTCCGCCTCGGCGCGTTCGCGTCCCGGCTGCGCCTCGCCGGCGATCCTCTTGGCCTCCTCTGCCTCGAGCATGTCGCACCTCTCTTCCTCGCCCTCAAGGGGCGCTTGGCCTCGGTCAACTAAAGATACCCGATGGGAGCTCCCGTTCCCTTGCTCGCGAGGCGTGCGTCTCGTGTGGGCACGGGAGGCTCGGATCGGCTCAGGCAACTCTCATCCAACCTATGCTACGATTCATAAGTTAACAGTAACTAACTTTTAGGGAGCGTTCGAATGTCAGGTGAGAAGGAAGACGAGAAGGGGAAGGCCACCGAGCCCAATCGTGGGTGGGGGGTCCGCGAGGTCGTGACCGTGGCCCTGCTGAGCGCGCTCACGGTGGTCATCATGTTCGTGGGGTCGATGCTCACCATGTTCTCCTACGACTTCGCGATGGTCGCCTCGGGCGGGGCGGCCGTGTTCCTCGCGGCGCCCGTGTACATGCTCATGGTGCGTCGCGTCAACCGACTCGGCGTGACCACCGTCTTCCCCGCCATCGCGGCGCTGCTCTTCTGTACCACGGGCAACATGCTCTTCATGCTGCCCTTCTATGTCTTGGGCGGGCTGCTCCTCGACCTCGTCTGCCTGCGGACGCCGCGGCAGCGTCAGAACCCCTGGTGGGCCACCGCGTCATGGACCGCGTTCAGCGGCCTGTACCTGCTCTCCACGCTGATTCCCTACCTGGGCAACATGGAGGCGTACGTGTCGCAGACCATGCTGGAGCGTGGCCTGGACCAGTCCTATGCCGACACCTTCTTCAAGTACTACGGCAACCCCGCGTGGGTCGTCGCCATCATGCTCGCCACCATGGCCGTGGGCTTCCTGGGCTGCCTCGTCGGAAGGGCACTCATGAAGAGGCACTTCGAGCGTGCCGGTGCCCTGTAGGGTGGGCGAGGGGGACGCCAGGGGAGCGGGGCTCACGGTCGCCACGAAGGCGGCCGTGCTTCTCCTGGCCATGCTGGCTTGTTCGACGAACCTGGGGTCGTATCCCATGCTCGCGCTCAGCCTGTCGTCGATCGCCTACCTGCTGGCTGCCAGGGAGCGGCGCGTTGCCCTGGGCATGCTGGCCTTCCTCGCGGTGCTCGGGCCGTTGTACGTCGCGTACACCTACTGGGGCGTCGCCCCCATCGTCATCTCTCCCATACACGTCTTCCAGATGTGGCACCTCTTCCCCGTGACGGCGGCCGCCTGCGTGCTCTTCATGACGCCTCCGGGCATGATCAGCGCTGCCCTCGCGCGGGCGCGCTGCCCCAGGAAGGTCATCCTGGGGGTCCTGGTGTTCCTGCGCTTCTTTCCGACCTTTGCCGTCAGCTGGCGCCTCCTGAGGGACGCCCTGAGGAAGCGTGGCCTCACGGCATGGCGCCAGCTGCTGTCAAACCCACTGGACAGCTACGAGTACGTGATGGTTCCTGCCCTGATGTCGCTCGTGGACAGCGCGGACCAGCTCTCGTCCTCCGCCGTGACGCGTGCGGCGGAGGCTCCCATGGCGCGCAGCAGCTACTACCAGCACCCGGCTGGGGCGCTGGACCTCGCCTGCGTGTGCCTCGCCCTCATGGCCTGCGCGGGGGCGATCGTCGCGAACGGGGTGATGTCGTGAGAGGGCCAAGGCGGGAGGTCCTCTCCCTGAGGGACGTCTCGTTCGCGTACAAGGGGGCGTCCCGGACCGTCGACGACGTGAGTCTCTGCGTGGCCGCTGGCGAGTGCGTGGTGCTCTGTGGTCCCTCGGGCGGTGGCAAGACCACCATCATCCGGCTCGTGAACGGTCTGGCGGGAGGGTACTACCCCGGTGATGGCAGGGGAGAGGTCGTGTTGGCGGGTCATCCTGCCAAGGGACTCGCCCAATGGGAGCGCGCAGAGCTCGTGGGCAGCGTGTTCCAGGACCCCTCGACCCAGTTCTTCTCGAGCCAGCTTGCGGGCGAGATAGCCTTCACCTGCGAAAACCTGGGTTACGACCACGACCGCGTGGTCGAGCTCACGGACGGGGCGATCGACGAGCTGTCGCTGGGCCCCCTGCGGGGGATACCCAACGACAGCCTTTCCAGCGGGCAGAAGCAGAAGGTGGCGATAGCCTCCGCCCTGGGCCCGCGCCCGGCGCTCATGGCCATGGACGAGCCCTCGTCCAACCTGGACGTGGCGGCGGCGGACTCCCTGGGGCGCACCCTGCGGCAGCTGAAGGGACGGGGCATGGCAATCCTGGTCGCCGAGCACCGCCTGGCCTACCTCATGGACGTCGCGGACTGCTTCCTGCTGGTGCGTGGGGGTAGGGTCGAGCGAGAGGTCACGAGGGAGGAGATGTTGGCCCTTCCCGACGAGACGCGCCTCTCCTGGGGGCTCAGGGACGTCCGGAAGACCATGAGGCCACAGCTTCCGGCTCCAAGTGCGAGTCCGGGACGAGGTGCCGTCCTCGAGCTGCGCGACCTGGGCGTCTCCTTCGGCAGCAGGCAGGTCTTTCGCAACGTCTCTCTCGTGGCGTCCGCTGGGAAGATACTGGCCGTGACAGGCGCGAACGGGGCCGGGAAGACCAGCCTCGCCCGCGTTTTGGCCGGGCTCGCGAGGCCGAGTTACGGGTCGGTGCTGGTGGGTGGGCGTCCCCGCGGGCGCCGAGAGCTGCGTCGGCTGGTGTGGTACAGCCCCAACGACGTCAAGGCCGAGTTCTTCACGCCGAGCGTCCAGGAGGAGGTCATGCTCCTGGTCGCGCATGACGAGCCGCACAGGGAGCGCGCTCGGCGCCTCTTGCGCGAGCTGGGCCTCTGGGAGCTGCGCGAGCGGCATCCTATGACGCTCTCGGGCGGGCAGAGGCAGCGCCTCTCCATAGCCTGCGGACTCATGAGCGAGAGGCCCGTGCTCGTGCTGGACGAGCCGACGAGCGGGCTCGACGCCATCAGCATGCGGGAGGTCTCCCGCGCGCTCCAGCTCGCCTGTGACGAGGGGCGCTGCGTCGTGGTGGTCACGCACGACAACGAGTTCATGCAGAGCTGCTGCACCCATGCCTACCAGCTACGACCGATGGAAGGAGCCACCATGCACGAGCGAGGGACGGAGGGCATGGAGACCAGGGGGCGCGGCGAGCCGGCCCCCGGGAAGGAGAGGGCGGGGAGGAGGCAGAAGAACGCGCGACTGTGGGCGCTCTACCTGCGACTGACCAAGCCGGTCCACCGCACCATCGTCATCGGAATGGTCATGTCGGCGCTCTCGGTCGTGGCGGGGGTCGTCCCGTACCTCGTCGCGATCGCCATCGCCCAGGCGGCGCTGCGGGGCAGGCTTCCCGACCCCTCCACGCTCGCCCTCATGGTCGCCGCCGCCATCGTCTGCGCCACGCTGGACCGCATCCTCTTTGGTGGCGGGACGGGCGTATGCCACAGGGCGGACGCGGGATTTCGCGTGAACGCGCGCCACATCCTGCTCGACCACTTCTCCAGCTTGCCTCTAGGGTGGTTTGGCGAACGCAGCTCCAGTGAGGTCAAGCAGGCGGTCTCGGATGACGTGCTGGGCCTGCACCAGACTATCGGCCACGCCCCGACCGAGGTGGTCCGCGCGCTGCTCTCGCCCCTGGTCCCGCTCGTGGTCCTCTTCGTCGCGGACTGGCGGATGGCCCTCGTCCTCCTGGCTTACGTCGCCTTCTTCGTCATGGTGTCGATGGCATTCATGATGCGCGACTTCGAGACGCTCTCCGTGCGGTACGGCGAGGCGAACGTGGAGCTCTCCTCCGCCGTGGTCGAGATCGCCGAGGGCATCGAGGTCGTGAAGACCTTCGGAAGCGCAAGGCGGGTGGGCTCGCGCTATCGCGACGCCGTGGAGCGCCTGTGCGACGTCACCTTCGAGTGGACAAAGCTCACGGCGGGGCCCTTCAGCCTGTTGGGCGGCTTCATCTCGCCGGGCATGATGCTCACCTTCCTGGGCCTCGCGAGCAGCCTCTTCATTGGCTGGGGCTGGCTCGACTTCTCCGGTTGCGTGCCCTTCCTGGTGCTCGGCCCATCCATTCCGATTGGCATGCTGACCGTGACGTCAGGCATGGGCTTCCTGCGAACGGCAGAGCAGCACCTCGAGCACCTGGACGCGGTCCTCTCGGCGGAGCGGCTTGCCGAGGCTGCCGAGCCCCGCGAGCTTCCCTTGGACCCGATCGGCCTGCGCTTCGACGAGGTCTGCTTCAGGTACGCACCCGACGCCCCCCTCGCGCTCGACCGCGTGAGCGCGTGCATCGAGCCGGGCAGCGTCTGCGCGCTGGTGGGGGACTCCGGCAGTGGCAAGACCACCTTCGCGCGTCTCGTCCCGCGCTTCTGGGATCCCACGTCGGGCGACGTGAGCCTGGGTGGCGTCGACCTGCGCGAGCTCTCCTCCCAGACGCTCCTCTCCAAGGTGGCGATCGTCTTCCAGGAGAGCATGCTGCTCTCGATCAGCCTGCGTGACAACATCCGGCTCGCCCGACCCGACGCGACGGACGAGGAGGTCGTGGAGGCTGCGAAGGCGGCGCAGGTCCACGAGAGGATCATGGAGTTCCCCGAGGGGTACGACTCGGTCTTCGGCTCTGCGGACTGCGAGCTCTCGGGCGGCGAGGCGCAGCGCGTGGCCATCGCCCGCGCCATCCTGCAGGACGCCCCGGTGCTGGTGTTGGACGAGGCCACGGCGCACGCTGACCCCGAGAACGAGACGGCCATCCAGGCCGCGCTGAGCCGCCTGTCCGCCGGGCGGACGACCATCGTGATCGCGCATCGCCTGAACACCGTGGCGGGCGCAGACAGGACGCTCGTCCTGGGGGACGGGCGCGTCATCGAGGAGGGGACGCACCGGGAGCTGCTTGAGGCCGGCGGGCGCTATGCCGAGCTCTGGGAGACGCAGCAGGTGAGCCTCTTCGCAGGCGACGACACGGAGGAGACCCGATGATCACCGACCGAGTCGACAGGCTCGCCGGTCGCAGGACCGGCATCAAGACGCAGGCCGTCTACTTCGTCCTCTGCGGGATCCTGGAGGGTGGCGTCTACGCGATGCTCCTCCCGCTCCTGCGGGCGCTCTTCGACGCGGACGGCGACGTCGCCCTGCGCTGGTCGCTCGCCCTGGTGGCGCTCGGCGTGGTCTGCGCGCTCGCGAACTACCTGTCCGAGACCCACGGCTACATGATCGGCGACGTGGTGATCGTGCGCAGCATCCAGGAGCGCTTGGGCGACCACATCGTGAGGCTGCCCCTGGGATGGTTCACGGCGGGCAGGGCGGGCGAGCTCGCCGCCCTGCTGGAGCGTGACCTGCAGATGCTCATGAACCTCCCGGGCATCTTCCTGAAGCAGCAGGTGATCGCCGTGACGGTCCCCGCCTGCATCGCCGTGATCTACCTCCTCGTGGACTGGCGCGTCTGCCTTGCGTTCGTGGCGCTCTCGCCTGCGCTCTGGGTCTGGTCGCGCAGGATGGGCGAGGCCGCCGGCATGGGCCACGAGGCCGAGGAGCGCTCGAACGCACGGCTCTCCGGTCGCGTGCTCGAGTTCGTGCGCGCCCAGCCCGTCCTGCGCGCGACGGGCGTGGCCCGGGGCGGGTGGAAGGCGCTGGAGGACGACATCCAGCGCGACCACGCGAGCACGGTGCGCACCCTCGACATGACGCAGAGGCCCATCACCGTCTACACCCTGCTCGTTTACCTGGTCTTCGGCCTCACCCTCCTCTGCGCAACGGCCCTGCTGGCCCTGGGGCAGCTGGGTGCCGTCGAATACCTCTTCGTCGTCGTGCTCGCCCTGCGCTCCGTGGACGCCCTCCTGAAGGCGGGAAGCCAGAGCATGTCCATGAGCGTCTGCCAGAACGCCATCGACACCTCCGAGAGGATCCTCGCGGCGGAGCCCCTGCCCGAGGCGGACGCCCCGCAGCACCCCAAGGGGGCTGGCATAGAGTTCGACCACGTGAGCTTCTCGTACGACAAGGCCCGCCCCGTCATAGACGACGTGTCGCTGGTCTGTCCCGAGGGACGCCTGACTGCGCTCGTGGGGCCCTCGGGATCGGGCAAGACCACCCTCACGCGCCTCATCGCGCGCTTCTGGGACGTGGACGGGGGCGCCGTGCGGATCGGCGGCGTGGACGTGCGCGACATGGCGGTGGAGGAGCTCCTGGGGATGGTCTCCCTCGTCTTCCAGGACGTGTACCTCTTCGACGGGACCATCGAGGAGAACGTGCGCTTCGGACAGCCCGACGCCACGGACGAGCAGGTGCGCCATGCCGTGCGCGTCGCCCGCCTCGACCAGGTCGCCGAGCGCCTCGAGGACGGCTGGGAGACGCGCGTGGGCGAGGGGGGCGGAAGGCTCTCCGGCGGCGAGCGACAGCGCGTCTCCATAGCCAGGGCCCTCCTGAAGGATGCGCCCATAGTCCTCTTCGACGAGGCGACGGCGGCACTCGACGCCGAGAACGAGGCGGCCATCGTCGAGGCGATGCACGAGCTCGCGCGCGACAGGACGGTCATCGCGATCGCCCACCGGCTCTCGACCATAGCCGGGGCGGACCAGATAGCCATGCTGGAAGACGGCCGCGTCACCCAGCTGGGGACGCATGGGGAGCTCCTCTCCCAGGAAGGTCGCTACCGCAGCTTCTGGGAAGACCGCCGACGCGCCCAGGGCTGGCGCGTGAGGTAGGAGGCGGGGTCACCCTGCCGCCCCATGGAAGGGAGACGGGAACACGAGGGGCCCGCCAGGCGCGCGAGGCATGTCCGGCGGGCCCGTCTCATGCGCTGCTCTTGGGAAGCGTTATATGACAAAGAGAACAACGACGTTCAAAGCCCCAGAGGGGCCGTTCGTCGAACGGCCTGCCGCCTGCGACGTACTCCTTGCGAAGCCCCTTGCCAAGCGCGGAAAAGGGCCTATATTTATTGGTACCAAACAAAAAGTTTGGTAAGCGCACAGTATGTAAGTGTCGGGGTCACGGAAGTCCAGGAGGGGACGCAGCATGGAGCCAAAGATCAAGTGGGTTGCCAACGGGATGCCCAAGAGCGAGGACGTGAACCTGTCGGTCATGTCGCTCGACAACGTCGCCAAGGCCCGCGCCTTCCACGGGAGCTTCCCCCAGTACTCGGTGACCCCCCTTGCCAACCTTGCGGGCATGGCCGAGCGCCTTGGCCTGGGCGGCCTCTTCGTCAAGGACGAGAGCTACCGCTTCGGCCTCAACGCGTTCAAGGTCCTGGGCGGCTCCTTCGCGATGGCCCGCTACATCGCCGACGAGACCGGGCGCGACGTCTCCGAGATGACCTTCGACTACCTCACCTCCGACCAGCTCCAGAAGGACTTCGGCCAGGCCACCTTCTTCACCGCCACCGATGGCAATCACGGCCGCGGCGTCGCCTGGGCTGCCAACAAGCTCGGCCAGAGGTCCGTCGTGCACATGCCCAAGGGCTCGACCAAGACGCGCTTCGACAACATCGCCAAGGAGGGCGCCAAGGTCACCATCGAGGAGCTCAACTACGACGACTGCGTGCGCCTGGCCGCCAAGGAGGCGGCCGAGACCGAGCATGGCGTCATCGTGCAGGACACCGCCTGGGAGGGCTACGAGAAGATCCCGTCCTGGATCATGCAGGGCTATGGCACCATGGCCGCCGAGGCTGCCGAGCAGCTCCGTCAGCTCGAGGTCAACCGTCCCACCCACGTCTTCGTCCAGGCCGGCGTCGGCTCCCTCGCCAGCGCCATGGTGGGCTACTTCGCCAACCTCTTCCCTAGCTGCCCGCCCAAGTTCGTGATCATGGAGGCCGGTGCGGCAGACTGCCTGTACCAGGGCGCCCTCGCCGGCGACGGTGACCCCCGCATCGTGGGCGGCGACCTCCAGACCATCATGGCCGGCCTCGCCTGCGGCGAGCCCAACACCATCGGCTGGGACATCCTGCGCAACCACGCGGACGCCTTCCTCTCCTGCCCCGACTGGGTCGCGGCGAAGGGCATGCGCATGCTTGCCGCCCCCACGAAGGGAGACCCCTCCGTCACCTCCGGCGAGTCCGGGGCCGTGGGCATGGGCGTCATCTCGACCATCATGAGCGACCCCGACTACGCCGAGCTGCGCGACGTCCTGGAGCTCGGGCGCGACTCCAAGGTCCTGCTCTTCTCGACCGAGGGCGACACCGACCCCGTCCGCTACCGCGAGGTCGTCTGGGGCGGCGCGTACGCCACCGAGTAGGGTTCCGAGGGTCCTCTCCTCCCTGCGGGCCAGGGGAGGGGGCCAAGAAGAGGCGGCTCGCGACGGATATCGGCACTGAAGGCTTTGACTTGGGAGGTAAGGAATGAAGGAGCTCGACTACGACAAGATCAAGGAAGTCGCGGAGTCCCATAGGGAGGACATGACCCGCTTCCTGCGCGCGATGATCTCTCATCCCAGCGAGAGCTGCGAGGAGAAGGAGGTCGTGGCCTGCATCAAGGAGGAGATGGAGCGCCTGGGCTTCGACGAGGTCAGGGTCGACGGCCTTGGCAACGTCATGGGCTTCATGGGCGAGGGCGACAAGATCCTCTGCATGGACGGCCACATCGACACCGTGGGCATCGGCAACCGCGACAACTGGGAGGCCGACCCCTACGAGGGCTACGAGACCGAGGACCTCATCTACGGCCGCGGTGGTTCCGACCAGGAGGGTGGCGTCTGCTCCGCCGTCTATGCCGCCAAGATGATGAAGGACATGGACCTCATCCCCGAGGGCTACAAGATCATGGTCGTCGGCACCGTCCAGGAAGAGGACTGCGACGGCATGTGCTGGCAGTACATCTACAACAAGGACGGCATCAAGCCCGAGTTCGTCATCTCCACCGAGCCCACCGACGGCGGCATCTACCGCGGGCACCGCGGCCGCATGGAGATCAGGGTCGACGTCCACGGCGTCTCCTGCCACGGCTCCGCCCCCGACCGCGGCGACAACGCCATCTACAAGATGGCCGACATCATCGCCGACGTCCGCTCCCTCAACAACAACGGCGCCGACGAGTCCACCGCCATCAAGGGCCTCGTCAAGATGCTCGACCCCAAGTACAACCCCGACCACTTCGAGGACGCCCGCTTCCTGGGCCGCGGCACCTGCACCGTGTCGCAGATCTTCTTCACCAGCCCCAGCCGCTGCGCTGTCGCTGACTCCTGCGCCATCTCCATCGACCGTCGCATGACCGCGGGCGAGACCTGGGAGTCCTGCCTCGACGAGGTCCGCAACCTGCCCGCCGTCAAGAAGTACGGCGACGACGTCAAGGTCTCCATGTACATGTACGACCGTCCCTCCTGGACCGGCGAGGTCTACGAGACCGAGTGCTACTTCCCGACTTGGATCAACAAGGAGTCCGCTCCCCACGTCAAGGCCCTCGTCGACGCCCACAAGGCCCTCTTCGGCGACGAGCGCATCGGCTGCGAGCCCTCGATGGACAAGCGTCACCGTCCCCTGGTCGACAAGTGGACCTTCTCGACTAACTGCGTCTCCATCCAGGGCCGCTACGGCATCCCCTGCGTCGGCTTCGGCCCTGGCGCCGAGTCCCAGGCCCACGCCCCCAACGAGATCACCTACAAGCAGGACCTCGTGACCTGCGCCGCCCTCTACACCGCCGCGCTGAACCTCTACGACGGCTCCGCCGCCACCGGTGACGTGACCGAGTTCCGCGCCGGCCTCACCAACAACGACATCAAGTAGCACACGCGCAAGCCGGCGTCCGTCATTCCCCGAGAGAGGTGGCGGACGCCTTGCACGCAGCAAGGAAACGCCTGACAAGGAAGGGGCACCGATGGACAGCAAGTTCAACGCCTACCTGGAGGAGCTCGGCAAGCTCGACTACTCCAAGATGTACAACAACGACTTCCTGCACACCTGGGACAAGACCACCGACGAGCTGAAGGCCATGTACATCGTGGCCGATGCCCTGCGCAACCTCCGCGAGCGCAACATCTCGACCCGCATCTTCGAGTCCGGTCTGGCCGTCTCGAACTTCCGCGACAACTCCACCCGCACCCGCTTCTCCTTCGCCTCCGGCACCAACCTGCTCGGCCTCCAGCAGCAGGACCTGGACGAGAGCAAGTCGCAGGTGGCGCACGGCGAGACGGTGCGCGAGACCGCCACGATGATCAGCTTCATGGCCGATGTCATCGGCATCCGCGACGACAAGTTCATCGGCGAGGGCGACGCCTACATGAAGGAGGTCTCCGAGTCCGTCGAGCAGTCCTGGCGTGACGGCATCCTGGACCACCGTCCGACCCTGGTCTCGCTGCAGTCCGACTCCGACCACCCCACGCAGTCCTCCGCCGACATGCTGTACCTCATCAACGAGTTCGGCGGCCTCGACAAGCTCCGTGGCAAGAAGGTCGCCGTCACCTGGGCCTACTCGCCCTCCTACGGCAAGCCCCTCAGCTGCCCCCAGTCCCTCATCATGCTGCTGACCCGCTTCGGCATGGATGTCACCCTGGCCCACCCCGAGGGCTACGACCTCATGCCCGACCTGGTCGAGCAGGCCGGCAAGTACGCCAAGGAGAGCGGCTGCAGCTTCAGGAAGACCAACAGCATGGCCGAGGCCTTCGAGGGCGCCGACATCGTCATCCCCAAGAGTTGGGCTCCCTACGCCGCCATGGAGGAGCGCACCAAGCTCTACGCCGCAGGCGACTCCGCGGGCATCGACAAGCTCGAGCAGGAGCTCCTCGCCCAGAACGCCACCCACATGGACTGGTGCTGCACGCCCGAGCTCATGGAGAAGACGGCCAACGGCAAGGACACCATCTACATGCACCCGCTGCCGGCCGACATCAACGGCGTGTCCTGCGAGCACGGCGAGGTCGCCAACGAGGTCTTCGACTACCACCGCGACGGCCTGTACAAGGAGGCCAGCTACAAGCCCTACGCCGTGGCGTCCATGATCTTCCTCCAGAAGGCCAAGGATCCCGTCGCCACGCTGAGGGCGCTCGAGGAGCGCGGCGAGGCCCGCTGGTACGAGGCGTAGAATCCGCATAACGGGGACCGCGGCCAGCCGGGTCGCGGTCCCGACGGTTTGGGGCGACGGTCCGCGCTGCGGTGCCGTCGCCCCGCCCCCAAGCTCGGGAGGAGCGGCTATGAGACCCTCACAGGCCATGTTCGTCCTGGATGACAACGGAACGCGGTGCTTCGGCCCGGGGCCCTGCAGGCTGCTGCAGGCCGTCCAGACCACGGGGAGCCTGCGTTCCGCTGCCATATCCATGGGCATGGCCTACACCAAGGCGATCCGCATGCTCAAGGTGGCGGAAAGGTCGATGGGGGTCAAGCTCACGAGCCGCACGATCGGTGGCTCCGGAGGCGGCGGCTCTCGTCTGACCCCCGAGGCGCTCGACCTGCTAGAGCGCTACGAGCGCTGGAGCGCCGCCTGCCGCGGCTTCGGCACGCGCTCCTTTGACGAGTGCTTCGACGGCTTCGGGGCAGGTGCTGCCGCGAAGGACGTTTCGGACGACGCCTCCCGCGGCCGCATAGGCGTCGTGGTCATGGCCTCGGGCCTGGCCAGCCGCTTCGGCTCGAACAAGCTCGTCGCCCCGCTGGCGGGCACCCCCGTCCTCGAGCGCACGCTGCGCTCGCTGCCCCTCGACCTGGTCGACCCCGTGGTCGTCACGCGCTGGCGGGAGGTCCAGGACCTCTGCGACCGCCTCGGCGTGCGCTCGATCAGGCACGAGCTGCCGCTCCAGAGCGACACGGTCCGCATGGGACTCTCGCTCGACGCCGGCTGGGACGGCTGCATGTTCGTCACGGGCGACCAGCCCCTCCTGGGCGAGAGGAGCGTCCGCTCCCTGGTGAGGGCCTTCCGCGAGGACCCCACGCGCGTCGTGCGCCTGGCCTGGCAGGGCAAGGCCGGCGGCCCCGTCCTCTTCCCGGCATCCTGCTTCGAGGGACTGAGGGGCCTCGAGGGCGACGTGGGCGGGACGGGGCTCCTGAAGAAGGATCCCGAGCTGGCCCGACGGATCCGCCTGGTGGAGGCCGAGCGCCCGGAGGAGCTCGAGGACGTGGACACGCCCGACGAGCTCGCCCGTCTCGAGCGCCTGGTCAGGGGGAGTAGCGCCTTCGTTTGCGGATTGGCGCGGACGCCTGCGGGCGCCCGCAGCGAGTAAGGAGATGGTTCGCATGAAGCTGATCAAGGGTGGCATGCTCGTACTGCCCGACGGTCTGGTGCGTGGTGACGTGGTGCTGGACGGCGCCAAGGTCGCGCGCATAGCTGCCAGCATCGAGGCCACGGACGCCGACGAGGTCGTGGACGCCAGCGGCTGCTGGGTCTTCCCGGGCTTCATCGACGCCCACACGCACATGCAGTGCTGGACGGGCATGGACTGGACGGCGGACAGCTTCGAGACGGGCACCCGCGCCGCCGCCTGCGGTGGCACCACGACCATCGTGGACTACGCCACCCAGGACAAGGGGATGACGCTGGCGGAGGCCCTCGAGGAGTGGCACTCCCGCGCGGACGGCACCTGCACCTCCAACTACGCCTTCCACATGGCCATGGCGGACTGGAACGAGCGCACCAGGGCAGAGGTCGACGACATGTTCGACGCGGGCATCGTGTCGTTCAAGACCTACTTCGCCTACGACCACCTGCGCCTGGACGACGCGCAGACCCTCGAGGTCCTGGAGTCGATCAAGGACCGCGACGGCATCCTCTGCGTCCACTGCGAGAACGGGACCCTCGTGAACGAGCTCCAGCGCCGCACGCTCGCCCGCGGCGTCACGGGTCCCGAGGGGCATCCCATGAGCCGCCCGGACGTCTGCGAGGCGGAGGCCATCTCGCGCCTGTGCTACCTCGCGGAGCTCTCGGGCGCCCGCATCAACATCGTGCACCTCTCCACCGCGCTGGGACTCGAGGCCATCCGCGACGCGAAGGCGCGCGGCGTCGACGTCGCCGTCGAGAGCTGCCCCCAGTACCTCCTGCTCGACGACACCCGCTACCTCGAGCCTGGCTTCGAGGGCGCCAAGTACGTCATGAGCCCCCCGCTGCGCAAGCCCCATGACGTGGCCGTGCTGCGGCAGGCGGTCTGCGACGGAGAGATCGACACCCTCGCCACCGACCACTGCGCCTTCAACCTCAAGGGCCAGAAGGACCGCGGCGTCGGCGACTTCACCAGGATTCCCAACGGCGGTCCCGGCGTGGAACATCGTCCCGCGCTGATCATGACCAGCTTTGCCGACGACCTCGGCCCCCAGGACTTCTGCCGCCTCATGAGCGAGAACCCCGCCAGGGTCTTTGGGATGTATCCCCGCAAGGGCGTGCTCGCCGAGGGCTCCGACGCGGACGTCTGCGTCTGGGACCCCAGCTGCCGCTGGACCATCCAGGCGGCGACGCAGCACCAGAACGTCGACTACACGCCCTATGAAGGCTTCGAGGCCCAGGGACGCGCAAAGTACGTCTTCGTCAACGGCGTCCTCGTCGCGCGCGCCGGGGAGCCCACGGGCGAGAAGCCCGGCAGCTACGTCAGCAGGTAGCGCGTCCCTACAATCAGGCTCCAGCGCCGGCCGCTCGGGTGCGTCCGGCGAGAGAAGAAAGGAAAGAGCATGAACAAGAAGGCCATCGTCACCGACAAGGCTCCCGCAGCAGTCGGACCCTACTCCGCCGCGATCCAGGCCGAGGGCGTCTCGATCAACGTCTCGGGCCAGCTGCCCGTCGACCCCGCCACCGGGGAGTTCGCCGGAGACGACATCCAGAGCCAGACCCGCCAGAGCCTGACCAACATCAAGAACATCCTCGAGGCTGCCGGCGCCAGCATGGCCGACGTCGTCGAGACCACGGTTCTCCTCACCGACATCGCCGAGTTCGGACCCATGAACGAGGTCTACGCCGAGTTCTTCGAGGCTCCGTATCCCGCGCGCGCCGCCTTCCAGGTCGTGGCCCTGCCCAAGGGCGCCAAGGTCGAGATCAAGGCCGTAGCCAGGGTCTAGCGGAGAGGCGCGCAGTCGCCTCGTGTGGCAGCCTTGGGAGCCCTGGGCGGAGAGTCGCCCAGGGCTCCCTCGTGTCGAGGGACGAGACGAGCGCGGTGGCCAGGCAGACGTCGACCGACGTACGTGCCGCCGGTTTCGCAGGCAGGCGTTATGTTTCTAAAAATATTACGTATCCGCAGGTCACAGGCCTAGTTCTTTGGGTCGTTCGCCTGGTTTCGACTATCTTTTGCCTTGCTTTAGGCGCACGATGAGGGTGCATGGAATAGTCCTCCCTGACCGTGCCGAACCGACGTTTGCTGGGAGGTAGCGCGTGCCGCGACGTTCGCACGCGCCTGTTCATCGGAGCATCACATGGACGAGAGACTTGTCATTGCGGCCTCTGCGCAGGAGGCGGCCAAGCTGGCTGCTTCCGGGGCGGGCTACCTCGCCGGAGGGACCGAGCTCAACAGGCTCGGCTCGCCCCTGCACTACCAGAGGCTGGTATCCATCAGCCGCGTCGCCGAGCTGAGGGGGGTCGAGGCTGGGGACGGAGAGGTCCTGATCGGCGCTACCACGAGCTTCCAGGAGGCCCTGCAAAGCGAGCTGGTCCCCGCCTACCTCAAGGAGGCCCTGCTCTTCATGGGCTCGCGCACCAAGCGCAACATGGCCACCGTGGGAGGCAACGTCGCCGCCTGGCGCGACGACTCGTATCTCGCCGCGACGCTGCTCGCCGTGGGTGCGAGCATCGAGCTCATGAACGAGTCCGGCGCGACGAGGAGGCTGAGCGTCGCCGAGTGGGCGCAGACGCAGCCGGAGCACAGGCTCGTCCGCCGCGTCATCGTTCCCGCCGACCCCGGCTGGGTCACCTCGAAGCGCTACGCCAACACCATGGAGAGCCTCTCCTACCTCGTCGTCTCGCTCTGCCTGCACGATGGGGCGGCACGGGTGGCGCTCACGGTCAAGGGCGTGGGCGCGTTCGTCTCGCCCGAGCTCTCTGACGCCGCGTCGCGCGGTGCCGGCGAGGACGAGCTGGTCGAGCTCGCCTACGGGCTGGACGCGACGATTCCCAGCGACATGTACGGAAGCGAGAGATACAAGCGCTACCTCGCGGGCGTCACCCTCGCTCGCATGCTCGAGGACGCCGGAAGGGATGATGCGCGATGAGGATCGAGTGCAAGATAGACGGGCGCGAGCGCGGCTTCGAGCTTGATCCGACGCTGTCCCTGCGCGAGCTGCTGGTAAGGAACGGAAACCTCTGCGTGCGAGACAGCGACGACGGCGAGGGCTTCTGCGGCTCTGACACCGTGCTCGTGGACGGCACCCCCGTGTACGCAAACCTCATGCTCGCGGGCGAGGTCGACGGGCGAGAGGTGCGCACCCCCGCCGGCCTGGGCGAGCCGGGCAAGCTGAGCTACGTCCAGCAGGCCCTCATCGACGCCGGCGTGGTGCAGAGTGCCTACAACTCTCCCGCAACCGCCCTCCTCCTGACCTGGCTCCTCGAGAACGAACCCAACCCCACGCGCGAGCAGGTGAAGGACGCGCTGTCCGGCATCTACATCCGTGACGCAAGCTACGAGAACTACTACCTGGCGGTCAAGCTCGCCTGCGAGCTCCGCGACAAGGGCGGCTACGAGTCGAAGATCGCCCCCGACTACCGTCCCGAGCTCAGCTACGTGGGCAAGCCCGGCTCCAAGGTGGACGGCCCCCAGCTCGTGAGGGGCGAGCGCGCCTTCGTGGAGGACTTCGTCGATCCCGACGCCTGCCACCTGGTCATGCTCCGCTCGCCCTACGCCTCCGCCTACATCAACTCCATCGATGCGAGCGCCGCCGAGGCGCTGCCGGGAGTCGTGGCGGTCATCACCTGCTTCAACTGTCCCGACATCACCTACATGCAGGCCGGGCAGGGCAACCCCGAGCCCTCCCCGCACGACACCAGGCTCTTCAACCACAAGGTGCGCTTCGTGGGCGACCGCGTCGCCGCCGTCATAGCCGAGACGAAGGAGATCGCCCGGGAGGCCTGCGGTCTCATCAGCGTCGACTACCAGGTCCTGGACCCGGTCTTCTCCGTCGAGGAGGCCATGGCCGAGGGTGCGCCGCGCGTGCACGACGGCATCGTGGAGTACGGCGTCGGCGCCCCCGAGGACCTGGACGAGTACAACAAGGACGCCGGCGACGAGCGCGAGGGCAAGGTTTTCTATCCCTTCCCGCTGAGGGCCGACATCCACAGGAACATCGCCGCCTCCAACAAGGGCGGCATCGGCGACGTCGAGCGTGGCTTCGCCGAGGCGGACGCCATCGTGGACGAGACCTACCGCACCACCAACGTGCAGCAGGCCCCCCTCGAGCCGCACCTCTGCTACGCCAAGATGGAGGGCGGGCGCCTCCAGGTCTATGCCTCCACGCAGGTTCCCTACCACGTGCGCCGCATCGTCTCGTGGGTCTGCGGGCTCCCCCAGAACAAGATCCACGTGGTCAAGACCAGGGTCGGCGGCGGCTATGGCTCCAAGCAGGACATCCTCGTCGAGGACGTCTGCGCCTACGCGGCCTACGCCACGCATCGTCCGGTCTACTACCGCCACACCCGCGCCGAGGAGCTCGTGGCCGCCTCCGCGCGCCACCCCATGCGCGTGCGCGTGAAGATGGGCGCCAAGAAGGATGGCAGCATCACGGCGATCTTCATGGAGGTGCGCGCCAACACCGGCGCCTACGGCAACCACTGCCTCACGGTTCCCATGAACTCCTGCTCCAAGGTGCTCCCGCTCTTCAAGGTCGACAACATGGCCTACGACCTCATCACCTACTACTCGAACAAGCTCCAGCCCGGTGCCTACCAGGGCTACGGCACGCCCAAGGGCAGCTACGGCATCATGATGGCCATGGCCCAGCTGGCCGAGAAGCTCGGCATCGACTTCAAGGACATGGCGGTCAAGAACCACGTCGAGACGGGCTACCGCCTCGAGATTCTGAAGGGCCTCGGCGAGGGCCGCGAGGGCAACGTGGTTCCCGTCGGCTCCTGCGGCCTGGACGAGTGCATCAGGCGCGGCTGCGAGATGATCGAGTGGGGCAAGCGCGAGGAGTCCGACGACCCCGACTGGAAGATCGGCAAGGGCTTCGCGATGATCATGCAGGGCAGCGGCCTGCCCGGCCTGGACCACGCGGAGGCGATCTGCAAGCTCGAGACCGACGGCACCGTGATCCTGAACAGCGGCGGGGCGGACATCGGCACCGGCCTTGACACCATCTCGACCAAGGTGGCGGCGGAGATACTCCACCTTCCCCTCGAGCTGGTCAGCGTCATCTCTGGCGACACCGACTCCGCCGCCTTCGACACGGGTTCCTACGCCTCGTCGGGTACCTTCTTCAGCGGCAACGCCTCCGTGGACGCCGCCCGCAAGCTCGCCCGCGGCATCATTGCCGAGGCCGCCCTGCAGATGGGGGAGGTCGAGGCGGACCTGGAGCTTCGGTATCCGGGAGAGGTGCACTCCACCAGGACCGACGCGACCCTGAGCTACGGGGACCTCTCACACGCCTGCTGCGCCGGCGACGGCCGCGGCCAGGTGGTGGCGCACGGCAGCTTCATCACCACGGCCAACGCCATCCCCTATGGCGCCCACTTCGCGCAGGTGGCGGTCAACGTCCGTACGGGCCAGGTCAAGGTGCAGAAGTACTACGCGCTCCAGGACGCCGGCACGCCCATCAATCCCGAGCTCGCACAGTGCCAGATGTACGGCGCCGCGCTCAAGTCCATCGGCCACACCCTCTACGAGGACATGACCATCGACGAGAAGGGCCGTCCCCTGCGCACCACGCTCACGGACTACGGCGTGCCCATGATCTTCGAGCAGCCAGACGACTTCAAGGCGGTCATGGTGGATGTCAACGACGCCGACGGCCCCTTCGGTGCGAAGTCCATCTCCGAGATCGCCTGCAACGGCGCGGCCCCTGCCATCGGTAACGCCATCCACGACGCCTGCGGCGTCTGGATGCGCAGCTGGCCCATGACGCCGGAGAAGGTCCTGAGGGAGCTCGGAAGGATCTGACGTCCCCGCCAGATACTCTTCACGTTGTGAGCGGTACGTTTTCTAACCTAAGCGGCACGCAATGGCCAATCTCTCACTTTTGAAGCTTTTGTGAGGGATTGGCCATTAGACTTTTCGTCTTGTTGTCATACAAAAAGTCTTTAGGGGGGACGTACTCATGGCAGCAGACGATCTGAAAGAGTTGAGGAAGTTCGACGGAAAGCCCAGCTGGGGGGCCAGTGTCCCGCACGCGCTGCAGCACGTGCTGGCCATGATCGTGGGCAACATCACGCCGCCCATCATCATCGCCTCGACCCTGGGGCTTCCCGACTCGGACAAGGTCATCCTGATCCAGGCATGCATGCTCATCGCGGGCATCACCACGCTCGTGCAGCTGCTCTCTCCCTTCGGCGTGGGCATGGGCCTTCCCAACGCCATGGGCGTCGCCTTCGCGTACCTGCCCATCCTGCTCACCATCGGCAAGGCCTATGGCGTCTCGGGCATCCTTGGCGCCCAGCTGGTCGCGGCGTTCCTCTCCATCTTCATCGGCATGGCCATGGAGAAGATCCGCCCGCTCTTCCCGCCCGTCGTCAGCGGCACCGTGGTGCTCTGCATAGGCCTCTCGCTCTATGGCACGGCCATGAACTACATCGGCGGTGGCGCGTCCAACCCCAACTTCGGGGCACCGGCCTACGTGGGCGTCGCGGCCCTCGTCCTGGTGGTCACCCTGGCGTTCAACTTCTTCGGCAGGGGCATCCTCAAGACCCTGGGCATTCTCTTCGGGCTGCTCGTGGGCTACGTGGTCTGGGCCATCTTCATCGGCGTCGACACCTCGGGCATCGCCAGCGCCGCCTGGGTCGCGCTTCCGCAGCCCCTGCACTTCGGCCTGACCTTCGAGCCCAGCGCGATCGTCGCCATGATACTCATGTACATGGTACAGGCCGTCCAGACCATCGGCGACGTCTCGTCCACCACGGCCGGCGGCTTCAACCGCCAGGCGACCGACAAGGAGCTGGGTGGTGCCGTCAAGGGCACGGGCGTCTGTGGCATGCTGGGCGCGCTGCTCGGAGGCTTCCCCTCCGATCCCTTCAGCCAGAACGTGGGCATCATCGTCACCACGAAGGTCGTCGCCAAGCGCGTCTTCGTCATCGTGGGCACCACGCTCATCGTGGCCGGCCTCATCCCGAAGTTCGGCGGCCTTATGACCTCCATCCCCAACCCCGTGCTGGGCGGTGCCACGCTCTCGGTCTTCGCGGCGATCACCATGTCGGGCATCCAGCTCATCACCGAGCAGCCCCTCAACTACCGCAACCGCATGATCGTGGGCGTCTCGCTGGCAGTGGCCGTGGGCCTCACCAACGTGCCCGCCGTCCTGGGCTTCCTGCCCGCCGAGGTCGCTAGCGTCATCACCGGCTCGCCCATCATCACCGGCTTCGTCGTCTCGTTCCTGCTGAACGTCATCGTTCCCGAGGACGACTCCGAGGCGGAGGAGTAGGGGTCCCGCTCGGACCAGGGCTTCCGGTACCGGCACGCCGCTAGCGCAGCTGAACGAGCTCCTTCTTCTGGAGGCTCCCGGCAAGTACGGGGGCCTCCAGCCTCAGGTGGGAGGCGAGCCTGCGCGCGTCCTCGAGCGTCGCCTCGTCCTCCGCCTGGTTGACGAGGACGACGTCGAAGTCGACCAGCCCCAGCTCGCGCTCCACGTCCAGGAGGCGCGCCAGGTCCTCGGGCCGTGCGGGGTCGTCCGGCTGGGCCCCCGTGCGCTCGCAGTAGAGCTCGGGGCGGTGCACCACCTCGTGGACGGGACGTCCGAAGCCTGACGCCCCCATCACCAATATGGTCCTGGCGCTTCCCTCGGGAATCACGGGCTCCCAGGTCTCGTGCGCCTTGAGCGGCAGCTGCCGGGAGCCGTCCGCCTCGACCAGCACGTAGGGCGAGGCCAGCGCGAGCTCCGCGGGCGAGAGGGTCGCGGATGCGCCGAGCTTGCCGCCCTTGCCCAGGCCGCCCACGCACACCACTCCCCGCGTGGCGCCTGCCCGCGCGAGGTCCTCGCGGCTGGGGTCCACGAGGGTCTCGATCCCCTCGAAGGGAAGGAAGTGCGTGGTGGTCGTCAGGATCACCGCAGGCCCTAAGCACTTGTTCCAAGGGTCATCTGCCGACGCGCCACCAGAGGCTGCGGTCGCGGGGGCATCCATGCTGCCCGAAAGCTCGTACGAGAGGGTCCTGAGCAGGGTCGTCTTGCCGCCGCTGCCCACCACGCAGGTGATTCCGGGTGCCACTCGCAGAAAATCGCCAATAAGCATTAGACTAACCAATCCTTAGTAATATACTTGGGAGAACATGGACAAGCGGGCCTTCCAGGGCCCGCTGGCAACATCGTAGCAGCCGGTCTTCTCGCCCTCCGGGGGCCTTTTTTCTGCGCGTCGTTATATGTGCACAGAAACAGCGAGGCCTGGCAGAGGGGGTCGCTGCGGCGGTACAACGGGATAGCGCCTGCGATGCTGGGCAGGGGGCCTGTCGTAGGTCGAGTGGGGGAGTGGTCGCATGCTGGTCGTGATGAGGGGTGCCGGGGATCTCGCCTCGGGCATCGCCCTGCGCCTGCGTCGCGCGGGCATGGAGGTCGTGATGTGCGACATCGCCGTCCCCACGGCCGTGCGGCGCACAGTCGCCTTCTCGGAGGCCATCCGTTTGGGACAGGCCAAGGTCGAGGACCAGCTCGCCCGGCGCACCAAGAACGCCGCAGACGCCCTGCGCATCGCGCGCGCTGGCGAGGTGGCGGTCCTGGTCGACCCCGAGGGCAGGGTCATCGAGGAGCTCCGTCCCCACGTGGTGGTGGACGCCATCCTGGCCAAGCGCAACCTGGGCACGACCAAGGGCATGGCGCCCGTGGTCATAGGCGTGGGCCCCGGTTTCACGGCTCCCGTCGACTGTCATGCCGCAGTCGAGACCAAGCGTGGACACGAGCTCGGGCGCGTCTACTACGAGGGTACCCCCATCGCGAACACCGGCGTCCCCGGCATCATCGCGGGCCATGGGGCCGACCGCGTGCTGCGCGCTCCTGCGGACGGCAGCTTCGAGCCCGTGCTCAAGATCGGCGACGTGGTCAAGGCGGGCGACGTCGCCGCCTACGTGGCGGGCGAGCCCCTGCCCTGCACCATCGACGGCGTCCTGCGCGGCCTCCTGCAGGAGGGTGTGCCCGTCACGCGCGGCATGAAGTCCGGCGACATAGACCCGCGCGGCAACCCCGCGCACTGCCTGACCGTATCTGACAAGGCACGGGCCATCGGAGGG
Organism: uncultured Olsenella sp.; assembly: GCF_959602185.1. Lineage (NCBI taxonomy): Bacteria > Bacillati > Actinomycetota > Coriobacteriia > Coriobacteriales > Atopobiaceae > Olsenella > uncultured Olsenella sp. The sequence goes on from NZ_CAUGRZ010000009.1 coordinate 50,359, forward strand.
GGCGTCCTCGAGGCCATCCTGCACTTCAGTCCCCAGCTCCTCGCCTAGCAAGGGCGAGGCGGGGGGCGACCCCGCCCGCCGGCCTTCCGGGGACAGCCGCCGCCAGATGCGACCCCAGGCATCACGCAGAAAGGAGAATGCCCATGAACGACTCCCGCGACTCCATGCGCGACCATGACTTCGTCCTCAGGCTCATCGAAGAGCTCGAGGCGGGGCGTCCCGTCGCGCTCTGCACCGTGCTCGCCACGCGCGGATCCATGCCGCGTGGCGCGGGGGCCCGCATGGCCGCCTTCGCCGACGGCGGCTTCATGGGCACCGTGGGCGGAGGCAGGGTTGAGCAGATGGCCCTGGACCGCGCCCTCGCGCTGGCCGCCGGCAGGGGCGAGCCCTTCCTCGAGTGGTTCACCATGCAGTCCACGGGCATGGCCTGCGGCGGCGACGCCCTCATCGCCTGCGACCTGCTGGACCAGGGGGACCTCGACGCCCTGCGGCGGACCCTGGAACTCAACGGCCAGGGACGTTCCGGCGTGTACTGCGAGAGCTGGCAGGGGGGCGGACATCGCGTCGAGACCCTCACGCTCGACGAGCTCGCGTCGGACGACCCGCGCGCGGCGCTCGAGGCGCCGACGTGGGACGAGGCGGGCAGGAGCTATGCCGAGCCGCTGGGGTCCGATCCCATCGTCTACGTCTTTGGTGCGGGGCACGTCGCACATGCCCTGGTGCCGGTGCTCACGAGCGTGGGGTTCAGGGCCGTGGTGTACGACGATCGTCCCGAACTCGCTGTGGCCGAGCGCTTCCCCACGGCGGAGCGCGTCCTCTGCGGCGACTTCCGCTCCCTGGGGGACCAGGTCGAGGTGAGCCGCCGCGACTACGTGGTGGTGGCGACCCACGGCCATGCGGCCGACATCGACGTACTGGAGCGCGTCGCCCCCGCGGAGCCCGCCTACACCGGTTGCCTGGGCAGCGCGCGCAAGTCCGCCTTCGCCAAGGGGGTCCTGGCAAAGCATGGCATCGCGCAGTCCTGGATCGACTCGATCTGCATGCCCATCGGCGACGACATCCTGGCAGTGACGCCGGGGGAGATCGCCATATCTATCGCGGGAGAGATGATCCGCCGCCGCGCCGAGCTGCGGCCGCACCGCCCGCACGAACACTGAGGCCTCGGGCTCGGCACTGCCGACCGCCCGGGTCTGTTGGCCCCGCAAGGGGAGATTCACGGAAGAGAGGGAGCACACATGAACGCAAACGTCACCAGGCGCGGCTTCGTCGCGGCCGCGGCAGCCGCAGGAACCCTCGGCGTCACTGCCTGCTCCAAGCCGGCGGAAAGCACGGACTCCACGTCCACGACGTCTGGCCAGGCTACGACCGATACCGCCAAGGCGCTGACCGTCTTCGCGGCGGCTTCCCTCACCGAGTCCCTCACCGAGGCCGGCAAGGCCTTCGCCAAGGGGGGCAATGCCGAGCCCACCTACAACTTCGACTCCTCGGGCACCCTCAAGACCCAGATCCAGGAGGGCGCGGACTGCGACGTGTTCATCTCCGCCGCGCCCAAGCAGATGAACGCACTGGACATCGATGCCGAGAAGGGCAACGACGACAAGCTAGACTTCGTCGACCACTCGACCCGCATCGACCTTCTCGAGAACAAGGTCACGCTCGTCGTCCCCGAGGGCAACCCCAAGAACATCAAGAGCTTCGAGGACCTCAAGTCCCTGCTCACGTCCGGTGGGGTGCTTCTCGCCATGGGCAACTCCGACGTGCCCGTGGGCCAGTACACCCAGAAGATCTTCACCTACTTCGGCCTGGACGAGGCGAGCCTCTCCTCCGCCGGCGTCCTCTCGTACGGCAGCAACGTGAAGGAGGTCACGGCCCAGGTCAAGGAGGCGTCCGCCGACTGCGGTATCATCTACAAGACCGACGCCACCTCCGCGAAGCTCACCGTGGTGGACGAGGCCACCGAGGAGATGTGCGGCAGGGTGATCTATCCCGCGGCCGTGCTCAAGGCCTCCAAGAACGCCGATGCCGCCAAGTCCTACCTCGAGTTCCTCCAGGGTCCCGACGCCTCCGCCGCCTTCGAGGCCGTGGGATTCACGCCGCTCAAGAAGTAACGGTCCATGGACTGGTACCCGCTCATAAACTCGCTGAGGGTGGCCGCCGTCTCGGCCACCCTCGTGTTCTTCCTGGGAATCTGGCTCGCCGACGTTGTCGCCCGCCTGCCGAGGGTCGTCAAGGGCGTGCTGGACGTCGTCCTGACCCTTCCGCTGGTCCTGCCGCCGACGGTCGTGGGCTACCTGCTGCTCATCCTGCTCGGTCCGCGCCGGCCCATAGGCGCCTGGCTCCTGGACCACCTCTCGCTCAGGCTCACCATGGTCTGGTATGCGGCGATCTTCGCCTCGGTCGTCGTGAGCTTCCCCCTCATGTACCGCACGGCACGCGGCGCCTTCGAGTCCTTCGACCAGACCCTCGCCGATGCCGCCCACACCCTGGGTCGCTCCGACGCCTGGGTGTTCTGGCGCGTCAAGCTGCCCTGCTGCCGCCAGGGCATCATGGCCGGCGTGGTCCTCGCCTTCGCGCGTGCGCTGGGGGAGTACGGTGCCACCTCGATGGTCTGCGGCTACACGCCCGGCTCCACGGCGACGGTCTCGACCACCGTGTACCAGCTCTGGCGCACGGGCGACGACGCGGGGGCGCTCGCCTGGGTGCTCGTGAACCTCGCCATCTCCGCCGTGGTGCTCCTGGCGGTCAACCTCATGGAGCGTCGCGAGCGTGAGTCCGCGGTCGTGGGGAGGTGGTCGTAGTGTCCCTCCTCGTGGACGTCAGGAAGCGCCTGGGGGGCTTCTCGCTGGACGTGGCCTTCGAGCTCGAGCGCCCCCACGAGGTCGTCGCCCTCCTGGGCGCCTCGGGCTGCGGCAAGTCCCTCACCCTCAAGTGCATCGCGGGAATAATGCGGCCCGACGAGGGACGCATCGTGCTCGACGACCGCGTGCTCTTCGACTCCGAGGCGGGCATCGACCTCCCCGCCCAGCAGCGCCGCGTGGGCTACCTCTTCCAGAGCTACGCCCTCTTCCCCAACATGACCGTGGAGCAGAACGTCATGGCGTCGATCCGCGAGGGCAGCAGGCAGGAGCGCCGCGAGCGGGCGCGCCGCGAGCTCGAGGCCCTGCACGTGGGCGAGCTGGCTGCGCGACGTCCCCGGGAGCTCTCGGGCGGGCAGCAGCAGCGCTGCGCGATGGCCCGCATCTTCGCGAGCGACCCTGAGCTCCTGCTCCTGGACGAGCCCTTCTCCGCCCTCGACGGATACCTGCGCTGGCAGCTCGAGCTCGAGCTCGCGGACACGCTGAGGCGCTTCCCGGGCGGGGTGGTCTACGTCTCGCACAACCGCGACGAGGTGTATCGCATGTGCGACAGCGTCTGCGTGGTGAGCGACGGCCGCTCGGGCCCCAAGATGGGCATGCGCGAGCTCTTCGAGGCGCCGCGCAGCCTCGCCGCGGCCCTCATCTCGGGATGCAAGAACGTCTCGCCCGTCAGCGCTCTGCCGGACGGGAGCCTGCGCTGCGAGACCTGGGGCGTGACGCTCTTTTGCGAGGTCCCCTTCGGGCTCGACGTCACGCACGTGGGGATCCGCGCCCACTACCTGCACATGGGCGAGGGAGAGAACCGCATTCCCTGCGTCGTGGACCGCATCATAGACAGCAGCTTCTCTACCATCGTGATGCTGCGGACGCCGGCCGGCGGCCTCCTGCGCTACGAGTGCGAGAAGGACGCATGGGAGGGCCTCGAGGCGGGGGAGAGCTGCGTGGTCCACGTCGCCAGGAGGGACGTGCTTCCGCTCGGGGAAGGTGGGGCGAGGTGAGGGACGGTCAGGGACGCAGCATCGAGTACCTGCGCGTCTCGGTAACCGACCTCTGCAACTGCCGCTGCCAGTACTGCATGCCCGCAGGCGGCGTGCCCATGCTCGCGCACGACCAGATCCTCTCGTTCGAGGAGATCGTCGAGATCGTCGCAGCCTGCGCCGAGCTCGGCGTGCACAAGGTCCGGCTCACGGGCGGTGAGCCGCTCGTGCGTCGTGGCATCGTCGACCTCGTGCGCATGCTCGCAGATGTGCCGGGCATCGACGAGCTGGCGCTGACCACCAACGCCACGCTCCTGGCGCCCCTGGCGGCACCCCTGCGCGAGGCGGGGCTCGGCCGCCTCAACGTGAGCCTCGACACCCTCGACTCCGTGCGCTACGAGCTCATCACGCGCGGAGGCAGGCTGCGCGACGTGCTCGCGGGCCTCGAGGCAGCGCACGACGCGGGCTTCTCGCGCACCAAGCTCAACGCGGTCCTCATGGGTGGCGTCAACGACGTGGACGTGCGTCCCCTCGCGGAGCTCGCGCGCGACGGTGCGTACGGCATCTCGAGCGTGCGCTTCATCGAGCTCATGCCCATGGGGGAGTGCGCCTCGTGGCCGTCTGGCCGCTTCGTGCCCGCGGACGTGGTGCTCGACCGTGTGGGGGAGCTCGAGTTCGTGGGACAGGACGGCGTCTCGCAGGTATTCTCGGCACCGGACTGGAAGGGGACGGTCGGCCTCATCCGGCCGCTGAGCCACAAGTTCTGCAGCGGCTGCACGCGCCTCAGGCTCACGGCGGATGGCATGGTCAAGCCCTGCCTGCACTCAGGGCAGGAGATTCCCGTGCGAGGGCTGCATGGGGAGGAGCTCGCGCATGCACTACGCGGGGCCATCGCCGCCAAGCCCGCGGAGCATCACCTGAGCGCGGCGCTGGGCCAGGTGAGCGAGAGCCTGCGCGCGATGAACGAGATTGGAGGATGAGGATGGAAGAGCTCACCCACTTCAACGAGCAGGGCCGGGCGCGGATGGTGGACGTCTCGGCAAAGGAGAGGACCCAGCGCGTCGCCCGGGCGGGCGGCAGGGTGCTCATGAGCCCGGCGACGCTCGAGCTCGTGCGCACGGGCGGGATCAAGAAGGGGGACGTCCTGGCCGTGGCCCAGGTCGCGGGCATCATGGCAGCCAAGCGCTGCTGGGAGCTGATTCCCATGTGCCACCCCATCCAGCTCACGGGGGTGGACGTGTCCTTCTCCCTCGAGGAGGACGGCATCGCGCTCGAGGCGAGCTGCCGCTGCTGCGGCGAGACGGGCGTCGAGATGGAGGCGATGACCGCAGCCTCTGTGGCAGCCCTGACGATCTATGACATGTGCAAGGCGGTCCAGCGCGACATGGTGGTGACAGACGTCCGCCTCCTCGAGAAGGACGGCGGAAAGAGCGGGCACTTCGTACGGCCCGAGGGGGAGGGGGAGCATGGGAAGCACGCTGAGTGACGCACGGGAGGGCGAGGTCGTCTCCTGCTGCGTCAGCGAGCGCAAGGGCATCCGCAAGCATGCGGTCGACGCCATCGAGCTCAGGGTGGGCGTGGGCATCGAGGGCGACGCCCACGCCGGCAACTGGCACCGCCAGGTGAGCCTGCTCGGTGACGAGTCGGTTGACACCATGCGGGACAGGGGGGTGGAGCTCAAGGCGGGGGACTTCGCCGAGAACATCCTGACGCGCGGCCTCGCCCTGAGGGAGCTTCCCGTGGGGACGGCGCTCGAGGTGGGACCCTGCCTCCTCGTGGTGACCCAGATCGGCAAGACCTGCCACAACGACTGCGAGATCCGTCGCCTGGTGGGCATCTGCGTCATGCCCACCGACGGCATCTTCTGCGTGGTGGTGCGTGGCGGCACGGTACGTCCGGGCGACGCGATCCGCGTGCTCGATGAGGAAGCGGTCAAGCAGCTGTGAGCGCGGCGCGCGCGAGGCTCAAGGAGGTTGGCATGAGGCAGATCAGGACAGAGGACGCCGTCGGGCACGTGCTGTGCCACGACATGACGCAGATCATCCCGGAGGACGACGGGGACCGCAAGCGCTACAAGGGCGCGCGCTTCCGCAAGGGGCATGTGGTCGAGGCGGAGGACATCCCCGTGCTCCTCTCCATGGGCAAGCGCAACATCTACGTCTGGGAGATGGACGAGACGAAGGTGCACGAGGACGAGGCGGCCCAGCGCCTGGCGGCGCTCTGCCTCGGCGAGGGCCTGGAGCCCGCCGGCGAGCCTCGCGAGGGCAAGATCAACCTGCGTGCGACCTGCGATGGCGCCTTCGTCGTGGACTCCGGGCGGCTCGTCGCCGTGAACTCGGTGGAGGAGGTTATGGTCGCCACCAAGCCGGGCAACATCGCCGTCCGGGCGGGCCAGGTGCTCGCGGGCACGCGCGCCATCCCCCTCGTGGTGGACAAGGCGCGGCTCGAGGCGGCCGAGGCCGCGGCCGGCGGCAGGCCCCTCATGCGCGTCGCGCCGTACCGCCTGAAGACGGCGGGCGTCCTGACCACGGGCTCCGAGGTGGCAGCCGGCATCATCAAGGACCGCTTCACCCCCGTGGTCGAGGAGAAGCTCAGGGGCGTCGGCGTCGTCACCACGCAGCGCGAGGTCGTGGACGACGGCATGGACAACCTCCTGGCAGCCCTCGCCCGCATGCGCGAGACGGACGTGGACCTCATCATCTGCACCGGCGGCATGAGCGTCGACCCGGACGACAACACGCCCGGTGCCATCAAGGGCTCGGGAGCGCGCATCGTGACCTACGGCGCGCCCGTGCTTCCCGGGGCCATGATGCTCCTGGGCTACTACGACGGGGAGTTTGGCGGCGCGGGTGCGACGGGTGCCTCGGGGCGTCCCGTCATGGGGCTCCCCGGTTGCGTCATGTACAGCAAGACCACCATCTTCGATTTGGTGCTCCCGCGCATCGCCGCCGGCGTCGAGCTGGGCAAGCGCGACTTCGTGGTCCTGGGCGAGGGGGGCATGCTCTGATGGCGGAGGGACCTGGGAAGGGCTACCAGGCGGCGGTCGTCACCGTGAGCGACCGCTGCTCGCGCGGGGAGCGCGAGGACGCGAGCGGCCCGGCGCTGAGGGACTTCCTCGAGGGGGTGGGCTACGACGTCGTGGCGAGCGAGGTCGTGCCCGACGAGCAGGCGCAGATCGAGCGCGTCCTGCGCGCCCTGGTCGCCCGGGACGTCGCCCTGGTCGTGACCACGGGAGGCACGGGCTTCTCGCCACGTGACGTCACGCCCGAGGCGACCGCCGCGGTCTGCGAGCGCATGGTCCCCGGCATCCCGGAGGCGATGCGCGCCGCATCGATGGCGATCACGCCGCACGGCTGCCTCTCGCGCGAGGCCTGCGGGATCTGCGGTGGCAGCCTGGTGGTCAACCTGCCGGGGAGCCCCAAGGCCGCATGCGAGAATCTCTCGGCGGTGATCGGGCCGATCGCGCACGGCCTGCGCATGCTGCGTGGCGGGCAGGCCGACTGCGCGGCGGGACATTAGGAACGCCCGCCCGGCTTCGGGCGGGGCTCGCGGGAGGAAAAGGGGAATGCCGCACAGGTCAATAATTCCCTGTGCGGCATTTTTCGTCTAGCTGGGGCTTCGTGCCATCGCCGCGCAAGCCACGCATGGCCTGCGCGTCACGGGAAGCCCCTCTCCTCATGCGTGCCCCATGCGCGCATGACGTCCGCAAAATTGCTATATACCTAACAACATATATTTTGTTAGACTAGGCTAACCCCTTTCGAGGGGACTGCAGAGAGGGGCGCAGGCAGGGCCTCGTCCCGCAAGCGAACAAGGAGGAAACCATGTCTCTCATCGGCAAGGAAATCGACGACTTCAGCGTCAAGGCGTTTCACGAGGACCAGGTCAAGACCATCACCAAGGCGGACGTCCTGGGCAAGTGGTCGCTGTTCTTCTTCTATCCCGCGGACTTCACCTTCGTCTGCCCCACCGAACTCGAGGAGCTGGCGGAGAACTACGCCGCCTTCCAGCAGGAGGGCTGCGAGGTCTACTCCGTCTCCTGCGACAGCGAGTACGTGCACAAGGCCTGGCACGAGGAGTCCGAGCGCATCGGGAAGGTGGACTACCCCATGCTCGCCGATCCCGCGCACGTGCTCGCGCGCAGCTTCGACGTGCTCATCGAGGACGCCGGGCAGGCGGAGCGCGGTGCCTTCATCGTCGACCCCGAGGGTCGCATCCAGGTGTACGAGGTGACGGCGGGCGGCATCGGCCGCAACGCCGTGGAGCTCCTGCGCCTGCTGCAGGCAGCGAAGTTCGTCGCCGCCCACGGCGACCAGGTCTGCCCCGCCAAGTGGCATCCCGGCAGCGCCACCCTCACCCCGGGCCTCGACCTGGTGGGCAGGCTGTAGGCGGGCCGGCGGCGTTGCCCGCAGCTCAGGTCCGCCCGCAGCCCAGGTGCGCCCGCAGCTCAGGTCCGCCCGCAGCTCAGGTCCGCCCGCAGCCCAGGCGCGCCCACGGCCCAGGCTCGCCTGCAGCCCAGTCCCATACGTTGCCGCGCATTCCATCTCTGGAGTGCGCGGCATTCTCGTCTGACCTGCGCCTTCGTCGGATTCGGCGCACGCTGGCGCCGCATTGCGCGCATCCTTCTCGCATGACCGCATGGGGAGGCCGTCGTCTTGGGGATATACTGGCCGTTGCACACGAGCGGAAGGGAAGACCCATGGCACAGAAGATCCAGGGGACCGAGGACCTGTTTGGCGGCTACATGCGCGCCTGGCAGCGCATGCAGGACGTCGCGCGCGAGCTCTTTGGCGCCTATGGCTTCGACATGATCGAGACCCCGGCCATCGAGCAGGTGGACACCTTCGTCCACGGCATCGGCGAGTCGACCGACGTCGTGCGCAAGGAGATGTTCCGCGTGGTCTCCGGCGCGCTCATGGAGAACCTGCTCGCCGCCGGAAGCGAGAGGGGCCTCAAGGCCAAGCAGCGCATGGCCATGCGTCCCGAGGGAACCGCCGGCGTCGTGCGCTCGGTGGTCGAGAACAACCTCGTCCCGCAGGGGGCGGCTCCCGCCAAGCTCTGGTATGCCGAGGCGATGTTTCGCGGCGAGCGTCCGCAGAAGGGTCGCCTGCGCCAGTTCCACCAGGTGGGCGTGGAGTGGTTGGGTGCGCCCGACCCGGCGGCAGACGCGGAGTGCATCATCATGCTCATGGAGTTCTGCAAGCGCCTGGGCTTCGACCCCGCACGCCTGCGTCTCTCGATCAACTCGATGGGCGACGCCGCCTGTCGTCCCGCCTACCGCCAGATGGTTCGCGACTTCATCCTTGCCCACGCCGACGAGATGTGCGAGGACTGCCTGGAGCGCGCCGAGATCAACCCCCTGCGCAGCTTCGACTGCAAGAACGACCACTGCCGCGAGGTCATGGCCTCGGCGCCGCTTGCAAAAGACAACCTCTGCGACGACTGCAGCACCCACTACGAGCAGGTCAAGCGCTACCTCGACGCCGCGGGCGTCGCGTACGTCGAGGACCCCACGCTGGTCCGCGGCCTCGACTACTACACCCGCACGGTCTTCGAGGTGGAGGCGCTCGACGCGGGCGTCGGCGCCATCGGCGGCGGCGGTCGCTACGACGGCCTCGTCGAGCTCGAGGGCGGCAAGCCCACGCCCGGCATAGGCTTCGCCGTGGGCTTCGAGCGCTTCGCCCTGGCCCTCGCCGCCCAGGGCGGCAGCCTCGAGACCCCGGAGGAGAGCTGCGTCTACGTGGCCTGCGCCTCTCCAGAGCAGCGCGAGGCGGTGTTCGAGGCGACGCTGGCCCTGCGCCAGGCGGGCATCCGCAGTGAGGCGGACTACCAGGGCCGCTCCCTCAAGTCGCAGTTCAAGCAGGCGGACAAGTGCCACGCCCGCCTCTGCGTGGTGCTGGGCGAGGAGGAGCTCGCGCGTGGCGTCGCCACGCTGCGCGACATGGAGTCCCACGAGCAGGTCCAGGTGCCCCTGTCCGAGCTCGCTGGCCAGGTGGCCGGCAGGATCGCCTAGGTCCAAGCTCCCGGCACCAGACGCGGGCGAAGCCCTCGCATCGCCCGCTTTCTACGAGGCCTCTGCCAGCTTGGCGGGGACCTCGTGCCCAATCAGCCTCGCGTCGTCGCGCGCGTCAAGGCCCAGGACCCTGCCCCCGCGCTGGAGCGCGAAGCCCGGGTGCCGCCTCTGCCAGAGCGACACGACGAGGGTCCAGAGCGGGATGAGCATGCAGAGGAAGGCGTACGCCGCGCTGCCGGTGGGCATGCCGACGAAGGCGCAAAGTCCCACGCAGGAGGTCGTCCAGGGAATGACCGCGGGGATGATCGCCGCGCTGCTCGAGAGGTCGAGCGCCAGCGCGCTGCCGTCGCCCTCTATCTCGTCGCAGAGCTGGGCGGTGAGCATGAGCGAGACCACCTGGTCGCAGGCGATGCAGGCGGTGACCACGCTGGTCACGAGGACTCCCGCGAAGGGCGTGGTGCGCGCCGCGAGTCGGCGCACGAAGGCGCGGATGCCCCGGAGGAGGCCCGTCTCCTCGAAGAGGCCGGAGTAGCTGGAGGCCACCGCGACGATTAACGCGATCTCGGTCATGGAGAGGACCCCACCTCCGTTCACCATGCGCCCGATGGCCAGGTTGGAGGTCCTGAAGCCGAAGAGGAGGATGCCCGGGAGCTCCCCCAGGGGGACGTGCTGGGCGAAGACGCAGAGCAGAAGCGCGCTCGCGAGGCTCGCGAGCATGGTGCGCAGGACGCTGAGCTTTGCCAGCGAGAGGACCAGCACGAGCGCGATGGGCGCGAGGACGTACCACGAGAGGTCGAAGGACGTCGCGAAGGAGCCCCTGAACGAGGGTGCCATGCCCGCGCCTCCGGCGGCGGGACCCAGCGCGGCGTAGATCAGGGCGCAGGCCACGACGGGCACGACGGAGATTCGTAGCATGCGCCCGAGGTTCTCGCGCAGGCTGCTGTGGGTGATGGTGGAGACGAGCATGGCCGTGCTCGACATGGGCGAGCAGCGGTCCCCCAGGAAGGACCCGCTGATGATGGCCCCGCCCACGATCAGGACGTCCGCCCGCATGGCCGTCGCGATGGTCATGCACACCACGCCCACGGTGGCCGAGGCGGCGAAGGAGCTGCCGGTCATCGTGGACATGAGACCGCAGAGCACGAAGGATGCCAGCGGAAGGGTGGAGGGACTTACGAGGCGGATCGAGAGGCAGGTGACGGCGGGGATGGTCCCGGCCGCGCGCCAGGAGGCGGTGAGCATGCCTATGACCACGAAGAGCACGAGCACCCTTCCTATGGAGAGGGGCCCGCGCGCGGCGACGCGCAGGAGTTCTCCCAGGCGATGCCCCCTGTGGAGGCCGTAGCCCACGAAGAGCGCGAGGCCGCAGGCCAGGGGCACGAGGAGGGAGAGGCCGAAGGCTATTCCCACGGCAAGCGACAGCGCGAACGCAGCCAGGACCAACGCCTCTGCCATCTTTTACCGCCCCTTCCAGCATCGCCTGCCCCTCGCATCCTATGGGTCTCTCGGCTGTATTTCAAACTGTTATATTTGATACTTGTAACAAAATATTCTTGTGAGTTGCGACCGGTTCACAGGCCTCGTGCGCACGGTCGCAGAACGGAGCGAGCCATGAACTTCCAGACCATGGACTACTTCGTCGCGGTGGCGGAGGAGAGGAGCTTCACCCGCGCCGCCGCGCGCCTCTCGGTCACGCAACAGACGCTCTCGGCCCACATCGCGGGCGTCGAGCGCGAGCTCGGCGTGAGGCTGCTGGAACGCAGGGTGCCCCTCTCGCTCACCCATGCCGGGGAGGTGTTCCTGGGGTATGCCCGCCGCTTCCAGGGCGAGCGGCGCACCATGGGGCGCGAGTTCATGGACATCGCGGGAGACCAGCGCGGCCTTCTGGGCGTGGGCATCGCGAGCACCCGCGGCCACATGCTCATGCCCGAGGCGGTCGCGCGCTTCCAGGAGCTCAGGCCCGGCATCGACGTGAGGCTCGTCGAGGCCGAGAACCAGGAGCTCGTCGAGCTGCTCCGGCAGGGGACCGTGGACCTGGTCGTGGCCACGGTGGACGCGGACGAGCCGGGCCTCGTGGTGCGCGAGCTCAAGCGAGAGCGCGTGGTCCTGCTGGTGTCGGAGGGGCTGCTCCGGCAGCTGTTGGGCGGGGGCTGGGAGGCCGTCGTCCGGGAGGCGGAGCGCACGGGGAGCGTGGCGGCGCTCGTGGACTGTCCCTTCATGCTCCTGGGCAGGGGAGACGAGCCGGGCGACCTCTCCCGCAGGATCCTGGGGCGCTCGGGCGTGCCGCTCAGGCCGCGGGTGGAGTCCAAGAACTCCGAGACCCTCGTCGAGCTTGCGGCGCGGGGGGTCGGCGCCTGCTTCGTTCCGGACGACCTGGCGCGGGCGGCACTCGCGGCGCACCCTGACTCCGACCTCAGGGCCATCGGGCTGGGCCCGGACGTGGGCATCTCCATCAGCCTTGCCTGGAGGGCGTCGAGCCACGTCTGGAGCGTCATCGAGTCCTTCGCAGACCTGCTTGAGGAGCAGGTGCTGGCGGCTGTATAGGGAGCCTGGACCCTCTCGCCCGGTCTCCCGTCCTGGGACAAGGTCCCCGCCTGCTCATTTCAAGGAAAAATTTATCTTGAACGTGCTTTTGTGTCAGACTTCCCTCGAACACGCCGCCTTCACATGCAGCGGAAATACTGCGAGCGTGGATCAAGGACCGACTCCGTGCAAGTAGCGACGAGGGAGTGGCCATGAACGTTACAAAGGACCTGCCGGGCATGTCGCCCGTCGCGTCGGCGGCATCCGCGTCCAAGCCGCCTCGGGACACCGTCCAGCCCGTGTCCGCCCAGGGAAACGCGCTCCTGGACGCCGTCATGGCGACGGTGCGCACCGCGCCGGGGTCCCCCGCCTACCAGGAGTCGGGTCACGAGGACGTCAGCTACGCGGAGCTCTGGAGGCTCTCGTGCAGGGTCGCGTGGCGCCTTCTGGAAGTCGCCCCCGGACGTGCCCCCGTGGTCGTCTATGCTTCCAAGTCCTACCTCGCCGTCGCCTCCTTCCTGGGATGCCTCCTGAGCGGACATGCCTTCGTCCCCGTGGACAGCGAGCTGCCGTCATCGCGCGTGCGTGACATCGTGAGCCAGATAGAGGATGCCGCCCTCGCGTGCTGCCAGAACGTGCCGTCGTCCCTCGCGGGCGTGCTGCCCTCCGACCGCATCGTCGACGTGCGCGAGCTTGCCGCCGACGAGGCCGTGTCGGGCAGGGAGGGCGAGCTCCCCGTGCCCCCTCGCGAGGGCTGGGTCCAGGGCGAGCAGACCAACTACGTCATCTTCACCTCGGGCTCGACGGGCCGCCCCAAGGGCATCGAGGTCTCGGCCGCCAACGTCGCCAACTTCATGGGCTGGATGAGGGACTTCCCCGTCGTGTCCGAGGGTGGCCGCGTCTTCCTCGACCAGGCGCACTACTCCTTCGACCTCTCGGAGTACGAGCTCGTGGGGGCGCTCTCGACGGGCGGCTGCCTGCATGCCGTGCCAGGCGAGGTCGCCGCGAGCTACAAGGACCTCTTCGAGGACCTGGCGGGCTCCGGCGTGGAGGTGTGGGTCTCGACCCCCTCGTTCGCGGACCTCTGCCTCGTGGATGGGCGCTTCGACGCCAGCCTCCTGCCAGAGCTCAGGATGTTCCTCTTCTGCGGAGAGGAGCTCAGGCGCCAGACGGCGCAGGAGCTGCGCGAGCGCTTCCCCGACGCCCTCGTGGTGAACACCTACGGGCCCACCGAGTCCACCGTGGCGGTCACCTTCGCCCCGATCGGCGATGAGGAGCTCGCCGGGAGCGCGCCGCTCCCCGTCGGCGTGCCCCGCCCTGGCACCGAGCTCAGGATCGTGGACCACCAGACGGGCGAGCCCTGCCCCGCGGGCGTCTCCGGAGAGATCGTGATCGTGGGCGACACGGTGGCCAAGGGCTACTACCGCAACCCCCAGAAGACCGCCGAGGCCTTCTTCCAGACCACGATGTCGGACGGCAGCCCCACCCGCGGCTATCGCACGGGCGACCAGGGCCACCTGGACGAGGGCGGGGTGCTGCACTGCGAGGGGCGCTTCGACTCGCTGGTCAAGCTCAACGGCTTCAGGATCGAGCTCCAGGAGGTCGAGGGTGCGCTCCTGGAGATGCCGGGTGTGAGCCAGGCGGCGGTTCTCCCCGTCGTACGCGACGGGAGGGTGCGGAGCCTGCGGGCCTTCGTGGTCCTCTCGCGCCGGGACGCCGACGAGGCGGACTTCGACCTCGCCCGCGGCCTGAAGGCGGACCTCGCCGTGCGCCTGCCCTCCTACATGGTCCCTCGCTCGGTGAGGATCCTCGATCGCATGCCCCTCACCCCCAACGGCAAGGTCGACCGCCGCTCCCTCCAGGCCCCCTAGCGGGTGAGAGATGGGCTTCTTCGCAGACCCCAGCTTCTTTGCGCTCACGGCGGCGGTCGTTGCCGTCGCCGCCGTGCTGGGACTCAACGGCCGACGGCTTGACCGCCTGGGCTTCGTCGCCTCGCTGCTGCTCGTCGGCTGCCTCGTGGCGGGCCAGCCCGCGCAGCTTGCCTCCCTCGCCCTCTTCCTCGTCGTCTCGCTGGGCACGACCCGCTGGCTCATGGCGGACCCCAAGAGCGAGAGGCGCTTCGTGGCGGCCGTCGCCCTCGGCATCCTGCCCCTCGTGACCTACAAGCTCACGGTCTCGTTCGCGTCCACGGCGCTCCTGGGCTTCGCGGGCATCTCGTATGCCACCTTCAAGTCGGTGCAGATCCTCATGGAGGTGCACGACGGGCTCATCGCGCGCGAGGACATGGGCCTGGTCGACCAGCTCCGCTTCCTGCTCTTCTTCCCGACCTTCGACTCGGGCCCCATCGACCGCAGCCGGCGCTTCCTCGAGGACGCACGCCACGTCTCGCCCCGCGACGAGTACGCGGGTATGCTGGCCCGCGGCATCCTCCTCGTCCTGGGCGGCATGGCCTACAAGATGGTGCTCGCCACCCTGGTGCACCGCCTCTACGCCCCCGCAGCCTGGGGGAGCGGCCCCTTCCTCGAGGAGCTGTGGAAGCAGGTCGTGACCTGCTACGCGTATGGCCTCTACCTCTTCTTCGACTTCGCGGGCTACTCGATGATGGCCATGGGTGTGGGCTACTGCCTGGGCGTGCGCGTGCCCCGCAACTTCCGCGCGCCCTTCCTGGCCGAGGACCTCCAGGACTTCTGGAACCGCTGGCACATCACGCTCTCGGCCTGGCTGCGCGACTTCGTGTTCATGCGCCTCTCGCGCTGGCTCATGCGCCGTCACCTCGTGAAGGGACGCCTGCGCACCGCCCAGGTGGCCCTCGTGGCAGACATGTTGCTCATGGGGCTCTGGCACGGAGTCACCCCCGACTACGTGGCGTACGGCCTCTACCACGGAGTCCTCATGGCGGCCACCGAGGGCTTCCACAAGACCGCCTTCTTCCGCGCCCACAAGGGCCAGGTCTGGTTCAGACTGGTGTCGTGGGCGATCACCATGCAGCTCGTGTTCTTTGGCTTCGCCCTCTTCTCGGGCCAGGTCTCCCTCGTCCTGAAAGGAGTACTGAATGTCTGACAGCATGCGCAACGACGACGTGGAGGAGCGCCTCCTCGACCTCATGGAGGAGGTCTGCGAGGACCCGGCGGTGCGGGAGCATCGCGACGAGGATCTCTTCGACCTCGGCTTGCTCGACTCGATGGCGGCTGTGGAGCTGCTCGTCGGCATCGAGGAGGAGTTCGGCGTCTCCATCGCACCCACCGAGCTCCCTCGCGAGGAGATGAACACCGTCGACCTGATCCTCGAGCAGGTCAGGAAGAGGCTCTAGGGTGACGGACGCCAACAGGGACGACGCCACGGTCGAGGAAGCCTCCCAGTCTTCGCGCGCAGGACGCTGGCCAGGCCCCGGCCTGCGCCTGCTGCTGGGCGTCGCGGGCGGCCTTCTCGCCTTCGCCCTCGCGGGCCTCGCCTACGTGGAGCTCGCCCTGCCGAAGAGCGGGCGGGCGGGCGAGTCGCGCATCTACGACTACGTGTATGCCAGCGGGAAGTCGGAGAACAGCTCCTTCGTGACCGCGAACATGTCCGCGGGCTCGCGGCTCTGCTTCGGCTCCTCCGAGTTCTACATCTCGAAGGACCTGGTGTCCATGTGCCCCCAGGCCGTCTTCGGCGAGTCGGGCTCCGGCGTGGACATGACCTACGTGGGGGAGGGCTACGACCAGAGCCTCTGGCAGGCGATCGCCGCCGGGGCGTACGCGCGCAAGACGACGAACAAGAAGGTCATGCTCGTGGTCTCTCCCCAGTGGTTCTTCAAGGGCAACGGGGAGCAGTCCAAGTTCTCGTCCAAGTTCAGCTACTCGCTTTACCAGGAGTTCTGCGACAACCCCGACATCTCGGACCAGACCAAGGCCTACGTGCGCCAGCGTGCCCAGGCCCTGGGCGTGGGCACGACGGAGCTGCGTGCGGCCAACGGCGACACCCCCCTGGACCGCCTCAACGCGGTCGCCTACTACCAGTCCGACCAGCTGCGCCTGCGCTCCAAGCTCTCCAACGTGATCTCGCTCGCCCCGAAGAAGAGCGTGCTGCGCGCGTCGGGCGAGTCGACGGGCGAGCCCGACTGGGCCGCCCTGCTCGCCCAGGCCGACGCGGAGGGCGCCCAGCGCTGCACCAACAACGACTATGGCATCTATGATGCGTACTGGGAGAAGAACTCCCAGTACGACCCCGAGTGGTACCAGAACTTCCACGAGGCTGACGACGAGTACGCCGACCTCGCCTGCATGCTCAGGGTGTGCAAGGAGGCGGGCCTGGAGCCCCTGGTGTGCATCCTTCCCGTGCACGGGTCGTGGTACGACCGCTCCAACGTGAGCCAGGACGAGCGCCAGTACTACTACCAGCGCATCCGTGGCATCTGCGACGAGGCCGGCTCCGCATACGCGGACTTCTCGAGCTGCGAGTACGAGAGGTACTTCCTCTGCGACACGGTGCATCCCGGCTGGCGTGGCTGGGTGCGGGTCGAGGAGTCCTTCTACCACTTCGTCAACGGAACCAAGGACGCCTTCCTGGGCGGAGCGGGCTACGGCAGCGCCGAGGGACTCACGTCCGAGCGGGCGACGCAGGCAGGGGAGGGCGCCTGATGTCCGGCAAGGGAGGGAAGGGCCCTCTCGCCCGCTCCAAGGCCTGGCTGATCGACCATGCCGCCGGGCATGGCACGCTCGTCGCCGTGGCGGCAGGCTGCCTTGCCTTCGCACTTCTGGCGGTCCTGCTGTGGTTCCTCGTCTTCTCGGGCCTCAACGGGCCGGTGCAGTTCGTCTATGCGGGCTTCTAGCTTCATGGGCGTCCTTGGAGATGGGAAGGCGGCTCCTGCGGCGTGCAGGGATCCCCGGCGATGGATTCGCAGGGTTCTGGTGCTTGCCTTGGCGATTGCCGTCGTGCTTGGCGAGGGGGAGCTCGCCGGGCTCCTGCGCACCGTGGGGGTGGTACCCGGCTCGTACCGCGTTGCCAGCGGCAGCAGCCAGATCGAGGTTCAGACCGATGCGTCGACCGACGGGGGTTCGGGCGTCTCTGACGGAGGGTCGGACGCGAGCCCCGACGCCGACCCTGGTTCCGACGTCGGCCTCGACGTCGACCCGCAGGAGACCTTCCCCTTCGCCCGAGGCGACGACGAGGGCCTCGGCCTTCCCTCGGGGGGCGGCGGCGATGCCCAGGTTGACCCCGCCGACCCCGGCAGCACCCCAACGCAGGCCGAACTCGCCGAGCTCATGGACGCCTACCTCGACCAGAACTTCCCCCGGACCGGCGTGCCCGGCGTCGCCGTCGCGGTGGTGAGCGCCCGGGGAACGTTGTACGAGCGGACGTTGGGAGACTGCCAGGACGCAGGATCGACCTTCGTGATCGGTTCGCTTTCGAAGTCGTTCACGGCCGTCGCGGTGATGCAGCTCGTGGAGACGGGCCGAGTCGACCTGGACGATCCCATTGGCTGCTATGTGGCGGACGCTGGTCTGCCCGACTCCGTCACCGTCCGGTCACTCCTCAACCAGACGAGCGGATTCGGCTACTACGACTCCCCCGCGGACGCCTGGCCGGGAGCCTCGGCGGGAAGCTTCTCGTACTCCAACGCGAACTACGACCTCCTGGGCCGGCTCGTCGAGGCCGTCAGCGGCATGAGCTATGGTGACTACCTAGGGGAGAGGGTCTTCGCCCCCCTGGGAATGTACGACGCGTCCGCCTATGGCTCGGACGACGCCCGTGCCGGCGAGGCCGCACAGGGCTCCGTGCCGGGGCACCGCAACTGGTTCGGGCTCAATCTGGCAGACGGATACCTGCATCAGGACGGCGACCACGCCTGGGGCGGGCCCTCGTCCGGCTACGTGCGCGCCAGCCTGAGCGACATGGAGAGCTACCTGCGCATGTACCTGCGGGGCGGCTCCGGCGTCCTGAATCCCTCCTCCGTGCGGGCACTCGCCCTGAGTCGCGTGCCTGACCCCTACGGCGACACCTACTACGGCATGGGCTGGACCACCTTCGGCTGGGACGGCGGAGAGCTCGTGATGAGCCACGACGGCCAGGTCGAGAACTACGTCGCTCGCATGATGGTGCTGCCCTCTCGCGGAATCGCCCTCGTCGTGCTGGGCGACGCGAGCGACTACTTCGGAGGCAACGAGGCGTTCTGGCAGATGGCCGACGGCGTCACCTTCATCGCCGTGGGTGGCGGCGGCGTGGAGGTGGACGGTGGCGAGAGGCTGTGGCTCCATGCCCAATACGATGCCCTCTACCTTGTGATGGTTGGTCTCTCCCTGGCGAGCCTCCTCGGGCTGAGGGGTTGGGCGCGCAGGCTCGGGGCGGCTTGGTCCGAGGGGAGGGCGCGCGACTTCCTGGCCTGGGACCTCGTGGCGTACGGCCTTCTCCCCCTGAGCCTGTTGTGGGTGCCGAGGCTCTATGGCGCCCCATGGGGGGACTTCGCGACCTTCGTCCCGGATGCCAGCGCGGTCATCCTGGCCACGGTCGCGCTGCTGCTGGCATCGGGTGCCACGAGGCTCTCTCTGGCCCTGCGCAGCCGAACTTGATACGGCTCAGTTTGTCGGTACGAGTCCGTTTGTCGGTACTATTGCAGGCGAGAAATACCGACGATCTAACCCAATTCGGCACTTTGAGGGCATATGCGTTCGTTTGTCGGCACCTCATTGCTCGGAAAGTACCGACAATTCAGCTCAGGTCGGGAGCCGACGTCTTATCGAAGTCGGCTTGGCGGTAGTGCCCTCCTGGCTCACAGCTGATGCCTATGTGGATTGAACAACCAGCGCCTCAGCCTGTCTCTCGCTTGCGTGGTTTCGGCTCCACCGTCCAAGACGGCTTTTCCAAGGCAGCTGGCGAGCTGCCTCGCCTTCGTGTCAAAGCGAGGGAAGGACGTCGTGTCCCTGCCACAGAACACTACCAGCTTCCATCCCGCCGCTTGTATGCGGCTCCAGCGGTCCTTGTCGTCAAGCACCTTGTCTGCGTCAAAGACGACTTCGCCCGATTCGAGGCGCCTTCCACCATGTGGCGCGAACCCGTCATATTCAACCACGACGCGTTCCTTCGGGTATGCAAGGTCGGCAATGCAGGAGCCAGCTCGCATGCCTGCCCCCAGATCCAAAGGGTGATTGAGCAAGGGGGTGCCCATGCCATATCCACCCAGCTTGGATGGCAGGTCGAGGGCAAGGTGGAGGGCGCTCTCACGTGGCGATCTGGCACCGTCGAGCACCCAACGCAAGGCGCGCCTGGATGCCACGATACCGTGCATGCCTTTCGACTCATTTAAAAACTCATGCAATCGGGCGACATTTGTCAAGGATGGCCTCCCCTCGCATCCAGCATCTAGCCGAGGGACTCGTCCCCTCTCCCCATGTTCGAGCTCCGTCTGGCCTTGCGGGGCGAGGTCACCCCTCACGTAGCTTCCGCAGAGCTCCATTCCAAGCTCGATTTTTGGCAGAAGCGCCCTCCCGTTGCCAAGCTGCAGGAAGATGAGCTCGGGTGATGCGAGGCGGACGTCCGTGTTCGGAATCCGGAACAAGGATCCCGACGGGAGAGTGGAGCGACATACCCGTACCTTTGCGCCCCTCATTCGATGTGACTTGTTCTTGTGGTCTACCAGGAGTTCGAATGGGCGCGCGCATCTTTGGACAACGCCAGGGAGCTGCGTCCTTGGTTCCAGGTCTCGGTGGCATCCACCCTCGTCGGGGATGGCTCCTGCAAGGAGAAGAGACTGGACTGCCGCGACAAGCTCTCTTGATGAAGCGGCGGAGTCAACGAGGCTGGTGCACGTGCAGCTGATGGGCATCGCGCATAGCCCCAGGGATGCGCGTCGCCAGATGTCAAGTGCCGTTCGTCCTCCCAGGTAGATGGCCACGTTATTCTCCTCGTCTTCTGCTGTGCGCGATGGGGTGCAGCTAGCTCGTTGCCGCGTGCGGCGGGACGTGGGTAGCTCGCACGCCAAGGTACCGGCTCGCTTTGCCAGAGAATAGGATTCTGAGCAGGTGATTTCCTGCATATGGCTGGCACCAGCCTGCAGGGTATGCTGCTGGGCCCATACCGTTCACGGAACCGAGGGCAGCTTGGAAGGGTCGCACGACTGGCGAGAGTTTGGCAGTTTGGGGCGAAGCGTCAGGCTCGTCCACAAGTTCTACCAAAATTCATGTCGCCGTGGTTCATGGCTGAGGGGTGATACGACCTGCCGGCAAACAAGAAGACGCTGTGCAGTAGTAGCTCAACTTGCCTGTTTGTCGGCAGAGAAAGACCGATAAACAGATCACATCATTGTCATATGAGTTATTTTGGTGCGTTTGCCGGTATATCGTGGTCAAGAATGTACCGACAAAAATGAAAGGCATGTACGTCTAGCACCCGGCAGGTGAGATTTGTCGGATGATGTGCCCTCGCCAGCTGGCAGGGGCCGACCGGCGGGAGGGGAGAGGAACGTGGGCAAAGGGCTCGGGCTCATCTACCAGGACCAGTGGCTCGCCGCGGTGGACAAGCCCCAGGGCATCCTGGTTCATGGCGACGGCAGCGGCGCCCGCACCCTCACGGACGATCTGCGCGAACTCCTCGAGGCCCAGGGGACGGACGCCAGTGGCCTGCAGCCCGTCCAGAGGCTGGACGTCGACACCTCGGGACTCGTGCTCTTCTCGCTTGACAAGATGATCCAGCCCAGGTTGGATGCCCTCGTGGCCATGCGTGGCATCCGCAAGCGCTACGTCGCCCTGGTGGAGGGGCGCTTTCCCACAGGGACGCGCGACATCGAGCTGCCCCTCGGGCGCGACCGCCACGACGCCCGTCGCATGCGCGCGAGCCGCACGGGCAGGCCGGCCCACACGCGTGCGCGGCTGCTGGGAACGGAGGGCGGCATCTCTCTCGTGGCCATAGAACTCCTGACAGGCAGGCGTCACCAGATTCGAGTCCATCTCTCCCACCTGGGGTTCCCCTTGGTGGGAGACCCGCTCTACGGCAGCTGTCGCAGCCGCCCCGCGACTCACCGGGGCAGGCGTGGCGCGCGCCGGGAGCACTCGCTTATGCTGCACGCCATCGAGGAGGAGCTCGACCATCCCGTGACGGGCGAGCACCTGCGCCTCTCGACCGCCTGGCCCGCCCGCTTCGAGGAGGCCTTCCCCAAGGGAGAGGACCTTTGGCTCCGCCGCCGCGGCTAGCACAGGGCCGAGGGGCGGCCGTGCCACCTGTGCGGGGCGCCCAGGAGAGGACCTCTGGCTCCGCAGCCGCGGCTAGCACCCTCGCGGACGCCTGCCTGCGGCCCGCGTGTCCACGTGGTTCTCGCTTTGATGCATACTGGTGGGGCAGCCCTATGGGGCGCACGCCGGCGGGGGCCGGCTCAGGAGGGGACGCCGGTTCGTCCGGCGCACGCGAGAGAGGTTCCTATGGCCGGCAGCATGCGTGGCGTGTACACCAACCTTACCGAGATTCGTCGCAACGTGTTCCGCGAGGTGGCGAAGGTCTGCTACGCGATGGGGGACGACCCCAGCAAGACCGACAGCGACATAGACGATGCCTTCGACGAGCTGCCGTTCAAGATCCTTCCCGGCGACGTCGCGACCTACCGCGAGAGCGTCTTCCTCGAGCGCGCCATCATCGGCGAGCGCATCCGCCTCGCCATGGGTCTGCCCCTGCAGGGCGTCGAGCGGCCCGCGCGCATCTCGGACGGCTTCAAGGAGGCCGAGACGGCCGACCTCGCCTACTACGAGCCGCCCCTGATCAACGTGATCAAGTTTGCCTGCAACTCCTGCAAGGACAACGTCTACGAGGTCACCAACGCCTGCCAGGGCTGCCTGGCACACCCCTGCCGCGAGATCTGCCCCAAGAACGCGATCTCGTTCGTGGACAAGAGGGCCTTCATCGACCAGGGCGCCTGCATCCACTGCGGCATGTGCGCCAAGACCTGCCCCTACCAGGCCATCCACCACCACGTCCGTCCCTGTGCCGCTGCCTGCGGCATGAACGCCATCGGCTCCGACGACCACGGTCGCGCCGACATCGACTACGAGAAGTGCGTGAGCTGCGGCCAGTGCCTGGTCAACTGCCCCTTCGGCGCAATCGCCGACAAGAGCCAGATCGCCCAGGTCATCTGGGCCATCCACTCGGGACAGGAGGTCATCGCTGCCGTCGCCCCCTCGTTCGTGGGCCAGTTCGGCGGCAAGGGCAACGTGGGCAAGCTGCGCGAGGCCTTCAAGCTCCTGGGCTTCTCGGGCGTCGAGGAGGTCGCGCTGGGCGCCGACCTCTGCGCCATGCAGGAGGCGGAGGACTTCCTCGAGGAGGTGCCCGACAAGCTGCCCTTCATGGGTACGAGCTGCTGTCCCGCCTGGTCGGTCATGGCCAAGCGCGAGTTCCCGGAGCACGCCAACTGCGTGAGCATGGCCCTCACGCCCATGACGCTCACCGCCCGCATGATTCGCGCGCAGCATCCCAACGCGAAGATAGTCTTCGTCGGACCCTGCGCCGCCAAGAAGCTCGAGGCCATGCGCAGGAGCGTGCGCAGCGAGGTCGACTTCGTCCTCACCTTCGAGGAGATGGCGGGCATGATGGACGCTCGCGACATCGACTACCTGAGCCTCGAGGACGACAACAAGAGCGACTTCGACGTGGCCAGCACCGACGGACGAAACTTCGCCGTCGCGGGTGGCGTGGCCAACGCGGTGGTCAACGCCATCCACCGTCGTTACCCCGACCGTGTGGTCAACGTGGTCAACGCCGAGGGGCTGGACGAGTGCCGCAAGATGATGAAGGACGCCGTGAAGGGCAAGTATCCGGGGTACCTCATCGAGGGCATGGCCTGTCCCGGCGGTTGCGTGGCGGGCGCCGGCACGCTCGTCGCCATCAACAAGTCGACGGCGGCGGTCAAGCGCTACGCCAAGAAGTCCCCGCACCTCAACGCGACGGAGAACTCCTACCGCATGCTCCTTCCCATGCTCGAGAAGGGCTTCACCAAGGAAGACGAGGACCTGGAGGTCGCGGAGAGCCGCGAGGCGCAGGAGCCCAAGCGCTAGGGGTCGTCATCTGCGGCCGCCCGGTTCGAGCGCCAGAAGAAAGGGAGCGCCAGAAGAAAGGGAGAGGATCGCGCAGACCAATCGTGGAATGCGCGGTCCTCTCGCCTTTTCCCAGGTCAGGCGAGAATGACGCGCAGTCCGTTGCTGTTCTGCGCATCCAGCCCGCAGGCTTCCCCCGCAGTCGTCCTTGGGGTCTTTCGACCGCTGCGGTCGCGCACAAGAAAAGACCGCGCTGCCAGCTTGGCAGACGCGGTCCGATGCGTGCTATCGCGAACGAGGGGAGGGGCCTAGGGCTCCTTGACGCCCTTCACCGAGGCATAGAACTTGGCGGAGTCGAAGACGTCCTTGATGGTCTTGCCATGCATGAACGGAAGGGAGAGGAACTCGTCGACGGTCGGCACGAGGTCGCTGCAGTCGACGAAGTGGTTCTTGGAGTTGCGCCGGCTGGTGTCCTGCGCGCGCCACGCCTCGAAGTTGACGTCTGTGAGGTAGTAGACGTCGTTGTCGACCTTCATGTATACGGAGTGGTTGCTGTGCAGGTAATCGGCCAGCTCGTCGTAATTTATCTCGAGCTCCTCAGCTGCCTTCTTGCCCATATCGCATCCTTTCTCGAAGGAATACTGCCAACGGTGCTGCTGAAAAAATAGTACCGCCCCGCGGCCGCTCCCATTCGCCGGTTCGCGATGCTTTAGGCAAACGTGGCCTAGGGACGTGCGGGTGGGGGAGGCTTGACCCGTCACCGGCACGAGGCCGTAATGGTGCGGGGTTGCCGTCGGCGTAAGGCCTCTGGTCGGTCCTGCATCGAGCCTGGTGTCGTCTCCACCCCTCTGCCGAGGGGCGACGCCTCCTCGGCGTCAGAACAGGATGGCCTCGGCAAGCTCCTCGGTCGTGCCCACGATCGTGGTGGCGCCCTGGGCGCGCAGCCAGCCCACGTCCCTGAAGCCCCAGCTCACGGCGATGCAGTCGACGCCCGCGTTCCTTGCCGTCTGGAGGTCCACCTCGGAGTCGCCCACGTACACCACCCGCTCCGGCCGGCATCCCAGCTGGGACGTGACGGCGAGGAGGGAGTCCGGCGCGGGCTTGCGCCTCACGTCGGGCCGCTCGCCCACGACTGCGTCGAAGAGTCCCCCGAAGTAGGTCGCCACCAGGTCCTGGACGGCGGAGTCGGGCTTGTTGGACACGACGGCCCTCAGCACCCCCTCGCCCGAGAGCACGCGCAGCAGCTCCTTGACCTGTGGGTAGGGGGCGGTCCGCTCGGCGTTGTGGCGGGCGTAGTGAGCCCGGAAGGTCGCGAGGGCACGCGCCTCCTGAGGCACGGGCGTGCCCTCGGGGACGCTCAGGTGGATGAGCCGGGCCACGCCGTTTCCCAGGAAGGACCTCACGTCGTCCTTGGAGCGGCCGGGCAGCCCCTCGGAGGAGAGGGCATGGTTGACCGAGGCGTGCAAGTCGTCAAGGGTGTCAAGTAGAGTCCCGTCCAGGTCGAAGATGGCCGCCTCGTATGCCATGTCCCTGCCTTCCTCCGCGTCCCGCGGTTTCTCCTACCGCCCTGAGTATAGGCTCCCGACGTGGGGCAGGAGCCCACCGCCAGGTCCCGCCACAAGGCGAGGCCCCCGCGTCTCCGGCAGGGCGCCGGTCGCGGGGGCCTCCAAGGGGTGCTCGCGGGCGAGAGGGGCGGTTCGCCCTCGCTGCGATTCCTACTGGAAGTGCAGGGACTCCACCGGGTCCAGGCGTGCGGCGTGACGGGCGGGATAGAAGCCGAAGAGGATGCCGATGGCGACGCAGATGCTCGTCGCCAGGGTGACGGCGGTGGGTTCTATGACGGGCGTGATGCCGCCGGAGCCCCCCATGCCGCTCATGATGCCCGCTCCTGCCGCCTTGGCCAGCCCGAAGGCGCCGGCATAGCCCAAGACGATGCCGATGACGCCGCCAGCGAGGCAGAGGCAGATCGACTCGAGCAGGAATTGCTTGGTAATGTCGGACCTCTTTGCGCCCAGCGCCTTTCGCAGGCCTATCTCGCGGATGCGCTCGGTGACGTTGGTGAGCATCATGTTCATGATGCCTATGCCGCCCACGACGAGGGAGATGCTCGCGACGGTCGTCATGAGCAGCTGGAAGGCGAGCATGGTCGAGTTGAGCTGGTCTGCGATCTGCTTCATCGAATAGACCATGATGCCGCCGCCCGTCCCCCCCTCGGAGCTCGCGTCCTGTTGGACGTGGTAGTGGGCCTCGAGTGTGGATTTGGTCGACTTCACGAGCTGGTCCACGTCCACGCCGTCGCGGGCAAACGCTACGATCTGGTCGACGGTCTGGCTTCCGGTGATGCGGGCGCAGCAGGTGGTGCGGGGGACGTACACCGTGATGCCGTTGCCCGTCGCCGCCCCCGTGGCGGGCAACACGCCGATGACGGTGTAGTCGTCGTTGCCCAGGCGGACCGTCCTTCCCACCGCCTCCGCGTCGGCGTCGCCGAAGAGGAGGCCCACGGCGTTCTGGTCTATGACGACGACGGTCGACATCCTGTCCAGGTCATCGGACGAGACGAGCCTGCCCGAGCTGGCATGTCTGCTCTGAGCCTGGAAGAACTCGGGGCTGACGCCCATCACCTGGGCGTTGGTCTGCTTTTTCTGTGTGGTGACGTCCGCCGATCCGTACGAGATGCCCGTGACGAACTCGTAGTCGGGAAGCGCCTGGGCGATGTAGCCAACGTCCTGCTGGGTGATGGGGTCACCCGTGTAGACGGAGATGTACACTGCCTTGGCCTGCGTCAGCCCCAAGCTGCTCACCAGTGCCTTCTTGATGCCGCCAATCAGCGCGGTCATGGCGATGACGGCGCTGATTCCTATGACGATGCCCAACACGGTGAGAAGCGAGCGGCCCCGGTTGGCGTCGAGCGCCTCCCAGGTCTCGCTGGCAAGGTCGCGTGCCCTCACGTGAGCCCCCTTCCTCCGGTGCTGCTGTGACGGACGAGCTCGCGCTCCTGCGCGTCGGTGAGGAGCCTGCCGTCCCTGATGTGGACGGTGCGGTCGGCCCAGGCCGACACCTCTGGGTCATGGGTGATGAGCACGATGGTCTTCCCCTCCTCCCGCAGGCGGCGGAAGGTCCCGAGGACCATGTCGCCCGTGGCGGAGTCGAGGTTGCCGGTCGGCTCGTCTGCTAGGATGAGCGCCGGGTCGTTGACCAGGGCGCGGGCGATGGCGACGCGCTGCATCTGCCCGCCCGAGAGCTCGTTGGACTTGTGGTCGAAGTACTGCTCGGGAAGCGAGACCGCGGCGAGCGCTCGGATGGCACGCTCCTCTCGCTCGCGCACGGGGCAGTCCGAGTAGATGAGCGGGAGCATGACGTTGCGCAGCACCGTGGAGCGGGGCAGCAGGTTGAACGACTGGAACACGAAGCCGATGCGCGTGGCGCGCAGCTCTGCCAGCTCGTCGTCGTCCAGGGTGGACACGTCGGTCCCCTCCAGGAGATAGGTCCCGGAGGTGGGGGTGTCAAGGCATCCCAGGGTGTTCATGAGGGTCGACTTGCCCGAGCCCGAGGGACCCATGATGCAGAGGAACTCGCCGCGCCTGACCTGGAGCGACACGCCTCTTAGGGCATGGGTCAGCCCCGCTTCGGTCTCGTAGATGCGGTGTATGTCGCGAACGTCGAGTACGAGGTCCATCGTTGCCCCTAGTACATGATGCCGGCGCCGGCCATGGCTCCGGAGTCCTCGTCGGAGCTTCCGCCGCTCGTGCCCAGGAGGACGAGCTCGCCCTCCTTGAGGCCCTCCACCACGGCGTCGCTGGAGTTCTGTGCGACGACCTTGACCTCGCGCTTCTCGCTCGACGCGATGCTGGAGCCGTCGTCCGAGAGCTTGACGACCTCGACCGTGCACGTCTCCCCCTCCCCGGGGGTGAGGGCGGTCGCCGGGACAGTCAGGGCGTTGGGGATGCTCTGGGTGGTTATGGTGGCGTTTGCCGTCATGCCTGGCTTGAGGCTCGGGTCGGGGCTGGGGATGAGCACCTCCACCGAATAGGTGACCACGCCGTAGCCGCTCCCGCCGCTGTCACCGCTTCCGGTCGAGACGGTGGCGATGCGGGTGACCTCGCCCTCCATGTTGAGCTCGGGGAGGGCCGAGAAGCTCACGCTCGCCTTCTGGCCGACGGCGAGCTTCGAGATGTCGACCTCGTTGACCTGGGCGGTGACCGTCATCTGGGAGACGTCGGCGATTTGCACCAAAGGACCGGAGCCAGCCTGCCCGGTGCCACCGGCGGCCCCTCCCGCAGAGGCGCCTGCCACCGCGTTGACCGCCACTACGCTGCCGGAGCAGGGAGCCTTGACCGTCCGCTTGGACGTGTTGGCCACGGCCTCGTTGTAGGCGTCGTTCGCGCCCTCGAGCGAGATGCGTGCGCCCTCGAGGCTGGACTGGGCGCTCTCGACCTCGGCGTACACCTGGTCGGGATGGGTCATGCCCTTCTGGGTCTCGGCGTCCGGGGCGCTGTTCCATGCGTCAAGCGCCTTGTTGTAGGAGTCCCAGGCGTTGTCGAGGGTGGTCTGGGCGCTGTTGACGCCGTTCTGGGCGCTTCTCACCTGCTGCGACGCCTCGCGCACTGCCTTGTCGAGGGAGTCGTTCTTGAGGGTGAAGAGCACGTCGCCCTCGCTCACCACCGAGCCCTCCTTCACCTGCACGTCCTCTATGATGCCGTCGACCTCGGGGGTGACGATGGTGGACGAGAGGGGCTGCGCCTTGCCCGAGGCGCTCACCGTGCTCGAGAAGTCCTGCTTTGTGACGGGTGCCGTTATGGGGGTCGCCTGCTGTGCCCCCTGCGCCGCGAGCTGCCTGGAGATGGCGATGCCGCCTGCGATGACGGCAACGATGCCTACGGCGACGCCCACCTTGATGAGGCGCTTGCGCCTGCGCTTGGCACGACGCTCCTTGGCCTTCTGCATGGCGAGGGCGGTCTGGCGCTCGAGCTCCGCGTCGACGTCGCCGTCATCGGTTCCTGCGGCACCGATGACCGGAGGGATGTCCGGGAGGTCCATCCGGGTGGTCTGCCCGAGATGGGCGGCGGGCTGCCGCGCATCCTCTCCCAGGGGGCTCTTGGGAGCTCCGGGCCGGCTGGTGTTCGAGTCGGTGGAATCGTCTAAAGGCATCTTTGCTCCATTCCGCACAGGACGCCGCAAGGCGTCACGCGTTGCATGTGCTCGCACGGATCATGGGTGGTAATTAAATCAGAAATCTACCTGACCCCCCGGCCCGTGGCAACGACCTGGGAAGAGAAATAAGCAAAGCTTAAGACTGTCTTTCTCCCTTGCGTCGCGAGGGCGCATTGCCATGGCAACAAGGTGGTCAAGTGATGAGAGTTACCATAACCTGATTTTTTGGCTGGCACGCAGGCAAAAGGTCGCAAGACCCGCACCGCACTCACGGATCGCGGGCACGTTCAGTGCCGGCATCGACGAGAGGATCGACTCGTTCGTCTACTACCTCCGCTGAGCCGGTGGGCTCGCATCGCTGCTTCGTTCATGACACGCGCGCTCCGCCGCCTGCGTGCGGGCGTGGTGGCGCATCGGGCAACTAGCGGCCACGGTGTGGCCCGATGCTGCTAGACTGGCGTGTTGCGCGCGTCGGCGCCGTCTACGCCGGGACGCCGTCATCTGTAGGTCCGCCCGCAACGGCACGGGGCGGAAGAGGCGAGAGGAACCCATGGACTCACACAGCATGCACACCCACACCTGCGGGGAGCTCCGCACCTCGGACATCGGCCACGAGGTTACCCTCACGGGCTGGGTCTGGCACCGTCGCGACCACGGCGGCATGATCTTCGTCGACCTGCGCGACCGCGAGGGCCTGACGCAGGTCTCGTTCGACCCCGACCACGCGGGCGGCGATGCCTTCCACGTGGCGGAGGCCATCCGTCCCGAGTGGCCCATCAAGGTCCAGGGCGTCGTGCGCGAGCGTCCCGAGGCGAACGAGAAGGTGGCGACCGGCCAGATCGAGGTCCTGGCCGCGAGCGTCGAGGTGCTCAACCGCTCCAAGACCCCTGCCTTCCAGATCGAGGACCAGCTTGACATCTCCGAGGACATCCGCCTGCGCTACCGCTACCTCGACCTGCGTCGCCCCAGCATGATGGGCAGGCTGCGCCTGCGCTCAGACTTCACCTTCGCCCTGCGCGAGGCCCTGCACGGCCGCGAGTTCATGGAGGTCGAGACCCCCGCGCTCTTCAAGTCGACCCCCGAGGGGGCCCGCGACTTCCTGGTGCCCAGCCGCACCCAGCCGGGTCACTTCTACGCCCTGCCGCAGTCCCCGCAGCTCCTGAAGCAGCTGCTCATGGTGGGTGGCGTCGAGCGCTACTACCAGGTCGCCAAGTGCTTCCGTGACGAGGACCTGCGCGCCGACCGCCAGCCCGAGTTCACGCAGGTGGACATCGAGATGAGCTTCGTCGAGCAGGACGACGTCATGGACGAGCTCGAGGAGGTCCTGGCCGACGCCTTCTCCAAGGTTGGCGTCGAGATGCAGCTTCCCCTGCGGCGCATCGGCTACTGGGACGCCATGGACCGCTATGGCAGCGACAAGCCCGACACTCGCATCGGGATGGAGATCCACGACGTGAGCGAGGTATTCTCTGCCTCGAAGTTCAAGCTCTTCGCGAGTGCCGCCGCCGACCCCAAGGCCCATGTCAAGGCCATCTGCGCCAAGGGTGCGGGCAGCTGGGCACGCTCCAAGATCGACCGCCTCTCCGAGGTCGCGGCGGGCTTCGGCGCCAAGGGCCTGGCCTACCTCGCCTTCCATGAGGACGGCAGCCTGAAGAGCCCCATCGCCAAGTTTCTCTCGGAGGAGGAGGTCCAGGGTGTGCGCGCCGAGCTCTCCGTCGAGCCGGGCGACCTCGTGCTCTTCGCGGTGGGCAACCGCCTCGAGTGCGACCAGATCCTGGGCGGCATGCGCAACCACATGGCAGATGCCCTCGAGCTTCCCCGCGAGGGGCACGACTTCCTCTGGGTCGTCGACTTCCCCCTCTTCCACTGGGACGAGGAGCGCAACGCCTTCGCGGCGGAGCACCAACCCTTCACCCAGCCAATCGAGGACCAGCTCGGCCTGCTTGCGAGCGAGGACCGCGACGAGGTCCTCTCCATCGGCTCGCACACCTACGACTTCGTCATGGACGGCTTCGAGGCGGGCGGCGGCGGCATGCGCATCCACGACGCCGAGCTGCAGATGCGGATCCTGCGCCTGCTGGGCTTCGATGACGAGCGCGCCAAGGAGCAGTTCGGCTTCCTGATGGAGGCCCTCGAGTTTGGCGCGCCCCCCATGGGCGGCTTCGCTCTGGGCCTCGACCGCGTCTGCATGCTGCTGGCCGGCTCCGACTCCATCCGCGACGTCATGGCCTTTCCCAAGACCACCTCGGGCTCCGACCTCATGAGCGACGCGCCCGGCGAGGTCAGCGACCGCCAGCTCAAGGAGGTCTCGCTGAGGCTCCTCTAGCCCTGCTCTCCGGGGTGGCGAGAGTCGCGTCAGCCCTTGTCATTCTGTGTCTTCGGGGCGGGTGGGCCATCCATCCGCCCCTTTGCTATGGAGGTGTGCCATGGAGGCACTTGCGGTTGGCCTGGGAGGCTTCCTGGGCAGCCTGGGACGCTGGCAGCTGGGTGTGTGGCTCAAGGGGGTCACCCCGGCCTTGCCTGCAGGCACGCTGGTCGCCAACCTGCTCGCTGCCCTGCTCATCGGCCTGGTCACCGGGGTGGGCCTTGCCGCCCCGATGCCCGAGAGGCTGCGGCTCTTCCTGGCGGTGGGCCTCTGCGGCGGCCTCTCCACCTTTTCCACCTTCTCCAACGAGACCTTCCAGCTCGCCTCTTCCGGCAACTGGGTCGGAGCCGCGCTCAACGTCGTCGCCAACGTGGCGAGCTGCCTTTTTGCCGTGGGTTGCGGGATCGCCTTGGGCAGGATGCTCGTCTCCTAGGCCTTGCCGTGAGCGGGCGCCGTTGAAGGAGGGACGACCGACCCCATGCCCGGTGCTTCGCACGACTCCGCTTGGGGTATATGACTCCCATCAGAGACAAGGCGCGGCCCCATCCGCCGCATGCGAAGAAAGCGAGTCCGTTATGGCTGAAAAGACGCTCGAGCTCTACATCAAGGACGGTTGTCCCTTCTGCCACAAGGTCCTCTCGTTCATGAAGAAGAACGGCATCGAGCTGCCCCTGCACAACATCAGCCGCAGCGAGGAGGACCTCAACCATCTCGTCGAGGTGGGCGGCAAGAGGCAGGTGCCCTGCCTCTTCATCGACGGCGCCCCCCTGTACGAGTCTGGCGACATCGTGGCCTATCTGGCCAAGGAGTTTGCAGTGGGGGCAACCTCCGCTGACGAGGCGGCGCCTGCGGGCGGCGTCTGCACCATCGGGGGCGGCTGCTCCTTCTAGGGCGTCTCGGGAACCGAGGCCGACGGGAGGTCGTCGTCCATGTCGCTGAGCGTGCTGGTGGCGTCCGACTCCTTCAAGGGCTCGGCGTCGAGCAGGACAATCGCAGAGCTCGTCGAGAGAGGCGTGCGTCGGGTAGATCCTGACGCACGCGTCTTTTGCCTGCCCATCGCGGACGGGGGAGAGGGAACCATCGACGCCCTGCTTGCCGCTCGGAGTGGCAGGTTGCGACACCTCGAGGTCAGGGGGCCCTTGGGCGTGCCCGTCGACGCGCGCTATGCGCTGCTGGACGACGGGTGCGCCGTGCTCGAGGCGGCGGAGGCCATAGGCATCGGCCTCTCCGACCGCAGCCCCGCCTCCGCCCTTGCCGCCTCGAGCTTCGGCCTGGGGCAGCTGCTGCTTGACGCACTGGACCAGGACGCGCGGAGGGTGCTTGTCGGCCTGGGCGGCAGTGCCACCAGCGACGGCGGCGCAGGATTCGCCAAGGCGCTCGGGGCCAGGCTCCTCGACCGCTACGGCATGCCCGTCGAGGAGGGCCTCGCAGGGCTCGTGCGCGTGGAGTCGCTGGACGTCTCGGGCTTGGACCCGCGCCTTGGGGAGGTGGACATGGAGCTCCTGCTCGACGTCACCAACCCGCTCGTTGGCTCCGCTGGGGCGGTGAGGGTGTTCGGACCCCAGAAGGGGCTGGACCCACGCGAGCTCGACCGTTATGACGGGTGGATGAGCGGATGGGGCGAGCTCCTGCACCGCGTCTGCGGCAGGGACGTCGCGGCTGTGGAGGGCGCCGGTGCTGCCGGAGGCCTGGGCGCTTGCCTCATGGCGCTCGCCGACGCCAGGCCGGGACGTGGCATCGAGCTCGTTCTGGATGCCGTCGGCATCGACCAGGCGCTTGCGGGGGTTGACCTCGTCATCACCGGCGAGGGAAGGATGGACGCCCAGTCCGCCTGCGGGAAGGCGCCGGTCGGCGTGGCACGTCGTGCGAAGGCGCAGGGCAAGCCGGTGGTCGCGGTGGTGGGAAGCTGCTCCGACGAGCTCGAGGCCGCGTACGCGCAGGGAGTCGACCTCGTCGTTCCCTGCGTCCACGAGCCATGCTCGCTCGAGGACTGCATGAGGGGCGTGGAGAGGAGCGTGCCCTTTGCCGCCGAGTCGGCGGTCCGGGCCTTCCTCTTGGGTCGGTCCGCGGTCTAGCCCGCCTGTGCCCACGAGTGCAGAGGGGCAGCACGTCGTTCTCGCTTGACCTCATCTCTCCCGTGGCGGAATCTGGGGTTAGCACGCGCGCCATCCTGCCGGGGGGCGGGGGCGCACAGATGACACAAAGGGAGAGGTTCGAATTGGCGCTGCACATAGTCGAGGAGGCGGACCGCTGTCTCAACTGCAAGAGGCCCCTCTGTCAGGAGGGATGCCCGGTCCATACGGCCATCCCCCAGGTGATTCAGATGTTTCGCGAGCGCAGGATGGAGGAGGCGGGCAGGACCCTCTTCGAGAACAACCCCATGAGCGTGGTGTGCGCGCTGGTGTGCAACCACAGCGCGCAGTGCGAGGGGCATTGCATTCGGGGGCGCAAGGGCACCCCGATCCACTTCTCGGCCATCGAGGACTACATCTCCGACGCATACCTGGACCGCATGGGGCCGGACGAGCTGCCTGAGCGCAACGGACGCCACGTCGCCGTGGTGGGCTCCGGTCCCGCGAGTCTCACGGTTGCCATCCAACTTGCCGCCCTTGGCTGCGACGTCACGATCTTCGAGCAGAAGATGGAGATCGGCGGCGTGCTGCGCTACGGCATCCCCGAGTTCAGGCTGCCCAACTCCATCATCGACCGCTATCGTGCGCTGCTCGATCGCCTGGGCGTGCTCGTGCGTCCCAACACGACGATTGGCGGTGCGCTGAAGCTCGACGACCTCCTGCGTGACGGCTACGACGGCGTCTTCGTGGGCACTGGCGCCTGGCGCGCAAAGACCCTGGGCATCAAGGGGCAGGCGCGCGGCAACGTCTTCTTCGGAATCGACTACCTGGTCAACCCCGAGGTCTGTGAGATCGGCCAGGACGTCGCCGTCATCGGCGTGGGCAACGTCG
Organism: uncultured Olsenella sp.; assembly: GCF_959602185.1. Classification (NCBI taxonomy): domain Bacteria; kingdom Bacillati; phylum Actinomycetota; class Coriobacteriia; order Coriobacteriales; family Atopobiaceae; genus Olsenella; species uncultured Olsenella sp. The sequence continues at coordinate 84,194 of NZ_CAUGRZ010000009.1, forward strand.
CCATGGACGTGGCGCGCACGGCGATCCGCCAGGGGGCGCGTCGCGTGACGCTGTATTCCAACTGGGGTGGCGTCTCGGCAAACTCTGACGAGGTGGAGCTTGCGCAACTCGATGGCGCGCAGATCGTCTACGGGCAGTCCATCGAGTCGATCAACGACAGGGGGCCGGTGTTCCGCCGCTCGATCCTAGACGAGGAGGGACAAGTCATCGACATGAGCGACGAACTCGTTCAGGTGGAGTGCGACACGGTGATCTTCTGCGTCTCGCAGGTGCCCAAGGACAAGCTGATCCTCACCACCCAGGGACTCAGGGGCACGGAGCGGGGGACCCTGGTGGTGGATGACGACTGCATGACCACGGTCGAGGGCGTCTTCGCCGCGGGTGACGTGGTGAACGGCCCCAAGACGGTGGTGCACTCCGTCGAGGGGGCCAAGAGGGCGGTCGTCGGCATGCTGCGCTACATGGGGCTGGACGAGTCCGGGCGTCCGGTCGCGGCGCAGGAGTAGGCCAGAGTCTCGCAAGAACCAAGGCCGCTTGGCCATGGGACCCGTCAGCTGGCGGGACCCGGCTCCTTGTTGCCGGGAAGCCTGGCATGCCTCTTCCTCTTGGCGCGCCTTGTCTCCCGTCTGTTGACCGACGCGACTCGTAGTCTGGATTGGGCAAGCAGGGATCCCAACACCTCTGCCCGGATGGCGTGCCGTGCGGGGTCGTCAAGCAGCCGCAGCACCCTCCTCGCCTCTGTCCTGTGGCCCTTGGCGTCAATTGCGTTTGCGATGCGGGCGAGGGTTCTCTCGAGGGAGGACGTATCCCTCAGGTCTTCGCTACGAAGGATGAAGAGCGTGTCGCCCATGGTGGAATAGTCCTCGATGCGCAGCTTGTCGTCTCGCATGCTCCGCTCTTGCGCATGGGAATCGCGGCCGTTGTATTCGAGCGAGATCCCAAAGCGGTCAAATCGGATGTCAGGCCTCATGCTGCGATGCATCAGCAGCCCCCTTGGGTCGTTCGAGAGGTCGATGGGCCTGTTGAGCGCCCCAAAGGTCAGGCTCACTCCCCCATAGCGCGGTGGGTTCGAGAGCATCAGCCCCAGGATGGATTCCATGGGGGAGGCGGAGCCATCGAGGAGCATCTTCGCCGCCTGTCGAGCCAGCTTCGCTCCGTGCCTCCCCCTGCTCGCGGCTAGGTACGAAGACACCTCCGAGGAGGTGGCAAGGGGGTCCAGGCCAAACCCACACCCGCCGTCGTGCCCTGGCTCAAAGGAGTATGTGCCGCAGAGCTCGCAGCCCAGGCCCATGAGCTCGGCAGTCGCGGAAAGATTGCTCATCCTTCCCGATGAAACGAGCTGGTTCAGTTCGGAGGCTCGTCCTAGGAGCATGAGCCCGGGGGCGTCCACATAGACGTTGACGCCCCTTATGGGACTGTCGAGAAAGGGGGTCCTGGTGTCATAGACGCGCAGGAGCGAGTTTGGCAACAGCTCGCCCTCGGTGACGCTGCAACTGAGGCCACGAACAAGAATGCGCTCCTTGCTTGATGCGACCCTGATGCCGATTGCTGGGTCCTCGGCCGCAAACAGGGGGGCAACGAGTTCCCTGACCCCGCTGTGCCCCATCACGTCTCGGCCGCTTGCGTCGACGGGAGGCACCGCCTGGAGCGTGGCTGGTGCCAGGCCGAGGTCGGACCTCAGGCGAGCGGCGCGAAGGAGCGCCACTCCCACTTTTCCCGTGATTACCAGATTCATCCCGTTGGCCCCCCTGACTGGAAACTTCGGTGTCGCAAGTGCTGCCGCGAGCTTTTCAAGGTGCAAGAAACCTAAATGACGTTAGTGTAAACAACGGACAGGAAAAATGGATGATTCTGGATGTGATTGACGATTGTGTAAGGATGATTAGCCCAACTTGGCAATGAGCCACAGAATTCTTTTACACAATCGGAGAACACGTCCATTTGCCCATGTTCTCCGGCAGCGAACTTCGCACAATCGTTGAAGTCGAAACCACTCTCGTTGGGAATCGAGTGCGGGGCGTTTGACGATTGGTGCGTGGCGAACGGGGAGCGCAGATGGAATGTCGTTTTTTGTCATAGCACTTGGGGATGTCGCGGGCAGAGCGGTCTGATGAGGCTCCTGACAAGGGCGTGGGGAAGTCTGGTGAAGATTCCCGGGCGCGTGCGGTTGGCGTCGGTCAGCCCCCTTCTAGCCCCTCACGCGGAGCAGGACATACTGGACCACGAGCATGCCGAAGAGGGTGGCCATCGAGGCGAAGTAGGCCCAGACCGCACCATTGAACCCGAGCGTCGCCACCAGCGCCACGCTCAACACGACCGAGAGTGCGAAGGTGAGCGCGTAGCTTCTGGTGACGAGCTCCTGGCGGCGCAGCACGGTGATGATCTGGTAGAGGAAGTCCACGACCGCCGACATCCCCCCCGCGAGGACCATCAGGTACAGCTGGGCGCGCATGGGCTCGAAGTCGGTGCCATAGAGGATTCCCAGCAGGGGCACGCCGAAGGCGGCGTTGAAGAGAAGGGTGCCGGCCGTCAGCGCCGCCGCGACGCCTGCCATGGCGACCACGATGAGGTCGAAGCGTCCCCGGTGGTTGGGCTCTGACCAGATGTTGGCGAGCCTCACGAGCTGGGGCTTGTACACCAACCCCACGGTCATTGCGATGCCCTGCGCGGGAAAGTAGATGGCGTTGAAGAAGAGCTGGCTCTCGTAGGCCAGCGCGCCTTCCATGGCGAACTTGGGAACGGACTCGATGAGCACGAAGAGGAACTGCGCCGCGAAGGCTGGTGCGCATTCGACGAAGATCTCTCGCAGCTCCACGAGGCGGACCCCACGCGAGCGAGGGGTCTCGAGCAGGGCGAGGGGAAGGCTCACCAGCAGGAGCGAGACCCCTGCCGCCCCGGCAAGCGCAAGGCTTGCCACCGCGACGTCATGCGTGACGAGCAGCGCCACGGTGAAGGCGAGCATGGACACGCCGCAGCGCAGCGCCTGGGAGACGCCAGCCAGCCAGAGCTTGTCACATTGCTGGAGCCGTCCCTCGTACACGTCTGCGAGCGAGTCGACCAGGCGGAAGGCGAAGGTACCCACGCAGATCGAGAGCATCTCGCCCGAGTAGCCCTTGACCAGGCACCAGAGCCAGGCCACCCCAACCATGAGCAGACAGCTCGCGGCCCTCTGGAGCTGGTACGAGCCAAACGACTCAGCCTCGTCCACGTCGGAGACCTGGTAGGTGCGCACACCATAGGTCCCCACGAACTGCAGGAGGTTGGCGATGACGAATGCCATGGAGAAGCGCCCCGCCGCCTCGGCGCCCGCGAGTTGGGTGGCGATGACGGTGAGCAGGGGGAAGAGCACCCCCCAGAGCCCTAAGCCCAGACTGTTGAAGAGGTAGTCGCTGCGGGTGCGGTGGGCGGCGTAGCGTGCGGTCTGGTCTGCGAGCGACCCCGACCACACGGACGAGATGAGTCTGTCCCACCAGTCGTTGGCGAGGCGCGCGAGGAAGGGCGCCTTGGTCGTCCCGGCCGTGCGAGGCCCGCCGGCGACGAAGCGTTTGCCCCCTCTTGTCCCCTTGTCTCGAAAGGTCCTGTCCAGTGGGTTGGTCATGTGATGCCTCGCACATCCTGTGAGCGCTCGTCCCGGTAGGTCGGGTCTGGACTCGACGGCCCCCCTGTCCCTTCCCGCCCTGGCGATTGTATCCCGCCCTGCGCGTGAAGATTGGGTTTCGCTGCGGTCGGCTACATCCTCGGCATACACCCGCCGGCTAAAGTATGGTGTGCGATTCTTTGGCACAAGAGGCTCGAGGCCGGCGCCCGCGACGTTGGCCCAGGGGGAGGTACGGTGTCTGAGCTGGATAGACTGAAGGAGGGCGGGCAGGGTTCTGTCCGACCCTCCGCAAGCGAGGCAGAGCTCGAGTGGGCTGCCGCCCGCGAGGCGCTCTCCGAGGTCGAGGTTCCCGACGGGCTCAAGGACAACATGGCGCTCTTCCTGCGCCTGGTGCGCAAGGTACTTGGCGAGTACGACAGCGACCTGCGCGCGACCTTCGACGCGCTGCTCGTCGACACTATCAAGGCGAACTCCTACGAGCCTGGCACCAACGAGGTCGAGATGAACGCCTTCCGCGACGCGGTGCGCATCATCGACTCGCTGCCCGTGGAGAAGGCAACCCTGGTCATGCGGGCCTTCGCGGCCTACTTCCACCTCGCCAACGTCTGCGAGGAGAACTACCGCGTCGGCTCCCTGCGTGCGCGGGAGAGCGCCATTTCGACCAGCGAGCGCGAGGACACCATCAACGACCTGACCGTCGCATATCGCCAGCTCGTGGACGAGTGCGGCACCGGCAAGGCCATGGCCCTGCTCGACCGCCTCGAGTTCCACCCGGTCTTCACCGCGCATCCCACCGAGGCCCGGCGCAAGGCCGTCGAGGGCAAGATTCGCCGTATCGCCGGCCTTCTCGAGGAGCGTCCCCGCCTGGGCGGCGCGTCCCTGGCCGAGAACGAGCGTCGCATGCTGCAAGAGATCGACGCGCTCTTCCGCACCTCGCCCATCGGCATCAAGAAGCCGACTCCCGTCGAGGAGGCCGACACCGTCATTGACATCTTCGACAACACCCTCTTCGACATGGTTCCCGAGGTCTACCGCCGCTTCGACGACTGGGAGCTGGGCGAGAAGGCCGGCACCGTCCCGCCCATCTGCCCCGCCTTCTTTCATCCCGGCAGCTGGATCGGCTCCGACCGTGACGGCAACCCAAACGTGACCGCCAAGGTGAGCCGCAAGGTGAGCGAGAAGTTCCGCGTCCACATGCTCGAGACCCTCACCGATGCCACGCAGGTCACGGGCCGGAACATCACCCTGGACGCCGCGTCGACCAAGCCCTCCTCCGAGCTGCTCAACCTCTGGAGCCACCAGGTCGAGATGAGCGAGTCGCTCACCAAGCGCGCCCAGGACGTGAGCGCCTCCGAGCTCCACCGCGCCGTGATGATCGTCATGGCAAACCGCCTGAGGGCGACCATCACCCGCACGGCCGACGTCATGTACGCCAACGCGGAGGAGTACGTCGCCGACCTCATGGTGGTGCAGCGCTCCCTCGCCAAGGCTGGCGCAGTGCGCACTGCCTACGGACCCGTCCAGAACCTCATCTGGCAGGCCCAGACCTTCGGTTTCCACCTGGTGGAGATGGAGTTCCGCCAGCACTCGCTGGTCCACAGCCGCGCCCTCGAGGACATCCGCGCACACGGCCGCTGGGGCGAGCGCGGCGAGCTCGCTCCCATGACCCGCGAGGTCCTGGACACCTTCCGCGCCATCGGCTCCATCCAGCGCAAGAACGGCGTCAAGGCCGCTCGCCGCTACATCATCTCGTTCACCCAGAGCGCACAGAACGTGGCCGATGTCTACGAGCTGGCCCGCCTCGCCTTCGCCCACGAGGAGGACGTCCCCACCCTCGACGTGATTCCCCTCTTCGAGCAGGTGGAGGACCTCGAGAACGCCATCGACACCCTCAACGAGGTCATCGAGCTTCCCGACGTGCAGCGCAGGCTCCGCCAGACCGGCCGCAGGCTCGAGGTCATGCTGGGCTACTCCGACTCCTCCAAGGACGCCGGCCCCACCTCTGCCACCCTGGTCCTGCACGCCACCCAGGCGCGCATCGCCAAGTGGGCGGAGGAGAACAACATCGACCTCGTGCTGATGCACGGCCGCGGCGGCGCGGTGGGACGCGGCGGCGGCCCCGCGAACCGCGCCGTCCTCTCGCAGCCCAAGGGCTCGGTCAACTGCCACTTCAAGCTCACCGAGCAGGGCGAGGTCATCTTCGCCCGCTACGGGGACCCCACCCTGGCACGCCGCCACGTGGAGTCGGTCGCCGGAGCGACGCTGCTCCAAAGCTCCCCCTCCATCGAGTACGTCAACACCGAGACCACGGCCAAGTACGCCGACGTCGCCACGGCGCTCGACCGGGCCTCGCGCGAGCGCTACCTCGACCTCCTCAACAGCGAGGGCTTCGCAGAGTGGTTCGGCGTCGTGACCCCCCTGGCCGAGATCGGCCTCATGCCCATAGGCAGCCGCCCGGCCAAGCGCGGCCTGGGGGCAAAGTCCCTGGCCGACCTCCGCACCATCCCCTGGATCTTCTCCTGGTCACAGGCGCGTACCAACCTCGCCGCCTGGTACGGGCTGGGCAGCGCCTGCGAGAGCTTCGGCGACCTCGCCCGCCTGAAGGAGGCCTACGCCGAGTGGCCCCTCTTCACGACCTTCGTCGACAACATCGAGATGTCGCTTGCCAAGACCGACGACCGCATCGCCCAGATGTACCTCGACCTCGCCGATCGTCCCGACCTCAACGAGAAGGTCCTGGACGAGATGCGCCTCACTCGCAAGTGGGTGCTCGCCATCACCGGCAACGAGTGGCCCCTCCAGAGCCGTCGCGTCCTGGGTCCCGTCATCCGCATGCGCCTGCCCTTCGTCAACGTCCTCTCGCTGGCGCAGGTGCGCGCGCTGGACACCCTGCGCAACAAGGGGGAGGCGCTCACTCCCGAGGAGCGCGAGCGCTTCATCTATCTGATTCTCTGCACCGTCTCCGGGGTCTCCGCCGGCCTGCAGAACACGGGCTGATCCTGTCGGACGGCGGTGCGCGATGACCCGTGGCGTGCCACGAGGGCAAGGGCTCATGAGGCGAGAGGGACGGGCCGTGGAGGTCGTCCCTCTCGTCCCATGACGGGCAATGGCTCCGGTCGGACCTCGCGGGCCGACGTGTCACCCAGTCTGAGCTGGGCTTCGCATCCAGGCCAACAGGATCCAATGTGTATGTTTTGCCATGATTTCCCCTTCCCAAAAAATTTGTTAGCTTTGGCTTCCCCAGTTGCCAAAAATCTCTACAATAGCGTGTTAGCTAGCATAAACTTGTGGTCCGTAGCCCAAACGGGCGGGACCCGGGTGGGGGAGCGTCTGATGGATGGAAGCGTTGTGGATGGCACGAGCATGACGAGCACCGCAGGAGTGCGCGTGGTCGGGGCACAGCTGCCCCTCTCGATGGTCTCGGAAGGCGAGACGGTCACCGTCGCCCGCGTCCGTGGCAGCCAGGAGCTCAGGCAGCATCTCGCCGAGCTCGGCTTCGTGCAGGGTGCCTCCGTGAAGGTCGTCTCGCGCGTGAACGGCGACGTCCTCGTGAGCGTCAAGGGGGCTACCTTCGGCATCGGGCGCGACATGGCCATGAAGATCGCCACCTGCTAGCAAGACAACGGGGGGTATTGGCGCCGGGCATCGCCCGGCCTGTTTTTCTAAGGGGGAAGAATGGCAAGTCTGAGGGACGTGAAGGTCGGCGAGAGCTGTACCGTCTCCAAGCTCACCGGTGCGGGGGCGATCAAGCGCCGCATCATGGACATGGGCCTCACCAAGGGCACCAAGGTCCTGGTCCACAAGGTCGCGCCGCTGGGGGACCCCATCGAGTGCACCATCCGCGGCTACGAGCTCTCGCTGCGCAAGGACGAGGCGGCGTGCATCGAGGTCGTGGACATAGCCAAGGAGTAGCTTCCCCGGGGCACGGCCCCTTTTTTCTGGCCGAGCGAGTTACCTAAAACTAACAAATGTGAGTCTTCAGGTAGCAAAGGTAAGCCGAGAATAACTCCGGACACGTAGCAGGAAAGGCAAGGAATGGCAGACAAGATCAACATCGCCCTGGCTGGTAACCCCAACTGCGGCAAGACAACGCTGTTCAACGAGCTCACCGGCTCGAACGGCTACGTCGGCAACTGGCCCGGCGTCACGGTAGAGAAGAAGATGGCCACCTGGAAGGCCAACCACGACGTCACCTTCGTCGACCTTCCCGGCATCTACTCGCTCTCCCCCTATTCCCCCGAGGAGGTCGTCTCGCGTGACTACGTGGTCAATGACCGTCCCGATGCCGTGATCAACCTGATCGACGTCACCAACCTCGAGCGCAACCTCTACCTCACCACCCAGGTCCTCGAGGCGGGCCGTCCCGCCGTCGTGGGCCTCAACATGTGCGACCTGCTCAAGGAGCGTGGCGACGTCATCGACTCCAAGAAGCTGTCCCAGATGCTGGGCGTTCCCGTGGTCGAGGTCTCCGCCCTGCACAACAAGAACCTCGACGAGCTGGTCAACGCCTCCCTCGACGCCTCCAAGGCCGGCAAGCCCGCAGAGGGCGTCAAGTGCTTCTCCGCCGAGGTCGAGTCCGCCCTGCAGACCATCGCGGGCCTCATCAAGGATGCCTGCCCCGCCGAGCTCGTTCGCTGGTATGCCATCAAGGTCTTCGAGCGCGATGCCGAGGCCATCCAGCCGCTGAACCTCGGCAAGGACGTCCTCGCATCCGCCGAGAAGGCCATCAAGGCCATCGAGGACGACCGTGACGACGACAGCGAGTCCATCATCACCTCCGACCGCTACGACTGGATCGCCACGGTCATGGACGCCTGCGTCAAGAAGGCCCCCAAGAAGCTCACCACCTCGCAGAAGATCGACCGCATCGTGACCAACCGCGTTCTGGGCCTTCCCATCTTCGCGGCCATCATGATCCTGGTCTACTACATCGCCATCTCCACCATCGGCACCAGCTGGACCGACTGGGTCAACGACAACCTCTTCTCCGATGGCTTCTTCTTGAGCGGCCAGTCGCAGGCCGCCTTCGACGAGGCCAAGGAGGAGTGGTCCTCCAACCACTACGCCGACCAGATCGACGGCTATCTCGCCGCCGCAGAGAAGGCCGGCGTCAACACCGATGGCGTCGCGGACGCCATCGCCGCGGAGGAGCCCACCGCCGAGGACGAGGCGACCATCGCCGACTTCCAGGCTGCGGCCGAGAAGGCCAAGGTCGTCGCCACCGACGTCCCCGTGCACGACGACGACGGCAACTTCGTCGACACCGACGACGAGGCCATCACCGAGGAGACCAGCGACGGCGAGCCGGTGCTCGCCGAGGGGCAGGAGCTCCAGGTGATCGACAAGGTGGACGCCGCCGGCTTCGCCGCCGCCCTCGAGGGCAAGGCCGCCGAGCCCGACGAGCACGACTTCGGCAGCTTCGTTGACTCCATCCCCACCGCCGCGACCAACGCGCTCGAGGCGGCTGGCACCTCCGACCTCGTCAAGGGCCTCGTGGTAGACGGCGTCATCGGCGGCGTGGGCTCGGTCCTGGGCTTCATCCCCCAGATTTTCGTCCTCTTCGTGATGCTCTGCTTCCTCGAGGATTGCGGCTACATGAGCCGCGTCGCCTTCGTCATGGACCGCGTCTTCCGCCGCTTCGGCCTCTCGGGCAAGTCCTTCATCCCCATGATCGTCTCCTCCGGCTGCGGCGTCCCCGGCGTCCTCGCCACCAAGACGATCGAGAACGAGCGCGACCGCCGCATGACGGCCATGCTCACGACCATGATCCCCTGCTCGGCCAAGCTGCCCATCATCGCCCTGGTCATGGGCGTGCTCGCCGGCGGCTCCGACATGTGGTGGGTCGCCCCCATGTTCTACTTCCTGGGCATCGTCGCCATCATCGTCTCGGCCATCATGCTCAAGAAGACCAAGCCCTTCGAGGGCGAGCCCGTCCCCTTCGTGATGGAGCTCCCCGACTACCACTTCCCCAGCATCCGTTCCTGGGCGCTGCACGTGTGGGAGCGCGTCGCCTCCTACGTCAAGAAGGCTGGCACCATCATCTTCGCGGCTGCCGTGGGCATCTGGTTCCTCTCCAACTTCGGCATCGCGGGCTGGGACGGCGGCGACGGCGCCTTCGGCTTCCTCTCCGGCATGGAGGGTGTCCCCGAGAACTACATGGACTACTCCATCCTCGCCGGTGTGGGTGGCGCCCTGGGCTGGATCTTCCTTCCCCTGGGATTTGGCAACTGGCAGGCCACTGCGGCGTCCATCTCTGCCCTGATCGCCAAGGAGAACCTGGTCTCCACCTTCGGCGTCCTCTACGGCCTGGGCGGCGCAACCGAGAACTCCGTGAGCATGTGGCAGGGCTTCGCCGGGATGTTCACCGTCGCCGGCACGCTCCACGTCGGTGCCATGTGCGCGTTCGTGGCGTTCAACATGCTCTGCGCGCCCTGCTTCGCCGCCATGGGCACCATTCGTCGCCAGATGAACTCCGGCTGGTGGACGGCCTTCGCCATCGCCTACGAGTGCGTCTTCGGCTGGGTGATCGGCCTGTTCATCAACCAGTTCTACGAGCTGGTCGTCTTCGGGAGCTTCGGCATCTGGACCGTGATCGCCTTCGTGCTGCTCGCGGCCATGCTCTTCCAGCTCTTCCGCCCGGCCCCCAAGTGGGACAAGAAGGACGAGAAGATTCTGGACAGCCTTGCGGAGGACGTGGCCTAGTCCTAGACCCGCCCGCATCGCGGGCACGACGGGGTTTCGCGTGACCCCAGACTGCAAGCCAAGGCGCGCCGCCTGCCTGGAAGGTGGGTGGCGCGCCTTCTCATGAACGAGGAGAGAGCGGAAATGGAGCGGACGCAGAGGTCGGTCGAGGTCTTCGAGCCCCTGAGGGGCGCCCGTCTCGCCATCTCGAGCCCCCTCGCGAAGGGGACGAACGCCGCGGACTCCTGCCTTCGCTGGAGTGACGGGGAGCTCCTCCTCATCTATTGCAAGGAAGGCATCCGCCCCGCCCATCCCAGGTGCGCCTCGTCCTCGTCGCCCCGGTCCAAGACGCTCCTGGCGCTTCGCGGAAGGGGAGAAGGCGTCCATCCCCTGCAGCTGCGCAAGCTAGGGGGCATCGTCCTGCTGCTTGACCTGGGGCGCATCGCGCGGGAGGAGGGAGAGGCGCTCGCCGAGTTCGGCGTGGATGCCGAGGGCCTGGCTCTTCTTTCCCGCATGGGCACCACGGTGGCCTCCCTGGACGGGCATCCCGAGCTCGTCCATGTGCTCTTCGAGCTGAACGGCGCCCCGGAGCGGGGTCGTGAGGGCTACCTCAGGCTCAAGGTCGTGGAGCTGCTTCGTCTCCTCTCGCACATCGAGCTCACGGGCTCCGTCAGCCGTCCGCCCGTCCGCCAGTCGCATCGGCAGATCGCCTATCGCGCCCAGGGCGAGCTCATGCGCGACCTCTCCACGCCGCTCACCATCGAGCAGCTGGCGGAGCATTGCGAAAGCTCACCCACCGTGCTCAAGCAGTCCTTCCGCGAGACCTTCGGCAGTCCCGTCTATTCCTGGTACCGCAGGCAGCGCATGAGGCGTGCGGCGGAGCTTTTGGGGGACGGCCGGCTGGGCGTCTCCGAGGTCGCGGCAGCCGTGGGCTACTCCAACCCGTCCAAGTTCTCCCGTGCCTTCTCCGCCTGCATGGGCTGCTCTCCCAGCGTCTGGAGGGCGCGCCACATGGCCTGAGGTCTGCCTCGGAGCATCGTCGCACGGACACCTCTCGCGGGTCAGAACGGCACACTCCCCAGAAGACCGTCCAAGTAGCGCGTCCGATTGGAGCGGTGCATCCTCTCGGAGTTGTGAATTCTCTCGACGCTGCCTTAGCGTACGAGAGGAATGACTGCTGCACAATGTCAACCAAGGCGACCTTGTGCCACGAGAGAGAGGGAGTAGTCATGCACGCTCATCACATCTGGTTCGCCGTCGGGGGTGCCGCCGTCGCAGGGACGGTCGCAAAGCTCGCGAGCACGGGGCTGCTCCACAAGGGTGCCGTCGCCGTTGCCACCTGCGCGATGAAGGTCGACGCCGCCGTGACGGCCGAGACCCAGAGCATCGTGGACGACGCGAACGACGCCACGGCCGAGGCTCGCCGCAGGGCGAAGATCGACTCAGCCGTAAAGGAGCGCCTTGCCGTCGAGGAGGCAAGGATCCGCGAGGAGGTCACTGCCAAGGTCGATGCCGAGGGTTGCGAGGCATAGCCCTTCATGCATTACAAGATCATCTCTGACCTTCCTGGCCGCCTGCGCCTGCGCTGCGGCTCCAACCTCTTTGGAGACGAGGAGGCGCGTGGCGTCGCATACGCGCTCATGCGCAGTCCCGGCGTGAGGCATGCGGAGGTCCACCCCGCCAACGGGTCGGTCCTGGTGGTCTTTGACCCGTCCTGTCGCGAGCGCGTCCTCGGCGTGGTAGACGGCCTCGATGTCCTCAGGCTTCCGACTGCGGAAGTGGGCATCGAGTCGTACGCGAACGCCATCGAGATCGCGGCCGAGAACAACCGCTTCGCCCTGCGCCTGGGCGGCCTCATCGCCTGGCGTGGCATACGGAGCCTGCTTCTTCCTGCCCCCCTGCGCCACGCATGGACGCTCATGCGCTCCGTCGGCTTCATCGCGGAGGGTCTGAGGCGTCTTGCGCGCGGCGAGATCACGGTCGAAGTGCTCGACGCCACCGCCGTGGTGGCGTCGCTCCTGAGGCGCAGCTTCGGCGAGGCCGACACGGTCATGTTCCTGCTGCAGCTCTCCTCGGTCCTGGAGAGGCACGTGCAGAGCCGCGCCCACCTCGCCCTCAAGGACGGTCTCATCACGCGCGCCGAGAACGTCTGGGCCGTGGTCGATGGCAGGGACGTGCGCATCTCCATGGACGAGGTCGAGCGTGGCCAGGTGCTCCACCTTCCCCAGGGGAGCGTGCTTCCCGTCGACGGCACGGTGGTGGACGGGGAGGGACAGATAGACGAGGCGTCCATGACCGGCGAGTCACGCCTGGTGCACAAGTCGGTGGGGTCCACGGTCTATGCGGGCACCGCCCTCGAGGACGGGGACCTCCTCGTTCGCGTGACCGCTGCTCCGGGGGACGCGCGCATCGACGGCATCGTGACCATGGTCGAGCAGTCTTCCGAGCTCAAGGCGGGCGTCCAGAGCAAGGCGGAGCACCTTGCTGACGCGCTGGTGCCCTACAGCTTCCTCTCGTTCTTCGCGATTCTGGCCCTGACGCGCAACGTGACGAAGGCCATGGCCGTGCTCATGGTCGACTACTCCTGCGCCATCAAGCTCTCGACTCCCGTCGCGGTCATGAGCGCCATCGACGAGGCCTCCAAGTGCAGCATCGTGGTCAAGGGCGGCAAGTACCTCGAGGCCCTCGCCGCTGCGGACACCGTCGTCTTCGACAAGACCGGCACCCTCACCCATGCCTCTCCGCGCGTCGAGAGGGTGCTGAGCCTCGCCGGTGCGGACGAGGACACCGTGCTGCGCTACGCGGCATGCATAGAGGAGCACTTCCCCCACAGCATGGCGCGCGCCATCGTTGCCGAGGCAGACCGACGTGGCCTCAGCCACGAGGACGAGCTGCACGCCAGGGTCAACTACGTGGTTGCGCATGGCATTTCGACGCAGGTGGACGGGCTCGAGGCGCTCATAGGCAGCGCCCACTTCCTCTTCGAGGACGAGGGGATCGCGAAGCCGGACGACCTCGAGGAGACCATCCAGGAGGCCATGCCCACCGCCTCGGTTGTCTACCTGGCGCTCGGCGGCGAGCTCGTGGGTGCCATCTGCATCAGCGACCCGCTGCGCGGCGAGGCTGCCGCGACCATCGCGCGCCTCAGGGGGCTCGGCATCCAGAAGGTGGTCATGCTCACGGGCGACTCCGAGTCCTGCGCCGCCCACGTCGCCTCCTCCGTCGGCATCGACAGCTACCATGCGCAGGTGCTGCCAGAGGACAAGAGTGGCTATGTGCAGGCGCTGCGCGACGAGGGCCACACCGTCATCATGGTGGGCGACGGCATCAACGACTCGCCGGCACTTGCTGCGGCAAATGTTTCGGTCGCCCTCTCTGACGCGAGCGACATCGCCCGCGCCGTGGCCGACGTCTCGGTGCTGGACTCGTCGCTCGAGTCCCTGGTGACCATGCGTCTCCTCTCCCAGCGCCTCATGGGCCGCATCCGTCGCGACTACGGCTTCATAGTGGGCTTCAACTCCGCGCTCATCGCCCTGGGAGTTGCCAGCGCCATATCCCTCACGACCGCCGCCTACCTGCACAACGCCTCCACGCTGGGCGCGGTGGCCCTCAACACGCGCCACTTGCTGCGAGCGGGGGAGGGAGGGGTCGACTAGCGCGCCTCTCTTGCCTTGGGCTGGCTGCGTGCGCCTGGGACTTCCTGCTCCCGTCCTGTCATTTGTGCTTGCGTCTTCCTATAATTGGTAAGCACGAGCTAACTTTTGGACATGGATGGGAAGCGCATGGAGAATGCAGCCTACCTCGAGGTCACGGACCTCAGAAAAGGGTACGGGTCGGGAGAGGCCCACGTGGAGGTCCTCAGGGGCCTCTGCACGGGTGTTCGGTCGGGCGAGATCTGCACCCTCCTGGGCCCCTCGGGATCGGGCAAGTCGACCTTCCTCAATCTCGTGGGTGGCCTCGAGTCGGCCGACTCCGGCAGCATCCGCGTGGGCGGAGAGGAGCTCACGACCCTCTCCAAGCGCGAGCTCGTCGAGTACCGACGCCGCGAGCTCGGCTTCGTCTTCCAGTTCTACAACCTCGTCCCGGACCTCACGATCAGGGAGAACATAGAGGTCTGCGCCTACCTCTCTTCCGAGCCCCTCCCCATGGACGAGCTCCTCGAGTCCCTGGGCCTCTGGGACCACCGCGACAAGTTCCCCAGCCAGGTTTCGGGCGGCCAGCAGCAGCGCTGCGCCATAGGACGCGCCTTGGTCAAGGCCCCCCGCCTCCTGCTCTGCGACGAGCCCACGGGCGCCCTCGACTACAAGACCTCCAAGGAGATCCTCCAGCTCATGGAGGACGTCAACCAGCGCTATGGCTGCACGATGGTCATCGTCACCCACAACGAGGCCATCCAGTACATGTCCCATCGCGTGCTCCAGCTGCGCGACGGACAGATCGTCTCGGAGCATACGAACCAGACGATTAAGCCCGCCTCCGAGCTGAGCTGGTAGCCGCCATGAGGAACCCACTCGACAGGCGAATCCCACGCGAGCTCAAGGCGAACCTCGGGAAGTACCTGGGCATCTTTGCCCTCCTCTTCCTCATCTCCGCCATGGTGACCGGCTACATGGTCGCCGCATCGTCGCTCCAGGCGACCATCGAGGGCATGCGCGACAGGTATGTCGTCGAAGACCTGCAGTTCGACTGCGACTTCGAGGCCCCCAAGAAGGCGGTGAGGGCCGTCGAGGCGCTGGGGATGACGGTGCACGAGAACTTCTACCGTGACCTCACGATGGGCTGGAGGAAGGCGTCCGGGGAGGAGGGAACCGGCACCGTCCGCGCGATGCGCGTCAGGCGAGACTTCGACCTTCCCATATACGTGGAGGGGGAGGAGCCGAACTCGAGGGGCCAGATCGCGCTCGACCGGACGTTCTGCGAGAACAACGGGCTGCGGGTGGGGGACCACGTCACCGTGGACGGGAGGGACTTCGCCATCAGTGGCGTCATGACGCTCTCGGATTATCCCACCCAGATGGTCCACAACTCCGACCTCATGTACAACACCCAGAGCTTCTCGGTCTCGCAGGTCTCTGACGAGGACTTCGACCAGCTCGTGGGAAGCTCGGCGCAGTGGCGCTATTCGGCGGTCCTGGACGATCGTTCTATGGCGCTTCCCCAGAGGGTCGAGCTCGAGAGGAGGGTGGCAGAGGCCATCAGCCAGAACGGCGCGTCGCTCTCGAGCATCGTGGACCGCGAGTCCAACCAGGCCATCACCTTCAGCCAGGACGATGTGGTCCAGGACCAGGGCATGTGGGAGGTCATGCTGGTCCTGCTCGTGCTGATCATGGCCTTCGTCTTCGTCGTGCTCACCAACGCCACCATCGAGGAGCAGAGCTCGGCGATCGGCACGCTGCTCGCCTCGGGCTGGCGGCGCTCGGAGATCCTGCGCCACTACCTCACGCTGCCCGTCCTGGTGGGGACCGTCGCCTGCGTCGTGGGCAACGTGGTGGGCTACGCGTTCCTGGTCAAGCCCATGGCCAACCTGTACATGCGCAGCTACAGCCTACCTCCGTACGTTGTGACCTTCCAGCCGCGCGTCTTCGTGATGACGACGCTCATTCCCCTGGGCATGCTGGTGCTTATCACCTTCTTCGGCCTGCTGCGCAAGCTGGGTGCGACCCCCCTGGCGTTCCTGCGGCACGAGACCTCCCATCGCAGGGGCCTCGGCCGCGTGCGCCTCCCCAGCTCCTGGGGCTTCTCCCTGCGCTTCAGGGCGCGCGTCTTCCTGCGCAACATCTCCCAGTTCGTCATCCTCTTCCTGGGCATCTCGGTGGGAAGCATCCTCCTTCTGATGGGGCTGATCATGCTGCCCACCGTCGAGCACGTCGCCCGCACCATGAGCCAGTCGGTTCCCGCCCAGCACGTGTACCTGCTCAAGGCGCCGTTGCGCCTCGACGGCAGCGTCGACGAGCGGGCGGCGTTCGAGGCGGCGGAGACCCTCTCCACCTCGAGCGCGGAGGACATCCAGGCACTCGACCCCGCGGCACTCCTGGGCCTTGCGGTCAAGGCGCAGACGGTCAACCCGGACGACCGGGCGGTCAACGTGCGCGAGAACTCTCCCGAGTGCATCGAGCAGGCCGAGCGATTCGCCGCCGCCAGCCTCGAGGTCAAGCGCAACCTTGCCGACTCGATGGAGCAGATCACGCTCTATGGCATCGAGGAGCCGTCGCGCTACTGGTCTGACGTGCAGCTCTCGCACGGCGGCATCGTCGTGGGGAAGGGGCTGTCCCAGAAGTGTGACCTCAGGGTCGGGCAGACCTACCCCTTCATCGACCGCTTCGAGGGCAAGACCTATGAGCTCAGGGTGGATGGCATCACGGATGGCGACACCAACATGGACGCGTACCTGTCGCGTGCGGACTTCTGCGCGCTGATGGGGGAGCCGGACGACTACTTCAACGGCTATGCGTCGGACGAGGCCCTCGACCTCGACCCCCGCTTCGTCGCCAAGGAGATCACGCCGCAGGAGATGCTCAAGGTCGTCGACCAGATTCAGGAGTCCATGGGCGACATCATGAACACCATGGTCGCCCTCTCGGTGCCCTTCTACCTGGTGGTCATGTACCTGCTCACCAAGACGGTCATCGACAGGTCCGCCCGCTCGATCTCGTACATGAAGGTGTTCGGCTACCAGGACGGCGAGGTCGCCCGTCTCTACGTCCGCTCGATCACCACGGTGGTGGCCCTGACCCTGGTGCTGAGCCTCGGCGGGATCGTAAGCCTCTTCAGGCTGATCATGAAGTTCATGATGGTCAACTACTCCGGGAACTGGACGCTCTGGTACGCACCCCAGCACCTGGTGGAGCTGGTGGTCATCGGATTCGCCACTTATGGCGTCGTCGCCCTGATTCACCTGCGCAACATTCGCAGGGTCTCCCTCTCGGAGGCGCTCAAGGTCCAGGAGTAGCTTGCGACGCGCCGCCAGCGACGACGCGACAAGGAGCGCGGCCTCCGTCTCCCAGGGGACGGGGGCCGCGCCATGTGGGCGAGAGAAGACCCCCGTCGAGTAAGGGCCTGCCCCGCCTTCCTGCTGGCCGCGCCATGTGGGCGAGAGAAGACCGCAAATCCTGTGAAATGCTGTCGTCTAGCTGCGCCAACAGGCCAAACGCGAAAAACGACAGCATTTCCCACAGAATGCTGTTTTCGCATCCTGCGCTAGCGTGTCTCCGTCGTCGCGCTACTCCGCCTCCGCGCGGCGCTGGTCGGCACCGCGGCGGTTCTCGCCCTCGAGGGAGCGGATGTGGGCTATGTCCTGGGTGGTCTCGAGTGCGCCCAGGTATCTGCCCTCCTCGTCCCTCACGGCAAAGTAGCGGATGTAGAGGAACTGCTCGCCCCTGTGGATCCAGAACTCGAAGCTGTCCTTGGCACCGCTGCGGAAGTCCTCGAACACCTTGTGGACCATGGCCTGGCTCTTGGGGGGATGGCAGTCGTAGACGTCGCGTCCCAGGCAGCTCATCGGGCGCGGGAAGGCGCGCGTGTCCCCGTGGCTGAAGTAGCGGGTCTTGTCGTCGGCGTCGACGAAGGTGAGGTCGAGGGGGATGGTGTTGAGAACGGCCTCTATCTGGGCGACGCTGAACTCTCCCGTGGAGAGCCTGACCTTCTGCGTGCCGCCTGCCTGGGGCGCCTCGGGGGCAGGGGCGGACGCGCCGGCGTTGAGCCTTTCCTCGGCGATTTCGAGCGCGGAGGCGCGCCATGCGGGGGGCTCGTCGATTAGGACGTAGCCGAACTCGCCGCTCTCCTCGGCGATCTGCGTCCACTCGGATGCTCCCAGGGTCTCGAGCGAGAGGGGCACGAGGACGTTCTCCTCCTTGCTGACCATGGACTCCGCCCCCTCGCAGGCAGCGGCGAGCGTGTCCGCGGCTGCGGCGAGCCCCGCCGCGTCACCGGAGCTCGCAAGGGCCTCCGTCATCTGCCTCAGGTCACCCACGAGCTCGCGGACCTCGTCGTCCTTGCCCCACATGACCTTCGAGGGGCCCGTGACGCCGTGACGCTCGAGGTGGGGGAAGAGGAGCTCCTCCTTGCGCTTGTAGTGCGGGAAGATCGCGGCGAGCAGGTCCGCGTCCGCACGCAGCTTCTGGGCGAGCGCGCGAACGACGTCGGCACCCTTGGCCGCGCGGGAGAGGTCGACGTCGTCTCGAAGCCCCTCGATCAGCTTGAGTATCTGCTCGTTCTCGCTGCGCAGGGTGTGGACGGGGTGGCCGGGCCTGTCCTGGGGGTCCGTGCCCGAGAGGCCGGGCGCGCAGGACACGCTGCCCTCGAAGAGCGTGGCGTGCACGTCGCAGAGGCGCTGCACCTTCTCGACGGGAACGCCGCCCGAGATGAGGGCCTGCTCGGCCGCGGCGATCTCGCCGCCCGAGACGTTGGCGAAGTGGAGGGCGAAGTCCTTGCGCACGTCCTCGACGTCCTCGCCGGCGCCGAGGCGCTCGAGGTAGCTGGTGAGGAGCGCCTGGCGCTGCTCGGGGGTCTCGTCTGCCACCTCGGCTGCGGGGGCGTGTGCGGGCTCGTCCTCGTGGCCCTTGACGGAGAAGCCCGCCGCCTTGAGGCCCGAGATGACCTCGTCGAGGTCGATTCCCTTGGCCTTGCAGCCCTTGGGGATGGTCATGAGGCGACCCATGGTCTGGAGCCTGCCGGGCTTGGTTATCTCGTCGAAGCCGAGCGTTGCCATGACGTCCTTGAACTCGGGGAGTTCGGAGCAGAGTTCGTAGACGGTCTTCTCGAGGTCGATGAGCTTGTGGTTCATTGCTTCCTCCGTGAGTTAGGGGTGGCTAATGTTTGCCAGGCACTTACTACCCCACGAGAACTGTCCCAAACAGGGCAGCATTTCCGTGCACAGAAAAAGGCCCCGCACTGATGCGGGGCCTCGAAGACGCTCGCGTGCGAACGGAGGCTACTTCTTGGCCTTGCCCTGGTTGGCGACGGCGTTGATCTTCGCCTCGATGGTGGCGGGGTCGCCGATGTAGTGCTTGTCGACGACGTTCCAGTCCTTGTCGAAGGTGTAGGAGCAGGGGATGCCTGTCGGGATGTTGACCTCGAGGATCTGCTCGGGGGTCAGGTGCTCGAACTGCATCACGAGGGCGCGCAGGCTGTTGCCGTGCGCGGCGATGAGGACGCGCTTGCCGGCCTCGAGCTGGGGCTTGATCTCCTGCTCGAAGTAGGGCCAGGCGCGGGCGATGGTGTCCTTGAGGCACTCGGTGTAGGGGAGGTCCTCCTGCGGCACGTCGCGGAACTGGTCCTGGACGTGGGGGTCGCGCTCGTCGCCGGGCTCCAGCGCGGGCGGGCAGACGTCGAAGGAGCGACGCCAGATCTTGACCTGCTCGTCACCGTGCTCGGCGGCGGCGTCGGCCTTGTTCAGGCCCTGGAGGGCACCGTAGTGGCGCTCGTTGAGGCGCCAGGTCTTGTGGACGGGCAGCCAGTTGCGGTCCATCTCGTCGAGGACGTGGTTGAGGGTGTGGATGGCACGCTTGAGCAGCGAGGTGTAGCACACGTCGAAGTCGTAGCCTGCCTCCTTGAGGGCGCGCCCGCCAGCGGCGGCCTCCTCGTGTCCGGTCTCGGTGAGGTCGACGTCGGTCCAGCCGGTGAAGAGGTTGAGCTTGTTCCACTCGCTCTCTCCGTGACGGATGATCACGAGGTGCATGTACTCGTCGTTTGCCATGGCATTCCCTTCTCGTTGGGGGAGGGTTCTCCCCTCAGCTGCCTGCTACAGCTTGAATGATAAGCCTTGGGGCGGCATGACGTGCCGAGGGGCATGCGCTGGCAGCCTCGTCAGGCCCTTCCATGCGTCATGCGACCCGCTTCCTTCGCACCAAAAGGATTCTGTGGGAGGGGAGAGGGGCTCCAACTGGGAGGACGGCACCTCTCTTCGCATGAGAGCGTAGTCGTGCGAGCGGCGGTGCCGTATGGTGACGCAGGCCGCATCGGGACGACGCTCGTGCGAGCGGCGATGCCGTATGGTGACACAGATCACGTCGGGACGACGCACGCGAGAAAGCGCAAGCGCGAGTGGCGGCTTCCCGAATCGCACGCCACACGGGATTCCCACCTGCGACGAAGCGCCATGAATGCTCCAATCGGACGCCTGCCGGCCTTTCGCTCGACATTAGTTAGCTTTGGTGTACTCTACTTGCCAGCAGGAGTTAACGCGAGTTAACAAAAAGCCCCGAGGGCAGGTAAGGACGGCCCGAGGGGAGTGGGAGGCGCAAAGGCGCGCGACCCACGGCAACTCGTTTATCCCTACCTGGCGCAAGCGGACCCTCTCCCCGTCTTGCGAACAGGTCCTCAAGCGCCGCCCGCGTCCCCCCTTTCCTGCGCGAGCGGCGCTCTTTTTGTCACTTTGCCCGGGGACGTCGCCGAGCGCGTCGTCCCCGGGGCTCATAAGGGGTGATCCAATGAGCGGAAAGAGCGCGATGTCGGTGCGACTGGTCCATGCGCCACTCGAGGGCTGCGACGCGGAGCAGAGCGCCCTCGCGCACGCCTTCGCCACCACCCTCGTGCGCTGCTGCGCCGCCGTGATCGAGGGGACCAAGCCCGCGGCGCTCTTCTCGTTCAGACCTCCCGCCTGCGACTGTGGGAACGCGGCCTGCCGCAAGGCCCGCCTGAGGGAGACGATCGCCGCCTACGCGCGCGAGCTTCCCCTCCATGGCCTGGACCTCACCGTCCTCGGCCACGCGGGGGACCGCGTGCAGCTCCTCGTCTGGCGCTCCTCCCTCGTGGAGGGAATCGTCCGCGACCCGGAGCTCAGCTCCTTCCTCGAGGCGTCGGGCTACCGCTGTGGGAGCGCGTCCGAGCTGGTGGGCTGCTTCCGCCATCGCCTCGCTGCCTTCCACCTGGGCATCGAGCCGCGCTTCCCCCATGAGGTGGGCGTGCTCCTGGGGTACCCCCTCGAGGACGTCAGGGGCTACATCTCGGGTGGGCGGGAGACCTGCCGCGGTCCCTGGAAGGCCTATGGCAGCGCCAGCGAGGCGCGTCGCCGCTTCGGGAGGGTGGCCGCGAGCGAGGAGCGCTGCCGCAGGCGCTTCGCCTCGGGCCTGAGCCTGGCGGCACTCCTCTCGTAGGCCCTGCGTGACGCGCGGGCGGGTCCTGGCACCTCTCCGGCACCCGCCCGCGCATCGCACAGGCGATGTCCAACCACGAGCAAGGAGGAGAGACATGAGCAAGACAGCGGTCGTCTACTGGAGCCAGTCGGGAAACACGGAGGCCATGGCAAACGCCCTGGCGGACGCCATGGGGACGGAGGCCGTCGAGGTCTCGTCGTTCTCGGCGGACTCCGTCGCGGACTACGACGCGCTGGCCTTCGGCTGCCCTGCCATGGGCGACGAGGAGCTGGACCCGGACTTCGAGGAGGTCTGGAACGACTGCCTGCCCGCCTTGGGCGAGAGGCCCGTCGGCCTCTTCGGCAGCTACGACTGGGGTACGGGCGAGTGGATGGAGAGCTGGAAGTCTGCTGCGGAGGACGCCGGCGTCAACGTGGTCGGCACCGTCATCGCCAACCTCGAACCCGACGACGAGGCGCTTGGTGAGCTCAGGGCCCTGGGGGAGAGGCTCCTGGCCTAGCCTGGAGCCTGGCTCGCGTTCCTCTCGCCTGTGAAGAAAGCGTGAAGAGCGCAGGCGTGACGTGCGCAAGCGCACTCGGGGGAACAAGTAAGACGTGCCTAACAGGTTCCCAGACATGGGGTCCGAAGCCTAGAGAAAGGTTCTTCCCATGAGCGAAATCATTGATGTCTACGGTCGCGAGGTCCTGGACTCGCGCGGCAACCCCACCGTCGAGGTCGAGGTCGCCCTCGCCGACGGGTCCGTGGGTCGTGCCATAGTTCCCTCCGGCGCCTCCACCGGCGAGTTCGAGGCCGTCGAGCTTCGCGACGGCGACGACGCGCGCTACCAGGGCAAGGGAGTGCTCAAGGCAGTCGAGCACGTGAACAACGAGTGCAACGAGGCCCTGGTGGGCGTCGACGCCGCCGACCAGCGCGCCGTGGACGCAGCCCTGATCGCCGCAGACGGCACCCCCAACAAGGCGAAGCTCGGTGCCAACGCCATCCTGGGCTGCTCGCTTGCCGCCGCCCGCGCCGCGGCCGTCTCTGCCGGCCAGCCCCTCTATGCCTACCTGGGCGGCGTCAACGCCCACACCCTTCCCACGCCCATGATGAACGTCCTCAACGGCGGTGTTCACGCCGACAACAACGTGGACTTCCAGGAGTTCATGATCATGCCCGTGGGCGCCCCCGACTTCAAGACGGCCCTGCGCTGGTGCGCACAGGTCTACCACACCCTGAAGGGCGTGCTGAAGGACGCCGGCCTCTCCACCGGCGTGGGCGACGAGGGAGGGTTTGCCCCCGACCTCAAGAGCAATGCCGAGCCCTTCGAGTACCTCATGGCCGCCGTCAAGAAGGCGGGCTTCACGCCTGGCAAGGACTTCATGTTTGCCATGGACCCCGCGACCAGTGAGGTGTACGACAAGGAGACCGGACTGTACGAGCTCAAGGGCGAGGGCCGCTCGCTCACCAGTGACCAGATGGTCGACTACTGGGAGGAGCTCGTCGAGAAGTATCCCATCATCTCCATCGAGGACGGCCTCGCCGAGGAGGACTGGGACGGCTGGGTGAAGCTCACCGAGCGCCTGGGCAAGAAGGTCCAGCTCGTGGGCGACGACCTCTTCGTCACCAACACCGCCCGCCTGAAGAAGGGCATCGAGCTCGGTGCCGGCAACGCCATCTTGATCAAGGTCAACCAGATTGGCACCCTGACCGAGACCCTGGAGGCCATGCAGACCGCCCAGCGCGCTGGCTACACCTGCATCGTGAGCCACCGCTCCGGCGAGACCGAGGACACCACCATCGCCGACCTGGCCGTCGCCACCA
>NZ_CAUGRZ010000010.1:0-105836 GCF_959602185.1 uncultured Olsenella sp.
CAAGGCGGGAGACGTCAGGCTCATCGGTTACGAGAACACCGCCTCCGGCTACATCTCGATCCTCGTCGAGGGCGACGTCGCCGCCTGCGAGGCCGCGGTCACCGCCGGCGTCAAGGCCGTCGAGGCCCTGGGGGCGGAGGTCTACAGCTCCGTCGTGATCGCCCGCCCCCACCCCAGCCCCAAGAAGATCACCGACAAGTACACCGTCGAGAAGCTCCTGCCCTACTAATGGGGTGCCCATGTCTCTCATCGACAACGACCTTCTCTCCATCCAGGAGGCGCGCATCCTCCTGGAGCGTGCCGCGGACTCCGCGGAGGTCCTCGAGGGGCTCCCGGGCACGCTGGTCGACGACTTCCTCCAGCACCTGCGGGAGGGACTGCTCCCCAAGGCGGGGGAGTACGCGGAGGAAGCCTTCGCAGAGAGCGACTACTGCTCTCCCGAGGACGAGGCGGGCCTCACGAAGTGGGTCCTCACCGACCTTCTGGGGGAGGTCAGCGCCCAGACGCCCGTGCAGAGGATCGTCCGCTCCAGCAACGGCTCGGCGGAGGTCTGCCTTCCCAAGGGCGTCGTCGTCTCGCTGCTCCCCGACTGGCTCTCGGTACCCACCATGCTGAGCCAGCTCGTCATGGCGGTGCGCTCCAAGAGCCCCGTCGTGTTCTCGGCGAGCGCGCGCGTGCACGAGACCTGCGCGATGGTCATGGGAGACGTGCTCAAGATCGCCGAGTTCTGCCACTATCCCGCCGAGGCGCTCGGGTACCTGAGCATCTTCTGCCCCGAGGGCGAGGAGTGGGTCTGCTCCCAGCCCTGCGTGCGCGTGGTCATCGACTCGCGCGAGGACGGCTCGGACCCCCGGCGCTTCGACGCCGCAGGCAAGGACGTCTACTTCGCGACGCTGGGCAACAACCCCGTGTTCGTGGAGTCCACGGCAGACCTGAGCGCCTGCGCGGACGAGGTGGTGCTGGGCAAGTCGTACTGCTACGGCATGCTCCCTGGAGCCGAGCAGAGCGTCGTGGTGGAGCGCGCCGTCGACACACGCTTCCAGGAAGAGCTGCGCCGTCGCGGCTGCCACTTCCTGAGCGACGAGGAGGCGGAGCGGCTCGTCTCGTCCCTCTTCATGCCCGACGGCCGCCCCTACCGCGAGCTCATCGGCAAGAGCGCCTTCGACCTCGCCCGTCGGGCTGACGTCGAGGTCCCCGAGTCCACCAAGGTCCTGGTCGTGGAGAGGCCCTACGTGAGCGAGGGGAGCCTCTTCTCGAGGGCGAAGTTCGGGCCCGTGCTCTCGTACTTCGTCGAGGACGACTGGCGCCACGCCTGCGAGAAGTGCATAGAGCTGATCCTGGGCAGCGGGAGCGGGAACGCCCTCGCCATCTTCTCGAAGGACCCAGAGGTCATTCGCCAGTTCATCCTCAAGAAGCCCGTCGGCAGGGTCCTCGTGAACGTGAGCACCGCGCTGGGATGCATCGGCTGCCACAGCGACCTTCCCAAGACGCTCACGGTGACGGGCTGGAACAGTGCCACCACGTCCAGGCTCGGCGTCACCTACGAGGACTTCGTACGAAGGCGCCAGGTGGGCATATCGGGCGGGGAGGCCGAGCGGGCCCTTCTCGACAAGGCGGGGTCATGCGACCACACGCCCGTCGTCATCAAGGTTCGCCTTCCCGACCCCGACGGGCCGGGCGGAACGCGGCGGGAGGTCGCCGCAGGGTCAGGCAAGGAGCCGCAGGACTGGTTCTCTGGCGTGGTGCAAGCAATGAAGAACGATTTCGTGGAGGAGTGAGAATGGACATCAAGGAGTTCGCGAAGGAGCTTTCCGAGGCGACCAAGGACATGTCTGACGAGCAGCGCGCCACCGTTCGCCGCATGTTCGAGAAGGTGGCCGACCAGCTCGAGGTGCCGCTGTCCGAGGGGCACGCGGCCACTGCCGGCTCGCACGATCCCTACGACGTGCCCGACGGCCCCACCGACCGCCAGCTTCGCCTGAAGGACAACTTCCTCAAGCAGGTCCCCACCATCACCATGCACCGCGCCCGCGCGGTCACCGAGACCATGAAGGCCAACCCGGGCATGCCCAAGATCGAGCTGCGCGCCAAGGCCTTCCGCCGCTGCTGCGAGACCGCCCCTCTGGTCATCCAGGACGACGAGCTCGTGGTGGGAGCTCCCTGTGGCGCGCCGCGAGCGGGCGCGTTCTCGCCCGACCTCGCCTGGCGCTGGCTGCGCGACGAGCTCGACACCATCGGTGACCGCCCCCAGGACCCCTTCTACATCTCGGAGGAGGACAAGCAGTATTGCCGCGAGGTCCTCTTCCCCTTCTGGGAGGGCAAGTCCCAGGACGAGGTCTGCGAGGACCAGTACCGCGAGGCGGGGGTGTGGGAGCTCTCCGGCGAGTCCTTCGTCTCTGACTGCTCCTACCACGCCATGAGCGGCGGCGGCGACTCCAACCCCGGCTATGACGTCATCCTCATGAAGAAGGGCATGATCGACATCCAGAACGAGGCGAAGGAGCATCTCGCCCATCTGGACTACGCCAACCCCGACGACCTCGACAAGATCTACTTCTACAAGTCGGTCATCGACACCACCGAGGGCGTCATGACTTACGCCAAGCGCATGAGCGACTACGCCCACGAGCTTGCCTCCGCCTGCCACGACGCCAAGCGCAAGGCCGAGCTCGAGCAGATCTCGACGATCCTCTCGCACGTTCCCGCCCACAAGCCCAGCACCTTCTGGGAGGCGGTGCAGTCCGTCTTCGTCATCGAGAGCCTGCTTCCGGTCGAGGAGAACCAGACCGGCATGTCACTCGGCCGCGTCGACCAGTACATGTATCCCTTCTACAAGGCTGACATCGAGGCGGGACGCCTCACCCCGTACCAGGCCTTCGACATCGCCGGCTGCATGCTCATCAAGATGAGCGAGATGATGTGGGTCACCTCCCGCGGGCAGTCCGAGTTCTTCGCCGGCTACCAGCCCTTCGTCAACATGACGCTGGGCGGAGTCACCCGCCAGGGGCACGACGCCACCAACGAGCTCACCTACGTCCTCATGGACGCCGTGCGCCACGTGAAGGTCTACCAGCCCTCCATCGCCTGCCGCATCCACAACAAGTCGCCCGAGAAGTACATGCGCAAGATCGTCGACATCGTGCGCTCCGGCATGGGCTTCCCCGCCTGTCACTTCGACGACACCCACATCAAGATGATGCTCGCCAAGGGCGTCTCGGTCGAGGACGCGCGCGACTACTGCATGATGGGCTGCGTCGAACCTCAGAAGTCCGGCCGCCTCTACCAGTGGACATCCACCTCCTACACCCAGTGGCCCATCTGCATCGAGCTCACGCTCAACCACGGCGTCCCCCTGTGGTACGGCAAGCAGGTCACGCCGGACCTCGGCGACCCCTCGCAGTACAAGACCTTCGAGGAGTTCGACGAGGCGGTCAAGAAGACCATCTACTACGTGACCAAGTGGACCGACGTCGCCACGGTCATCTCGCAGCGCGTCGCGCGCGACGTGGCTCCCAAGCCCCTCATGTCCATCATGTACGAGGGCTGCATGGAGAGCGGCAAGGACGTCTCGTCCGGTGGCGCCATGTACAACTATGGCCCCGGCGTCGTGTGGACGGGCCTTGCGACCTATGCCGACTCCATGGCGGCAATCAAGAAGCTCGTGTTCGACGACCACAAGTACACCCTCGGCGAGCTCTTCGAGGGGCTCAAGGCAGACTTCGCGGGCTTCGAGCAGATGAGGCAGGACTGCCTGGACGCCCCCAAGTACGGCAACGACGACGACTACGCCGACAGCATCGCGGCCGACATCATCGACTACACCGAGCGCATCCACCTCGACTTCAAGACGCTGTACTCGCACATGTCCACGGGCACCCTCTCCATCTCCAACAACACGCCCTTCGGCGAGATGACCGGCGCCACCGCGAACGGCCGCAACGCATGGACCCCGCTGTCCGACGGCATCAGCCCCACCCAGGGCGCCGACCACAAGGGCCCCACCGCCATCATCAAGTCCGTCTCCAAGCTCTCCAACGACTCCATGAACATCGGCATGGTGCACAACTTCAAACTCATGAGCGGATTACTCGACACTCCCGAGGGCGAGAACGGTCTCATCACGCTGCTGCGCACCGCCTCCATGTTCGGAAACGGAGAGATGCAGTTCAACTACCTGGACAACAAGACGCTCATCGACGCCCAGCAGCATCCCGAGAAGCACCGCGACCTCGTGGTCCGCGTCGCGGGGTACTCCGCCTTCTTCAACGAGCTCTGCAAGGAGGTTCAGGACGAGATCATCAGCCGAACCGAGATCGACCGGGCATAGCGCACCTGTCGTCGCTCGTCGGTCTCTGGATCGCTGGCTGCGCCCCCTTCCCTTGGCCTTCCGGAGGCCGACCCCTCGCCCACGGGTGACGGAGGCCTGGCCCGGGGGATGGTATGCTGGAGCCCCTGGATGATGGCGAGGAGCTTGGGGCCAACGCCGCGACGCTCGATCGCATGCTCTCTGGGGACATCGAGACCCAACAGGCGTCAGGGAGGAAGTGCGGCATGAGGAAGGTCGTCGTATTCGGTAGCCTCAACACCGACATGTCCATCGAGTGCGACCGGCTTCCCGAGCTCGGGGAGACCGTGCGCGGGTCCGGCTTCGTGACAGTGCCCGGCGGCAAGGGGGGCAACCAGGCCGTCGCCTCCGCGCGCATGGGGGCGGACACCTTCATGGTGGGCAAGGTCGGCAACGACCCCAACGGGCGCGAGCTCGTCTCGTCCCTGGCCATGCACGGGGTGGTATGCATGAACGTGAGCGCCACCACGCGCGCGGCGACGGCGACCGCGGTCGTGCTTCGCACCAAGGGCAACAACCACGTCATCCTGGACGCCGGCGCCAACGAGAAGATGACCTACGAGGAGGTGCGGGCCGCCATCCACGGCCTGCGCGGCCTCGGAAACATCTTCCTGACCCAGCTCGAGTGCGACTTCGACGTGACCATGAAGGCGATATCCTGCGCGAAGCGCAACGGGCTCTACACCGTGCTCAACGCATCGCCCGCCCGCGAGCTGCCCGACGAGATATACCCCCAGCTCGACCTCCTCTGCGTCAACCGCACCGAGTGCGCCGCCATCAGCGGGATCTGCCCCGAAGACGACGAGTCGGCCAAGGAGGCGCTGCGCTTCTTCGCCGGCAAGGGCGCCCGTGACGTCATCGTCACGCTGGGCTCCGAGGGCTCCGTGGCGCTCAGCCACGGCAAGTTCGTGCGCATCGACCCCTTCCCGGTGGACGCGGTCGACTCCACGGGCTCCGGGGACGCCTACCTCGGGGAGGTCGTCGCCCACCTCGCCTTCGGCGGCACGCTCAAGGGCGGCATGGTCTATGGCTCCGCCGCCGGCGCGCTCTGCGCCACGAAGGTGGGCGGGCAGGACACCATGCCCAGCTGGGCGGAGGTGGAGGCCCTCGCCAAGGACCGCGTGGCGGAGCTTGGCCCAGGCGCCTAGCCCCTCGGCACGATCGGACGACCAGGGAGCCCGGGGGCCGACGCCCCGGGCTCCCCTTATGCTCAGATGCTGGAATGTCGCCGGCAGGCCTGCCGCACGCCCTGGCGTGTGAGAGACTCTAGAGAGCTGTGCGTGCGTCCGCGGAAGCTCCGCCGGCGGCGCCAGGAATCCCGAGCGAGCGATTGGACTCTCATGGCCAGGCATTTCTCCGACCTCCAGCAGACGATGGGACGGGGCTTCGCCCGTGTGGGCGAAGATGGCCCCAAAGGGGGCCCGGAAGGAGGGGAGCCAGGCTCCAGCCATGTCGTGGCCGTCGTGGTCGTCTGCGCCGTCGTCTGCCTCCTGGCGCTCATGGCCGTGGGAGGATGGCGCCTCTACGTCTCGGCCCAGAGGGTGGAGGCCGAGGCCCAGCAGGTCGTGGGCAGCGTGGACGGGCTCAAGGCCGCGCTCAAGGACGGCGACGCGGAGAGGCTCTCGTCCATCGCCGCCGACGTCAACGGGGCGGCGCACGGCATGCAGAACGAGACGTCCGGCCTCCTCTGGGCCGCCGGCTCGCTCCTCCCCGTCGTGGGCAGTGACGTCTCGAGCGTCCGGAGTCTCGCCAACGTGCTCGTCGACCTCTCTGACAACGCGCTCACCCCGCTTGCCGCGAATCCCGATGCCCTCCAGCTCAAGGGGCTCGTGAGCGATGGTGCCGTGAACGTCGAGAGGGTCAAGGAGCTGGCCGCCCTCGAGCAGCAGCTCTCTCCCGTCGTCCGCCGCAGCGTCCAGACCATCGTTGGGCTGCCCAAGGCCCACCTGTCCCAGCTCGCCTCCGCCCTCGACAAGGTCCAGGCCAAGGTGGGCAAGGCGGACGAGGCCCTCGCCAAGGCGGACGCCATCGTGCCCCAGCTTCCCGCCATGCTCGGCGCCGACGGCCAGACGAGGAACTACCTCGTCGTCGCCCAGAACAACGTCGAGCTGAGGGCCACAGGTGGCTTCGCCGGCTCATGGACGACGCTCAGCGTCACCGACGGCGTCATCCAGATGGGGGACTCCCTCACCCTCCAGCACGCCGCGAACTTCCCCTTCGACTGGAGCGACGAGGAGCGCGCGGTCTTTCCCATGGTCAGCGTGGACGACCCCAGCGGCGTCAACTTCACGCCCGACTTCACCCGCGCCGGCGCACGCTTCGCCGAGGCGTACCAAGACAACACGGGAAGCCGCGTCGACGGCGTGGTGGGAATCGACCCGGTCTTCCTCCAGAGGCTGCTCTCGCTCACGGGTGGCGTCGTCGCCTCGGACGGGACCGAGGTGAACGGCGACAACGCCGCCGCAGAGCTCATGAACGGCGTCTACTGGCGCTACCCGGACAACCCCGACTACCAGGACGCGTTCTTCGCCGAGGTCGCCGGCCTGTCCTTCCAGAAGGTCCTGGGGGGGTTGGGCGACGTCGACGTGAAGAGGCTCTCCGACGTCATCGAGAAGTCCGCCGACGACCATCGCCTTCAGGTCTGGATGGCCGATGCGGACGAGGAACGGGCGATGGACGGCCTGGGCATGTCCGGGGGGATCGGACAGGACGAGGCCACCCCCGTCCTCGGGGTCTACCTCAACGACAACACCTGGTCGAAGATCGACTGGTACCTCTCCTGCGAGACGACCGTGGGCGAGGGCGTGCGAAACCCCGACGGCAGCACGACCTACGAGGTGGTGACCTCCCTGACGAACAACGGCAGCGAGGACGAGTTCGCAGGCATGCCCGAGTACATCTCGGGAAAGAACCCTGACAAGCGGAGCGTGGGTGACATGATCACCATCCCGCTGGTCCTGGGGCCAGCTGGCGGCCACGTCGACGGCCTCATCGTCTCTGACGGCAGCAGCCTCGACGAGCACACCCTCTACGGCCTCGACGCCTGGACGGGCACCCTGCACGTCGGTGCCCAGCAGACGGTCCAGCTGAGCTACAAGGTCACCGTCTCCCCGAAGGCGACCGCGCCGCTTGCCGTGCGCACCACCCCCCTGGCCCAGGAGTAGAATCCAAGGCCGCGTGCCATCGCGCGCACGTCCATCCGACCACCCATGGAGGTAAGTTCGTTGCTTTCTGTCGAAGAGCAGCTCAAGGTCATCACGTCCGGAACCATGCAGATCGTCCCCCTGGACGAGCTCAAGGTGAAGCTCGAGAAGGGCACGCCCCTCAACATCAAGCTGGGCGTCGACCCCACCAGCCCCGACCTTCACCTGGGGCATGCCGTCCCCCTGCGCAAGATGCGCCAGTTCCAGGACCTCGGCCACAAGGTCACCCTCATCATCGGCAACGGCACGGCGCTCATCGGCGACCCCTCGGGCCGCGACAGCACCAGGCCGCCCCTCACCGAGGAGCAGGTCGAGGCGAACGCCAGGACCTACGTCGAGCAGGCAATGAAGATCCTGGATCCCGAGAGGACGACCATCGTCCATAACGGCGACTGGCTCAAGCCCCTCGACCTTGCCCAGATGCTCAAGCTCATGAGCCAGTTCAACGTGGCGCGCATCCTCGAGCGCGAGGACTTCCACAAGCGCTACGCGGGCGGTCAGCCCATCGCCCTGCACGAGTTCATCTACCCCGTGCTCCAGGCGTACGACTCCGTGGTCATCAAGGCCGACCTCGAGATGGGCGGCAACGACCAGATCTTCAACCTCCTCGCCGGCCGCGACCTCATGCGCGCCATGGGTATGGAGCCCCAGGTAGCCCTCACCATGCCCCTGCTCGAGGGCACGGACGGCGTCAAGAAGATGTCCAAGAGCTATCACAACTACGTCGGCCTCACCGACGAGCCCGCAGACATGTTCGGCAAGGTCATGAGCATCACCGACGAGATGGTCCCGCGCTACTACCGCCTGTGCTCCACGCTCACGGTGGACGAGATCGACGCCATCGACGCCTCCTTCGCGGATGGCAGCGCCGATCCCTACCAGCTCAAGCGCGCCCTGGGTCGCAACATCGTTGACCTCTACCACGGCGAGGGCGCGGGAGCGTCCGCCGAGGCCGCCTTCGACGCGCAGTTCAAGAAGAACGAGGCGCCCGAGGATACCCCCGAGTTCCCCCTCTCGCTGGTCCAGCCCAACGACGAGGGCAGGGTCTACCTGGCCAAGTTGCTCGTCGACCTCGGGATCGCCAAGTCTGCGGGAGAGGCGCGTCGCCTCATCGACGGCGGTGGCGTCAAGGTCGCCGGGCAGCCCATTGCCCCCAAGGACTACAACGTGGCCCCCGAGCTCTTCGAGGCGGGCTGCTACGTACAGGCGGGCAAGAAGCGCTGGGCGCGCCTGGTCTAGGAGGCTCGGGACTCGTCCCTTCGAGCACATGATGCGGGCACCTACCATGCATGGTAGGTGCCCGTTGCGTCAGATTGCCTCCATCCGTGCGGTCATGTCGATGGGGGGCGCGTTGAACGGTGCCGTGGTCACGATGCCGTCGACGCCCGTCGCGGCGTAGGACTCGGCGTTCCCCTCGTTCACGCCCCCTGCGGCTATCAGGGTCAGCTGCGGGTCCGCCTCGCGGAGTCGCAGCACCAGGTCCGCCAGCTGGTCGACCGGGATCTTGTCGAGCTGGATGCCGTCGACGAGCCTCCTGCCATCCAAGCCGCGCGCGAGCTCCAGGGCCTCGTCGGGCCCTGCCTCGACGAACAGCTTCTTCTCGACGCAGGAGCCCCTGACCTCCGCGAGCCTTCGTGCCAGGCCGTCCATCCCGTCCAAGAATGCCACGTGCTGAGAGAACACGAGGACCGTCTCGGAGAGGCCCAGGCGATGCGGCCAGGCGCCACCCGCGTGGACTGCGAGGGTGAGGAGGTCCTTGGCGCCCGGCAGGCTCTTCCTCGTCGTGAGGACCTCGCAGGAGGGGTTGGCGCGGTGTGCCGCGTCGACCATCCGCCGGGTCTTCGTCGCCACTCCCGAGAGGTGGTCGAAGAGGTTGAGCGCGACCTTCCAGCCCATGTGCAGCTGGCCCGCCGCGCCCTCGACGACCATGAGGGTGCCGCCGGCCGCGATTCTGCTCCCGTCCGGCTCGAGCGAGACGACGGTGGCGCCCAGGCGTTCCATGACGCGCGCCGCCACGTCCCCGCCCGCCAGCACGCAGTCCTCGCGGGTGAGGTACTCCATGCGCCCCCTCCGCCCTCCGATGCCCAGGAGCTCGCAGGTGAGGTCGAGGTAGGGGATGTCCTCGGATATAAGCTGGTCGATGCGCTGGTCAGGAATGAATGTCATGCGGATCCTTCTTAGGGTTGGATTCCAAGAAAACGTGCCACGTCGTCCTCGTGGGTGGTGCGGAGCAGCAGCGTGGAGTCGACCACGGTCCTGAGCCTGCCGTCGAGGACGATGCCCACGCGCTCCGACATCTCCTGCGCCTCGCTGAAGTCGTGCGTGACGAACAGCAGGGTGCAGCCGAAGTCGCGGACGACGCGCCTCACGGCGTCGCGTATGTCGCCTCGTGTGGTCGGGTCCAGCGCGCTGAACGGCTCGTCCAGGACGAGCATCCCCGGACGCGTCGCCAGAGCCCGGGCGAGGGCGACGCGCTGCGCCTCGCCTCCGCTGAGCAGGTTGGGATGCGCGTCGGCAAGTTGGCCGACCCCCAGGAGTTCGAGGAGCTCCTGGGCGTGCCACCGCGCCTCGTGTGTCCCGGCACCCATCCTCTGCGGGCCATAGGCGACGTTGTCCACCACGCTGAGGTGGGGGAACAGCAGGCAGTCCTGGTACAGCAGCCCGATGCGACGGTCCCTGGGATCGAGCTCGCGGACGTTCGTCCCGTCGAGCTCGATGCTTCCCTCGCTGACCTCGCACGCGCCGGCTATGCTCTCCATGAGGACCGTCTTGCCTGACCCCGTCCGTCCGAGCACGGCGAAGGACTCGCCGGGGGAGATGCTCAGCCGCGGCACCCTCAGGACGAACTGCCCCCTACGCACGACGAGCCCCCTGATCTCGATTCCGATGCCCATCAGACCTCACGAGCTCCTTCTGCGCGCGAGACGGGGTGCCCGCCCAGGACGTTCGCCGCCGTCAGGGCGGCCGCAGAGACGAGGAGCATGATCATCGCGGTCGCCATCGCCGTGTCCGTGTCTCCCGTGGAGATGCTCAGGAAGATGCTCCCGGGCAGCGTCTCGGTCCGCATGCGCGTCACGCCGACCAGCATGAGCGTGGCGCCGAACTCACCCATTCCCCTCGCCCAGGTGAGGACGAGTGCCGAGACGAGCTGGTTTCGGCACAGGGGCAGCGTGATGGTCCTGAACACGTCCCACGAGCCCGCGCCCAGCGTCCTCGCCACGAACTCCATGCGTCGGTCGACCCCGCACAGGGCGGTTCTCGACATGCGGAGGGCGAAGGGCACGTTGACGGCCGTCTGGGCGAGGACGATGCCCGCGGGCTGGAAGACCACCGAGACGCCATGGTCTCGCAGGGCCACCCCGAAGGGGGAGGAGAAGATTACCAGGAGGGCGAAGCCCAGGACGATGTAGGGCAGCGACAGCGTGAGCTCCACGAGGGTCTCGAGCGCGCGTCGGCAGGGGAGGCCTCCCCTCGTCATTGCCCAGGCGCACGGGAGGGCGAGCGCCATGCACAGGGCGGTCGAGAGGGAAGACGTCATCACGCTCATGCGGAGAGAAAACATGACCTCTTCGGACGAGAGGGCAAGGCCCAGATGGGCGATTCCGTTCGCCGCGATCGCGAGGATGGTGGTGCCCATGAAGAGGACGAGCACCGCGCTCGTCGCGACGCACAGGACCGGGAACAGCTCTCTCCTCCGAGTGGTCGCCAGGTGAGAACGATGCATCCCTAGACCGTCTCGTAGCCGTGGGACTCCCAGATCTTCCGAGCTTCGTCGCTGGTCAGGAACCCGACGAACTCCGAGAGTGCCTCGCTGTCGGACGCGCCTGACAGCTCCGCCGCGGGGACGGTCTTGGCGAAGGGCTCCATGTCGGACTCCGCCACGATGGAGACCCCCTCCCCGACGTTCTCCTTCCATACGATGCCGGCGTCCCCCTGCCCGTTCGCGAGCGCGGCGGAGATCTGCGGGGCGGTGGTCGTGGTCGAGACCCTTCCTTGCACCTCGTCCCAGATGCCGGCCTTCGTCATCGCCGCCCGAGCGACCTTTCCGATGGGGGTCGACTCGGGGTCGCCTATGAGTATGGCGTCGGCGTTCGCGAGGTCGACAATGGACTGGATGTTCCTGGGGTTCGAGCTCGGAACGGCGAGGACGGGGATGTGCCGCACGAGGTCCGTGCTGGCGGCCAGGGCGTCCCCCAGCCTCTCCGTCTCCTCGACGGAGCCGGCTATCCACAGGTCGCCCGTGCCGGACTCGCGTATCTGCGTGGCGATCTGTGCCGCATTGGCGTAGGTGACGTTCATGGTGCAGCCGGTCTCGTCCTGGAACCTCTGGGCTATCTCCTTGAACGGTTCGGCCATGCCGGCGCCGCAGTACACGTTCAGGGACTTGCCGGAGAGGGGAGCGGATGAGGCGACGTCCTTGCCCCCATTCGTCCCACCGTCGTCCGCCCCGTTCCCGGAGCAGCCGGGGAGTGCCCAGACGGAGAGCAGCGATGCGGCCGCCCCGAGCCGTAGCAGTCCGCGTCGGGTGATTGCTGGGTGGGTAAGCGCGTGCCTGAACATGGGTCTCTCCAATCCTTTGGTGGCTGCGCCCGGCCATAGGGTGGTGACTGCCCGCGGTCCCCCAAGGCTCCCGCCGCGCCCGACCTGCCGCCGGTCCTCTCCACCCGTTATAACTTATCGTGGATATCGATATTGCGAGCTAATCGCATTCCATAAATATAATAAATTCTTATATTTAATTATGTACAAAATATATCGACTGGCGATGCATGGTGGCATGGCGGGCCAGGCGACCTGGACGCATGGGCCTGGATCGTGCCCCCCGGCCCACCATCACGCCATCGGGGCACGTCCCCCGCCTCGTCCCGCACGTACGCGTAAGCAGCGTCGCGTGCGTGGCCTCTGCCTGTGTTCGCTTCTTTCTGGCGCCGTCCAGCGCCCTCCTGGGGTAGAGTCTCTCCCGTCTTTGGAGGGGACGTCGACGAGGATGGGCATGGGGACGTTCGGATCGGGGAAGGCTGCGCCGGCGGAGGCGCAGGCCAGCAGAGCCTGTGAGTCGATCGAGGGTGTGGCGGCGGGTCGCCCCCACATTTCCGCTGCGCCGCACAGCTTTCGCGAGAGGCACGGCGTGCCCGAGCTTCTTGCGCCCGCAGGCGGTCCCGAGCAGTTCAACGCCGCGCTGGCAGCCGGTGCCGACGCCATCTACTGCGCCCTGGGCAGCGACTTCAACGCCCGCCGTGGCGCCCATAACTTCAACTACGAGACCTTCGGGCGCGCCTGCCGCGACGCGCATCTGGTCGGCTGCCGCGTGTACGTGACGGTCAACGTCGTCATCCGCACCGACGAGATGCCCCGCGCGCTTGCCCTGGTGAGAAAGGCCTGGCTCCTGGGCGCCGACGCCTTCATCATCCAGGACTGGGGCCTGCTCATGGAGGTTCGCCGCCGCTTCCCGCAGATGGAGTGCCACGTCTCGACTCAGGCCAACGTCCATGACGCCCGCGGCGTCGCCTGGTGCCGCGACCTTGGGGTGGGCCGCGTCACCCTCTCGAGGGAGCTCTCGGTTGACGAGATAGCCACGATCGCCCGCGAGGGCGTGGAGCTCGAGGGCTTCGGCCACGGTGCGCTCTGCTTCTGCTACTCGGGCGTCTGCATGATGAGCTCGCTCAAGGGGAACCGCTCGGCCAACCGTGGCCTCTGCGCCCAGCCCTGCCGCCTCCCCTACGAGCTCCTGGACGGGCGGGGGAGGGTCGTCTCCGCCGAGGGCCGTGGTCGCCCGCTCTGTCCCAAGGACTACTGCACGGTCGACGACCTCGCGCGCCTTAACGACGCCGGGCTGGGCTCTCTCAAGGTCGAGGGCCGCATGAAGGCCCCCGACTATGTGCACTCGGTCGTCTCGTCCTATCGCCTCGCCCTCGACGAGCTCGCGGCCGGGCGCACGTCGACCCCGTCCGAGAGCGACCTGATCCACGACCGGCTCCGCCGCGCCTTCAACCGCGACTTCACCAACAGCTACCTGGACCACCGCTCGGACGACGACATGATGAGCTACGAGCGCTCGAACAACCGGGGCGAGCTCGTGGGAAGCGTCGTGGGCAGCCGTGACCTGGGCGGCGGAAAGGTGAGGCGCGGGGGGTCCAACGGCGGTCGCGAGCGCCTCCGCAGCAAGACCTTCGCCGAGATCGACGTCCTGCTCGACCGCCCGGTCGGTGCGGGCGACCTTCTGGAGCTCCGTCCCCAGGACGATTCCAGCCAGTTTCTTACCGCGCACGCCCCTTCGGACGCGCTGCCGGGCGACACCATCAGCTGCCGCGCCACCCGCGTGCTGCCTCGGGGCAGCGCCGTGCGCGTGATTCGCTCGAAGCGTGCCATGGACGACGCCGCGCGCGCCGCCACGGGCGAGCTCAGGCCGCGACGCGGCGTAGACGTGCGCGTCGTCTCTCACCTGGGCCAGCCCTTCGCCGTCGAGCTCGTCTGCTGCGACGGGAGCGCATCGGCGCGGGCGGAGGGCTTCGTCGTCGAGCCCGCGCGCACCCGTCCCGTGACGCGCGAGGACCTCGTCGAGCACGTGGGTCGCATGGGCTCGTCCCCCTTCGAGCCCCGCTCGTTCGAGGTCGAGCTGGACGAGGGCTGCGGCATGGGGTTCAGCGCCGTCCATGCGCTGCGCGCCCGGGCGGTGGAGGAGCTGACGCGCCAGGTCGAGGCACCCGTCAGGGCGCGCGCGGAGGGCCTCGCCACGGTGCCCGACCTTCGTGACATCGAGCTCGAGCTGGGAAACCTGAGAGGCGCACCAGCCACGCAGGGTGCGGGAGCGGCCGAGGTCTGCGCCCTGGTGGACGACCTCGACTCGGCGGAGGCGGCGGTCAAGGCAGGCGCCACGCGTCTCTATGCCACGCCCGAGGCGCTGCGGGACATGGATGGACTCGTGCTGCCCGGGGGCTGCGTCCTGGTTCCCTGGCTCGACGAGGTCTGCCGCGAGTGCGACCACGAGCGCCTCGATGCCCTCGTGAGGCCCGGGGCGCCCTGCGCGGTGGGCAACGTGAGCGAGCTCGCCCTCGCCGCCCGGAGGGGTGCCATGGCCGAGGTCCGCGATTGCATCCCCGTGCACAACACCAGCGCCGCGGTCGCCCTCGAGCGCGCCGGCGCCGCGGGCATCTGGCTCTCGCCCGAGCTCACGCTGGAGGAGGGCTGCGCGCTCGCGCGGGCTGCCTCGGTGCCCACGGGTCGCATGGTCCTTGGGCGCACGCGCGCCATGACCAGCGAGCATTGCGTCCTCCAGGTCGCGGACCGCTGCATACACGACTGTCCGCGCTGCGCCCTGAGGAGGCGCCCGCACAGCCTGAGGGCGACCGACGGAAGCCTCATGCCCGTCCGGACCGACGTGCACGGCCGTAGTCGCATCTATGCCGCCACGCCCCTGGACGCCACGCCTGAGCTGCCGGAGCTCCTCGCGGCGGGGATGACGCGCTTCATGGCCGACTGCACGCTCCTCTCGCCCGACGAGGCCGCCTCCGCCGTCGGCCGCGTCGCCGCCGCGCTCAAGGCCGTCCAGGCGGGCCGACCTCCCCTCCGTCGCCTCGCAAACCACGACTCAGGCCACCTCTTCGAGGCGATCGACTGACGGCGATGGTCACTTCTGGGTTTTGTGGGGCGTCCTCGGAGTCTTGCGGCGAGGTTTGGGTAGACTCAGCAACGTAAATGGAATCGATGTGGTGGGAATTGCCGCACGAGGAGAGGAAGAGCATGGCAGACGAGCAGAGGACCCCGGTCAACCGCGAGCTCCTGGACGCGACCCTGGGCGTCATCCGCCAGAGCCTCCAGGCCGATGGGGGCGACGTGGTGCTGGTCAACGTCAACGACGAGGGCGTCGTGACCCTCGAGATGCAGGGCGCCTGCGCGGGCTGCCCGCTCTCGAGCTACGACATGAGCGAGGGCATCGAGCGCATCCTCAAGGAGCACGTGCCCGGCGTCACCAAGGTCGAGCCCGCCATGGCGTGGTAGCACCTGCAGGAACTTTCGACGCTGCGGTCCCGGGAGGGGCCGCAGCAGTTTTTTGCCCCGTGGGCAGGCGAGAGGAGCCTTCATGTGGCTTGATGCCATCTACCAGGGACTGAACCCCATCGCGTTCACGCTGGGCCCGCTCTCGGTCCGCTGGTACGGGCTGGCCTACTTCGCGGGCTTCGTCTGCGCTGGCGTCGCCATCTGGAAGGTGTCCAGGCGCTGGGGCATAGAGTTCAGCCTGGACGACCTGACGGAGGTCATGGTGGGCATCGCCCTCGGGGTCATCCTGGGCGGTCGCCTCGGCTACGTGCTCTTCTACGGGGACGGCTTCTACCTGGCCAACCCGCTCAAGATCCTTGCCCTCTCCGAGGGCGGGATGAGCTTCCACGGGGGGCTCGTCGGCGCGGTGCTGGGAGGCTCGCTCGCCTGTCGCAGGCTGCACCTCTCCATCCCCACGGTCGCGGACCTCGCGGTCATCGGCGCACCCCTGGGGCTCTTCTTCGGCCGCTGCGCCAACTTCGTGAACGGGGAGCTCTGGGGCAAGGAGACGAGCCTGCCCTGGGGCGTCATGTTCTGGAACAACGGCGGTGGCCACGTGTACCGCCACCCCTCCCAGCTCTACGAGGCCCTGCTCGAGGGCGTCGTGATGTTCTGCGTCCTCTATGTGCTCTCGCGTCGCAGCCCGGTACGTCCCCAGGGGACCTTCCTGGGAACCTTCCTCGCGCTCTATGGCTGCTTCCGCTTCCTCGTGGAGTTCGTGCGCCTTCCCGACGCCCAGCTGGGCTACCTCCTGGGGACGGGTTGGCTCACCATGGGTCAGTGCCTCTCGCTTCCCCTGGTCGTGCTGGGGGTGGGGGTCCTCGTCTGGTCGCGCAGGGCGGCACGCCCGCAGCGGGGCAGGTCGTAGGGTCTGCCGAGGCCCCTTGCCCGGCCTCGGGACGGCATCCCAGCTGCTAGAATGATGCCCAACTGAAAAGACACCGAGGGCACGGTCCTACAGCTGCAAAGCCTAGGAAAAAGGATTCCGGTTCGACTCCGGACCAGCGGGAACTGTGTTCCAGGGAGAGGCGCGCCATGCGTGCGCGCCGTCTGGCGGGCGCGTGCGGCGCCTCCATCCTGCCTGCCCTCTTCGTGCCCTTTGGGGCGAGAGGAGCGGGAATGCGCTTTCCCACACCGGTCAAGCTGGCCCAAGGCGGCCTTGCGGTCGTGCTCTCTCTCGGCCTGGCGCTGGGCGGCGTCCCCGCCCAGGCCTGGGCCGAGGTGGCATCCGATGGGGGAGGGGCGGCTGCCGCCGAGGCCGTGGCCCAGCCAGGCCTCGAGTCGGATGGCGCCCCAACGTCAGGGCCGTCGGACAAGGGCGGCGCCCAGGCCCAGGAGCATCTGGACCAGTTCCTGAGGGACACCCGAATTATCTCCGGCGGGGGCGACGCCGTCCAGAAGTCTGCCGACGGACTGAGCTACGACATCGGCTACAAGACGAAGAACGGTAGCCCGAACACCTCCCTCAACTTCCGTCCCCTGGTCAACGACAAGACGTATTCCTACGCGCTGACCGTCGAGCAGAACGCCTACGTCAGCGCGAGCAGGGGCATCACGAGCGGCAGGTTCAACATCGTCGGGCGTCCCGTCGGCGGCGACGCAACCGTAGCGCTCACCATACGGGCCTACGCGCCCGGCACGAGCGCTTCCGCCATGGAGGACGGGAACGCCAGGGAGCTGGCGCACGCCACGGTCACCCTCGTGCTCGAGCCCGGTCCCACGACCTACCAGGTCGACCTTTCCCCCGTAGACGCTAAGACGGGCAAGAGGGTCGACGCGACCGCGGTCAAGGTCAACGAGGGCAACTCTTGGGGTAGCTCGGTCCGTCCCAACGACCAGGGGCTCTACGAGCTCGACTCCACCAAGACCTACTACGTGAAGGTGACGGCCGACGGCTACGAGGACTACGAGGACGGCAGCTTCAGGCCTGCCGGCAACGGCTCCGCGGGCATCAAGCTGAATCCCCTCGCCTTCGTGGACCTCTCCTTCAGGGCGGTCGACGCAACGGGCGCCCAGATCAAGGGTGCGAAGGTCGTCGTGAGGAAGGGCGGCTACTCCGGTCAGGTCCTCTCTCCCCAGCCCGACGGCAGCTATCGCGTCGTCGTCGGGCAGAAGCTGCAGGTCAGCGCATCTGCCGACCACTACGGTCAGGCAACGAGGACCCTTTCCGTCACGGAGGGTATGGCCGCGTCGCAGGACGTCCAGCTGAAGCTCAGCGAGGTGGTCGTGAGCTTCGTCGGCATCGACGCCGACGGCAGCGTTGACGCCGGCGCGAAGGTCACCGTGACCCATGTCGAGGAGGACCCCTACGGAGAGGACGAGGACGAGACGGTGACCGACCGGCCGGGAGCCGACGGCCGCTACGCGCTTGCGCTCTCGGACGGCCCCTACGCCGTCACCATCACGGGCTCCGACGGCTACAAGGCGCGCACGACCTACGAGCCGGACGGCAGCAAGGCCGAGGACCTCGTCCGCCTCAAGCTCTATGACGACCCCAACCAGGCCAGGGTGGACGCCCTGGCGAGGGCCCTGGATGACGCGCTTGGCGCACTCAGGCCGTGCTACCGCAAGGACAAGAACGCCAACGAGCTCGTGCGCAGCCTGCTCGCGGAGAAGCTGGGCAAGCCCGCCCTCGAGGGAGTCACGGTCTCCGTCGCCTCGACGGCAGACCCCCAGCGCGTCGCGGCCGACGGAAGCATCGGCTACCGGAGGTCGTCCCTCGACGGCAGCTTCCACAACCCCAACGTAAGCTGCAGCTTCGCCTTCGCGGCGGACGACTGCACGGCGGTCTCGAAGCCCAAGAGCGTCACCATAGGCTGGGACCAGGATTACTTCCACAGCCAGATGGAGGTCGAGGGACAGGCGCTCGACACGGAGTCCATCCTCGGGGGCAATTCCTCTCTGGATTCAGTGGCCTCCGACCTCGCGCTGCCATCGAGCCTGCAGGCAGACCAGCGCAAGGCGTACTCCAGCGTTCGTTGGTCGAGCTCCGACGAGGCGACGGTCGACACGGCGGGCAAGGTGACCCGCGGTGCCGTGGACAAGAGGGTCACGCTCACGGCGACGCTCGT
This sequence comes from uncultured Olsenella sp., assembly GCF_959602185.1. Classification (NCBI taxonomy): domain Bacteria; kingdom Bacillati; phylum Actinomycetota; class Coriobacteriia; order Coriobacteriales; family Atopobiaceae; genus Olsenella; species uncultured Olsenella sp. The sequence continues at coordinate 18,657 of NZ_CAUGRZ010000010.1, forward strand.
CCCCAACGACTCAAACCTCAACGCCAACGTCGAGAGGGCGGCGGACTTCGGCAGCGTGACCAAGGTCTTTGAGGTCACGGTCAAGGCCGATCCCGAGAAGGTCGCCTCTGAGTCCGCGCGCCTGCAGTCGGCACTTGACGACAGGTTCGTCTACCCGAACCTGAGCTACTCGAGCGGTGGCCCCATCCCGGCGAATGGGGAGGGCATAGACGCCGACCTGCAGCTTCCCACGACGCGCACCCTGGGCGTGGACGGCAAGCTGGATCGCGTGAGCTACTCCAGCTCCACTGACGCGATCAAGGTGAACGGCTATGCCGCCCGGGTCGTGCGCCCGCTTCCCGGGGAGCAGGAGGGCGAGGCCGAGCTCACCTGCACCATCCAGAGCAGGGAGAATCCCGAGGTGAGGGCCAGCAAGACCCTGCGACTTTCCGTCAAGCCGCTGGACTCCCAAGAGGTCGGCGCCGCCCTCGACCTGATGGCAAGGGTCAAGGCGGGTTACGCGGCCGCCCTCGCGGCCGGGCAGTCGCCGCTCGGCATATCCAAGAACCTCTCCACCTTCCAGAAGGCGTACCTGGACGACTCGGGCGAGCTGCGCTGGGCGCGCAACGTCTCCGAGTCGTCGGCGCACGCGGGCGTCGTTCCCGAGCAGTTCCCCGAGTACGACAGCATGGGCAGCTACGACCAGGCGCGCACCTTCCGCTCGAGCAACACCAAGCTCGTGCTCAACGAGACGCTGCAGCTCGCCTGGAACGCCGACAACAGCACCATGCTCAGCCTATTCAGCCCCCAGCCCACCTACAACCAGGAGGTCACCGTCAGCTCCGTGCTGACGGACGAGCGCTACTCCGAGCTTGCGAGGCTCCGTGGGGACGACCCCGTCTGGGGAGAGAGGCTCCGCTCCCTCGTCTCGCAGCCGGTCTCCGCGCAGCTGAGGGTGCTGGGCACGACCGGCGTCGACGCACCCAGGCCACAGGTCGAGGTCAAGGCATCCGTCATAGGAAGGGATGCCTTCGGAAGCCCCGAGGTCTGGGCGCGTGAGGCCAGCTACGCGCTGGACGAGGGCTCGACTGCAGATGTGCTCACCGAGAGGATGCTCCAGGGGACGGGGCTCGCCCACGAGTCCCAGAACGGCCAGTACGGCTACTACCTCTCGACCATCAGCTCGCCTGACGGGAGCCGCAGGCTCAGCTACGACCAGGCCTCCGGCAGGTATTGGCAGCTCTTCGTGAACGGCGTCGCCGCCGACGAGGGGGCGGGCGGAATCACGTTGAAGAAGGGTGATTCCATCGTCTGGTGCTACTCGGCCTACGGTGACAAGCTGCCCGAGGACGACAAGAGGATGGTCACGGCCAAGGTCCGGGTCGTGGGGCCTGGCGCGGGGGGCGCAGACGTCAGTTGGGTCTCTTCCCGCGAGCTGGCTGTGCCCGAGGGAACCACGGCGGCTCAGCTCTCCAAGCAGGTGCTGAACGACGCCGGCTTCGACGTGGACGATGGCATCTACACCATCTCCGCCCGCTCGGGGCAGACGCTTCCCAACGGGACATCGCAGCTTGGAGCAGTCCAGGGACAGGACGGCGGCTGGAGCTGGTGGCAGTTCTTTGTCAACGGCGAGATGTCGAAGGAATACGCGTCCAACTACGTCCTGGGCCCAGGAGACGAGATCGTCTGGGCGTACGGAACGGAGAAGAGGGAGTACCCAAAGAACGACGTCACCGTCGATCCTGGCCTCAGACTCCCGGACTGGCCATCCGAATGGCCGGGCTTCAGGGGCGAGGGCGAAAAGGGGTCCACTTCCGCGGCAACCCCCGTCGAAGGCGGCGAGGCGCAGTGGACCTTTGCTCCGAGTGCGGGCGAGGGGGCGCCAAGCGATCCCGTCCTTGCGGGCGGTAGGGTCTTCGTCGCGAGGGGAGACGTCCTCTATGCGCTTGATGCCACCACGGGGAAGGAGCTTGGCAGTGCCCAACTCCTCACCTCGGTCGACTCCACGGCACGCCTGGTGTACGACGGCGGTCTCGTAGTCGTTCCTCTGCACGGTGGGCGCCTTCAGGCCGTCGCGGCAGACAGCCTGAAGACCAAGTGGGCGATAAAGGACGCCCTCCCCGAGTCCAACGGCCTGCCCCAGCAGTCGCTGAGCACCCTGACGGTGCAGGGCGGCTACCTGTACTACGGCACTGCCGCAGCGGACGCCGGTGGCGGTTCGCAGGGCGGCTACTTCCTCTGCGTGAGCCTGCGGGACGGTAGCATTCGCTGGAGGAGGGAGAACTCCCAGACGGGCTTCTACTGGTCGGGCGTCACGCTCGTCGGAGGTCGTGCCATAGTCGCGGATGACTCCGGTGCCGTTCGCGTCCTCGACGCATCGGACGGCAGGGAGCTGGGGACCCTCGACCTGGGGGAGTCATCTCGCGCCGGCGTCGTTGCTTCCCCCGACGGCAAGGTCATCTTCGTGGTCACCAGGGACGGAGTGCTTCACCGCCTCGCCCTGGGTGCAAGCGGCGAACTTCGCGAGGAGGACCGGGTCAGGTTCAGCGACTACAGCACCTCGACGCCCACGCTCGTGGGCGGGAGGCTCTACGTGGGTGGCAGGAGGCTCCTGAACGGAAGGTATGCGGGGGGCATCTACGAGATAGACGCCTCGTCGATGAGGGTCGTCTCCAAGGCCGAGGTCCTGAAGTCCGGTGCGGCGCTTCCCGGAGAGGTCAAGTCTAGCCCCCTGGTCCGCACGGGCGAGGACGGGACCTACGTCTACTTCACCTGCAACGCACTCCCAGGTGGCGTCTACCTGTTCAGGGCCGGTGATTCCGGGGCGACGCTCCTGTACCAGCCCGAGGCTGGCCGGCAGCAGTTCGGCATTACCTCGGTGGTTGCCGGAGCTGACGGCAGCCTCTACTACGGCAACGACTCGGGAGCCCTCTTCAAGCTCGTGCCCGGTTCCCAGCCCGAGCAGCCGGACCCCAAGGGCGCGCAATCGGACCCGAAGGACGGACAGTCCCAGGGCGTCGGCCAGTCCAAGGGCGCGGGCACGCCAGGCGGCGGACGAAGTGCTGGCGGCAAGGGGACCCCGACGCCGGGCGTCGGCTCCAGGCAGAGCTCCAACGCCAGTGCGCCTGGCAGCCAAGCCACGAAGTCATCGGCTCCAGGCACAGGGTCCACATCCGCCTCGAACACCGGGGAAGGCTCACCGTCAGATCACGCCGATGCGGAGGCAGAGGTCGGACAGGCAGCCATGCGTCGCCCGCCCGCCTGGCCCGTCGTGGGCATGGTAGGCGGTGCGGTAGTCCTGCTCCTCTGCCTCGCTTGGCGCAGGCGTGAGGTAGGGGAGGAATAGGCATGGGCGCCCGTAACCAGAGGATCGCGCGTGCGGTCCTGTCGGTCCTGGCAGTCCTCGTCATCGCCTTCTGTGCATGGTCGATGTCCCAGTACGCCAGGGGAGAGGATCCGCTCGCATCGCTGCCGGGCGCCCCTTCCCTCTCGCTCTCTACCACGCGGGAGGCGTCTGACGCCGCTTCCGATGGCAAGGGGTCAGAGACAAGCTCTGGGGGCGATTCGAAGGAGGGTTCCACCACCCCGTCGAAGGAGCAGTCCTCCTCCGGTTCCGCAGACGAGAAGGCCGGCGATTCCGAGGACACCAGGCCCTCCGATGCGAGGAACGAGGCGTCGGGTGGGTCCGGAGGCCAGGGCTATGTATCGGGGGGAGGAGACCTCGCCTCGAGTGCAGGCGTCTCGGAATCGTCTGACGGCTCAGCCGATTCCGACGACGGGCTCATCTCCGTCACGGTCTTGGTCAACGGGAGCTCCTCGACGGCGCACGTGAGCGAGGGCTCCACAGCCTATGACGCTCTCTGCTCCGTGGCGTCGGTCCAGTCCGGGCCGAATCCCTATGGCTCGGGCAGCTGGGTCTACGTTATCAACGGCGTGGGGAGCACGGACATGTCCGGTGGACACGGCTGGGTCTACTCGGTCGATGGCGTGAGCCTCAGCGTCATGAGTGACGAGTATGGCGTGTCAGACGGCTCCGTCGTGAGCTGGAGCTACGTCTAGACCATGCACGTCCATGGCACATACGAGCTCTTCTCTGACCGCCACCCACTGGTCCCCCTTGTCTGCCTCGTGCCGACGCTGCTCATGGCCATGCTCGTGCTCCAGCCGGTCTACGTGGGCATCTCCTTGGGCGGGGGCCTGCTTCTGGCATCCCTCGTCCTTGGCCCCTCGGCCATCCTGGCCCGCTTGCGCTGGCAGCTGCCGTTCCTCGCCCTCATCGTGCTCCTCAACCCGATCTTCGTCCGGACGGGGTCGACCGTCCTGCTCGAGCTGGGGCCTCTCTCGCCCACGCTCGAGTCCCTCTCGTATGGCCTCTGCATGGGCGGGATGCTCCTCTCGACCCTCCTGTGGTTCGAGTGCTGCGCGCGCATCGTGGACGGGGACCGCCTCCGCGAGGTCTGGGGAGGCCGGCTTCCCAGCCTGGCGCTCGTCGTCTCGATGGTGTTCCAGCTGCTCCCCCGACTGCTGCGCCGTGCGGAGCTGACTGAGGGGGTGCTCGCCTCCTGCACCGCCGCGGAAGGGGAGGGGGCCAGCGCGGGCGACGCGACTGGCCACGGGGGTGGGGAGCGCTTCGGCACGACTCGATGGAACCTGCCCGTCCGGCGTAGAATCCGCTCCCTGGGAATCGTCCTGAGCTGGGCGCTCGAGGACTCCCTCGAGCGTGCCGATTCGATGCGTGCGCGGGGCTGGGCCGCGTCGCCCCGCCGCAGCCACTACCGGCGCATCATCCTGCGTCCCTCGGACGTGGCTGCGATCACGGCACTCGTGCTGCTGGGGCTGCTCAACGCCCCTCTTGCCTCCGTCGCCCTCGCGCAGTGGAGGTTCTATCCCCAGATGCCCACCCTCGTGGCATGGTGGGGCTACCTGCCCTTTGCGCTGCAGGTCCTGGTCCCCAGCCTCGCGCTGCTTGCTGAGCGACTTTCCTGGAGGGGGCGCTGATGCCTACGGCCCTTCGCATGAGTCACGTCCGCTTCGCCTACCCCGACCCGCCTGACGCGCGCGATGGGTCGGCCCCCGTCCTCGAGGACGTCTCCCTCGAGCTCGAGGAAGGGGACTTCGCCGTGCTCGTGGGCGCCACGGGAAGTGGCAAGACCACCCTGCTGAGGCTCGCCAAGCCCCAGATCTCGCCCACGGGACGGCTCGCGGGCGAGCTCGAGGTCGCGGGAAGGCCCGTCGGCCTGCTCGCCGAGGACCCCGCCCTCAGTGCGGCCCTCGTGGGATACGTGTTCCAGGACCCCCAGGCGCAGCTCGTCTGCGACGGCGTCATGCAGGAGCTGTCCTTCGGGCTCGAGAACCTGGCCGTTCCCCAGGAGGAGCTGCGACGCCGCATAGCCGAGACGAGCTACTTCCTGGGCATGGGCCCCTGGCTCCACGCGCGGTGCGCGGAGCTCTCGGGGGGGCAGCTCCAGGTGCTCGCCCTCGCGTCCGTCCTGGCGATGCGGCCCCGGCTCCTTCTGCTGGACGAGCCGACGGCGATGCTCGACCCCGTGAGCGGGGGGGAGTTCGTCTCGCTGCTCAGGAAGGCGAACCGCGAGCTGGGCATCACGGTCCTGGTGGCGACGCACGCCCCGAGGACCTTCGCGGACTCTGCCACCAGGGCGCTCTCGCTGGAGGGGGGACGCGTGAGGGAGCTTCCGCTCGAGGAGCTGGGCAAGCGACGGGAGCTGGGGCTGCTCGACCGGTCGCGCCGACGTGGGCCCAACCCTGCGGAGAGCCGCCTCTCCCTGCGCGACCTGTGGTTCCGCCATGCGCGCGACGCGGACTGGGTCCTGCGCGGGCTCGACCTCTCGCTCGCGCGGGGGGAGTGCCGCGCCCTGGTGGGCGCCAACGGCTGCGGCAAGTCGACGCTTCTCTCGCTCGCCGCCGGCACCCTGCGTCCCCAGAGGGGCAGGGTGCGTAAGGCGCGTGGCGTCACGCAGGCCCTGCTGTCCCAGAGCCCCAAGGCCCTCCTCTCGCTTCCTAGCGTGCGAGAGGAGCTCATGGAGTGGTCCTCCCGATGCGGCTACGCGGGTGGGGACGTCGAGCTCGTACTGTCCGAGCTTGGCCTGGGCACGTCGCTCCTGGAACGGCACCCCTACGACCTCTCGGGTGGCCAGCAACAGCTCGTCGCGCTGGCAAAGCTGCTGCTGACCCGGCCAGACCTCCTGCTTCTGGACGAGCCGAGCAAGGGGTTGGACCTCGCGGCGCGCCGGAGCCTGGGCGGGGCGATCGCTGTCGCGTGCGAGCGCGGGACGACGGTGCTGCTTGCTACCCATGACCTCGGGCTCGTGCGCGAGCTCGCAGACACGGTTAGCCTGCTCTTTGACGGGCAGGTCGCGGTCACCGAGCCCAGCCGGGAGTTCTTCGAGAACTCCCGGCTTTGGCGCTAGGCCTTGTACGGTTCGGCTACGACGCGGGGCTTGGCTTTGGCTCGGCCCTGCCTTGGGCGGTGAGAGCGCGCCGCGTACCGAATGTTGGTGTCAGAGGGCATGCATGCCGCGGGAGGTGCGAAGTGGGTGGTTTTTCTCCCCAAAAACGGGCGAAACCACCCACTTCTCGCGTGCGGCGTCGGATGAACCACCCACATCGGCCCTCTTGCGGCAACGTTACCCGCGGCAGCGTCGTCGGCGGCACTTGGCGGCTGGCGAGGCGTGCGCCTCCCGGGGGAGAGGTCCGCTACTCGAAGCTGAGGAAGACCTCCTCGTCCACCTCGTCCTCGTCGTAGGGGTCGTCGTGGTCGTGGTCGTGCGCCTCGTCGGCGTCGTTCGAGACCCAGCTATAGGCCTCGGCGTCGTCGCTTCCGGCGGGCAGGACCGAGCTGATGAGCGAGAGCCCTTCCACGGAGGGGACCACCTTGGTCCATTGGGCGATGAGCGCCTCGGAGGGGGCGGCCTCAAGCTCGACGAGCGAGTCGAGGTTGATGCGCGCCGCGCCCTCGAGGAGGTCCGAGCCCTCGTGCAGCTCCTGCAGGGCGTGGGCGATCTTGGTGAGGGCCTCCTCGGGGTCCGTCGCCTCCACCAGCGCGGGCATGAGGCAGTAGTTCTCGGCGGGGTCCGCCTGGTCGCTGTAGCTGAAGTTGCCAAGGTAGAGCATGGTCTTCTCCCCTCGTCGAGGACTCCTTTGCTCCACTCTAGACCACTTGCCCGCGGCAGCCCGCCCTGTCGGCCGGACGGTCCCGCGAAGGCGACGGGTGCTATTCTGGACGAATCGAGGAGGGGAGGCGCGCATGGCCGGCACGGAAGGGATAGTGGCCCGGTCCGTCCGGGCCAGGGCGCTTTCCGCGTTGGAGCCCCTCTCGCTCGCGGCGGTGTCCCTTGCCATGGCGGCCTGCGCGATCCTGGGGGTCGAGGCGAGCGCGGGGCTCACCATGCTCGTCCTCGTGCTCTGCCTGACGCTCTTCCTCGCGGGCTACGAGGCCTCGCGCCCGACGCTCCGCCAGCTCGTGCCGACGGCGGTGCTCGCGGCGACCGCAGCGGCGGGGCGGGTGCTCTTCGCCCCCTTCCCGGACGTGAAGCCCGTCAGCGCCATCGCCATCGTTGCAGGCGCGGCCCTGGGCAGGAGGGAGGGTTTCATGGTGGGGGCCCTTGCCGCCCTCGCCTCCAACGCCTTCTTCGGCCAGGGGGCGTGGACTCCCTGGCAGATGTACGCGTGGGGCCTCGTCGGCTACCTTGCCGGGGCGCTCTTCGAGCGCGGCATGCTCGGTCGGCGCGGGGCGCTCTACGCCTTCGGCTTCGCGTCGGCGCTGCTCTACGGGCTCCTGCTCAACGGATGGTACGTGCTGGGCTTCGTCCGGCCCCTGACCTGGCCGGGAGTGCTCGCCGCCTTCGCCGCCGGGCTGCCCCTCGACTTGGTCCATGGCACGTCGACCGTGGCCTTCCTGCTTGCCATCTGGCTTCCCTGGGGAAGGTCCATCCGCAGGGTGGTGGCGAAGTATGGCCTCTAGCGGGACGTCGCGCGCGTCCGTGCCGGCATGCCGGGACCGGAAGGGAGGGCTGCCATGCCGAAGCACCTAGGGGCTCGGGGAGGCGGGGGAGAGGGTCGTCGCCCCCTGGCCGCCTTGGCCGTCGCCTTCGTTCTGTTGCTCGCGATGCTCGCCCCTCGCCTCGTCTCGCAGGTCGGGACCCTCGCGGCGGGCGACGCCCCAGAGACGGGCGGCGCCGGTCCCGACGCGCGCGCGGGCTTCCCGGGTGACTCGGCCGCGACGGCCACGGTCAATGACCCCAGTGCCGGCCAGCCGCAGCCCTCGCCCCTCGCCGACATGCTTGCCTCGGGGGAGCTGGGCTCCATCCGCCTCATAGGGGACTCCATCACCGCCGGCTACCTCTGCGACGGATGGGATGCGCCCTCGGACACCGGCGTCATCGTCTACCAGGGACGGCAGGGGAGCTACGAGGAGGTGGCGACCACCGTCGGCTGCTGGGCCAACGACTTCAGGGCCTGGGCGGGCGAGAGGGGCGTCTCGTTCGTGAACGCGGGGGTCAGCGGGTTCAGGATGCAGTACCTGGCGGAGGACCCCGACGCGTGGCTGGGGGACGGCGCCGACGTGGTCGTGGTCATGCTGGGCACCAACGACGCCGCCAAGGAGCCCCTGGGGGACTTCCGCTCGTGTGCCCGCGACGCCCTGGCGGCCGCCGCGGCACGTTGCCGCCTGCTCGTGGTGGTCTCGCCGCCCGCGAACGAGCGCACCGACGCGCACAACCTCTATGGCATGGACCAGGTGGACTCCGTCCTGGCTGAGCTCTGCCGGGAGGAGGGCTACCTGCACGTCTCGCTCCTTGACGCGCTCGAGCTGGGGACGGGCGACTTCAATCCCGACCAGGTCCACCCCACCAGCTCGGGTTCCCACAAGCTCTGGTCCGCGCTCTCGGGGCAGTTGGGGATTGACCGGGTCGACGCCAGCTGACCGTCTCGCCCGCGTGTCGTGCTTCTGTAGATGCGGGTGCCTCCCTTGTGCGTCCGCCCTGGGTTTGTGTACCATTCGTATGTTTGTTCCAATGTCAGAAGGAGAATCCATGTCCGGACACTCTAAGTGGGCCACCACCAAGCACAAGAAGGCCGCCATCGACGCCAAGCGCTCGGCCCTCTTCTCCAAGCACTCGCGCAACATCACCGTTGCCGCCCGCAACGGGGGGGACCCCAACCCGGACAACAACGCCTCCCTCGCCGCCGCCGTCGCCCGCGCCCGCATGGTCTCGATGCCCAACGCCAAGATCCAGGCGGCCATCGACAAGGCCTTCGGCACCGGCGCCGACGCCGTGGTCTACAAGGAGGTCACCTACGAGGGCTACGGCCCCGCGGGCGTGGCCGTCTACGTCGAGTGCCTGACCGACAACCTCAACCGCACCGCGGCCGACGTGCGCTCCTCTTTCACCCACGCCGGCGGCAACCTGGGCACCACGGGTTCCGTCGCCTTCCAGTTCGAGCGCAAGGGCTCCATCGCCATCGAGAAGGTCATCGTCAGCGACGACAAGAAGGTCGCCGACAAGGAGAACGCCGTCGACGAGGACGAGTTCATGATGGCCGTGGCCGAGGCCGAGGGCGACGACTACGAGGACGCCGGCGACCAGTGGATTGTCTACACCGCCTACGACAAGATGCAGTCCGTCGAGGCCGCCCTCAAGGCGCAGGGCATCGAGGTCAAGGGCTCCGAGCTCACCATGGTTCCCACCACCCCGACCGAGCTCGACCTGAACGACGCCAAGAAGGTCCAGCGCCTCGTCGACCGCCTCGAGGAGCTCGACGACGTCCAGAACGTCTACACCACCATGAGCGTCTCGGACGAGGTCGCCGCCCAGCTGGACGAGGACTAGTCCCGGAAGTGTCCCCCTTGGGGCGCCCATAGCCCGTGGATGCGGCGGCCCCTCGCGGCCGTCGCATTCTTTTGGGGGTCGGGCACGCAGCGAGCGCGAGCAGGGAGTCGCACATGAGGCAGGACATGACGCAGGCACAGGCCGAGGAGGCGCTCGAGCTTCCCGATCGCTACGGCAAGGCGGAGCTGCGCGCCGCCTTCAAGAGGCTCGCCCAGGAGTACCATCCCGACAACGCCGCCAAGAACGGGATCAGCCCGAGGTTCGCACAGCGCAAGATGACCGAGGTCAACAAGGCCTATGCCGTGCTGAAGCCCCTCTTCGAGGGCGACCGCGCCACCGTGCAGCGCGACCTCGTGGGCGGGAGCGTGGGCAGGCACGGCGTGGGCGTCCACTTCGACCCCGCCGGACGGAACTCCACCCGCACGCAGGTGGACGACAGCCTATTCTGGGACGAGGAGGGCAACCCCAGGAGCGCCGCCGCCGAGCGGGACGCCAACGCCGCCGCGGACGCGCCCGGCCACGGCCTCAGACGCCTCCTCCTCGGGCCCTGGCTCATCCGAAGCCTGCTCGTCCTCGCCTTCGCCCTCCTCTGGTACCGGACCTTCCCCTTCGTGGGGGGCAACGAGGCCCGCTTCGACCTGGGCCCTGCGGCGGGCCTCGGTGACTGGGCGCGCACGGTCGCGGCCTGCGTCTACCCCAGCTACCTCCTGCTCTACGAGCTCTTCGCGGGGCATCTGAGCGGGACCCTGCGCGAGGCCGCCAACGGCCTGGTCAGTCACGTCACCCGCATCCACGTCGAGGTGCGTCGGCAGGGGGCCTACCAGTCGAGTCTCGCCGACCTCATAGAGAAGCAGTGGTACGGCATCCTCATGCTGCCGCTGGTGCTCGTCGTCTGCGACTGGGCGCTGGCGCGGCAGGACGCGGCCCAGCGCATGGCCATCCTCGTCCTGGCTGCCCTCCTGGGCCTGGACGCCCTCCTGAGCTGCTTTGGGAGCGGCGTCGCCAACGGCATCGCACGAAGGCTCGCCCAGGCGGTCGAGAAGCGCTACGTCACGGCTCGCATGGAGCTCCTGCGCCGATGCGGCCAGTGGTCCTCCGGGCGCCACGCCGCGCACGCCAGCTAGGAGGGGCCGCGCGCGGCGGCGGGCGGCGCGTACCCGCACGTTCGGCGGACGCGGCGAGATGCCCGCCCCGGCCTGTCAAGGGCGGGAGGCATAGTAGAATGGCGAAAGGCAGAAATACGGGCGGCGGCGGAGCCGTGGTCCAGCGAGGAGAACGCACATGCACAACGTACGCAAGGTAGCGGAGGACACCTGGTGGCTCGGTGCCTCCGACCGCCGCATCGAGCTCTTCGAGAACATCCACAGGGTGCCGGAAGGCATGTCATACAACAACTACCTCGTCCTCGACGAGAAGACCTGCCTCCTGGACGGCGTGGACGAAGCGGTGACCACGCAGTTCTGGGAGAACCTCGACTTCGCCCTGGGCGGGCGCGACCTCGACTACATGGTCGTCGACCACATGGAGCCCGACCACTGCGCCGTCATCCCCGACCTTGTGAGGCGCTACCCCCAGCTGAGGCTGGTGGGGACCGCCCAGGCCTTCAAGCTCATGGGGCAGTTCTTCGACTTCGACGCCGAGTCGCGCGCCATCAAGGTCAAGGAGGGGGACACCCTCGACCTCGGGCGCCACACCCTCCAGTTCGTCTGCGCCCCGATGGTCCACTGGCCCGAGGTCATGGTCGCCTACGACCAGCTCACGGGTACGCTCTTCTCGGCTGACGCCTTCGGCGCCTTCGGTGCCATGAGCGGCTGCATCTTCGCCGACGAGGTCGAGTGGGAGCGCGACTGGGCCGACGAGGCGCGCCGCTACTACGCCAACATCGTGGGCAAGTACGGCATGCAGACCACCGCGCTGCTCAAAAAGGCGTCGAAGCTCGACGTCAGGCTCATCTGTCCCCTGCACGCCCATCTCTGGAGGCGCGACTTCGACCAGATCCTGGGCCGCTACGCCAAGTGGGCCTCCTACGAGCCGGAGCTCCGCTCGGTCGCGATCTTCTACGGCTCCGTGTACGGGCACACGGCAAACGCCGCCGACATCCTGAGCCGCCAGCTCGCCGAGCTGGGCGTGCGCGACGTGCGCGTGTATGACAGCTCCAAGACCGACGTCTCCGAGCTCATCTCGCGTGCCTTCCAGTACTCCCACCTGGTATTCGCCTCGTCGACCTACAACATGGAGATCTTCGACGGCATGCGCGACCTCTTGCTCGACCTGGGCAACCACGGCTTCTCGAAGCGCACCGTGGGCGTCATCTACAACGGCTCCTGGGCGCCCGCCGCAGGCAAGCTGATGCTCGCGCAGCTGGAGGCCGCGAAGGACGTCGAGGTCCTGGAGCCCGTCGTTCACCTCGCCTCGTCCGTGAAGGAGGAGACCGTGGGGGAGCTGGACGCCCTGGCGCACGCCCTCGCCGCCTCGGTCAGGGGAGAGTAGCCAGGTCCGGGCGGGGCGAGTCCCCTCCGCGCGCAACGACCGCGAAGCCCCGTCGGTAGCTGTTGCCGGCGGGGCTTCCGTCTCCCGTCCCGGCGGCGCGACGTGCGCCCCACCCGCCTATGCGGGAATGGGACATGGCTGCCGGATGTTTATCTATATGTTTAGTTCTTGTTAGGTAGATAATGCAGGAGGCGTTCATAGGTCAGCTTCGTCCCTGGGAGGAATCATGGCAAACCGCTTCGTCCTCAACACCGTCTCGTACCACGGCTCCGGTGCGATCAAGGAGATCCCCGGCGAGATCAGGCGCCGGGGCTTCAAGAAGGCCTTCGTCTGCTCCGACCCCGACCTCGTCAAGTTCGGCGTGACCGCGAAGGTCACCGACCTCCTCGACGAGGCGGGCATCCCCTGGTCCCTCTACAGCGAGATCAAGCCCAACCCCACCATCAAGAACGTCCAGGACGGCGTCGCCGCCTTCAAGGGGTCCGGCGCCGACATGATGGTCGCCATCGGCGGCGGCTCCTCCATGGACACCTGCAAGGCCATCGGCACCGTCGCCGAGAACCCCGAGTTCGCCGACGTGCGCTCCCTCGAGGGCGTCGCCGACACCAAGGCCCATGCCACCTTCACCATCGCCGTCCCCACCACCGCCGGGACGGCCGCCGAGGTCACGATCAACTACGTGATCACCGACCCCGAGAAGGTGCGCAAGTTCGTCTGCGTCGACGTCAACGACATCCCCGAGGTCGCCGTCGTCGATCCTGACATGATGGCCTCGATGCCCGCCGGCCTCACCGCCGCCACCGGCATGGACGCCCTCACTCACGCCATCGAGGGCTACACCACCCGCGGTGCCTGGGAGCTCTCGGACATGTTCCACTACAAGGCGATCCAGCTCATCTCCCAGAACCTGCGCGACGCGTACGCGGAGGCGAAGAGCGGCCAGCCCGCGAGCGGCCGCGAGGGCATGGCGCTCGGCCAGTACGTCGCGGGCATGGGCTTCTCCAACGTCGGCCTGGGCATCGACCACGCCATGGCCCACACCCTCTCGGCCCACTACGACACCCCCCACGGCGTGGCCTGCGCGATGCTGCTGCCGATCGCGATGGAGTTCAACAAGCCCGCCGTCACGAAGCGCCTGGCCGAGGTGGCCGTCGCCATGGGCGTCGACACCACAGGCATGGGCGAGGACGAGGCCGCGGACGCCGCCATCGCGGCGGTCAGGCAGCTCTCGGCCGACGTCAACATCCCCAAGACCTGCGACGGCCTGGTCGAGGGTGACCTGGACCGGCTCGCCGACGACGCGCTCGCCGACGCCTGCTACCCGGGCAACCCCCGCGAGGCCGACCACGAGGCGGTCAAGGGGCTCTTCCGCAAGATCATGGCGTAGGCCTCGCCACCATCGTCACCTGCGAGGGGGGGCGGTCCATGGGGCCGCCCCCCTCCCCACGGCGTGCCTACGAGGCCTCGAGGGTCGCGAGCAGGGCGAGGTGATCGCTGCCCGCGATCTGCAGGGTCTCGAGCTGGCCGACCGCGATGCCCGCCCCCTTGCTGTAGACGATGTGGTCTATCTCGATTAGGGGAGGGATGACCGAGTTGGCGGGAAAGCTCAGGTGGAGTCCCTCGCCCGCGGCCTCTCCCGCGTCCAGGAAGCTGTCCCCCAGAAGCTTTCTGAAGCCGACGTGGTCCCAGGTCGCGTTGAAGTCCCCCATGATCACGTAGGCGTTGTCGTAGCCTGCCAGCTCCGACACGCTCGCCAGTCCCTCGCTCCAGAGGCCCTGCCCTCCCAGATGGGGCGAGTTGGGGTGCGTGCTCACGAAGCGGAGCCGACGCTCGCCCAGGGTCACGGTGCCCGCGGCGAGGGCAGAGGACTCGGTGGGCATGAGGTTCGAACTCGTGCGCGAGAGGGGCTGCAGCGAGAAGATTGCGTTGATGCCGCCGTTGTCCGTGGCGGAGGCCTCGCCCAGGACGTAGTGGGGGAGAAGCTCGTGGATGCCCGCCTCGCCCAACTCGTCCAGGAAGGTCCAGCTCACCTCCTGTAAGGCGAGCACCTCGACGCGCCTCTCCCTGACGGCCCGGACCAGCGCGGCCGCATCCGCCCTGCCGTTCCTCGTGTTGAAGGTCATGAGCCTGAGGTAGTCGTCGTCCGCGACGGGGGCGTCGACGTCAGAGGGGCTCGTGGCCTCGACCGCCGCCTCCGACACGGTCTGCGTGGGGAGGAAGTAGCCCAGGTGCCAGACGACCACCAGGGCCGCAGCCGCGAGGGAGAGCGCGGCGAGGTTCCTGCGCCGCCAGAGGAGGGAGAGCGCGAGGGCGAAGGCGAAGGCGGGAAGGGTCCAGATCACGAAGGAGGTCAGCTCGGGGACGGCGCGTCCCTGCGCGTGGCTCAGGGGCAGCATGCGCAGGACCAGGAGCCCCAGGAGGGGCAGCATGAGCATCCAGAGCAGGAAGCTCAGGAAGTTGTGGCGTCCCCCTCGTCCGCGCCTCATGGAAGCCCCTCTCCCCTCGCGCCCATGGTCTGGCCCTCTCCCGTATCCTTGCATTCTAGACGTGCCAGGGCGCCGATCGCCCCTGGGCGCGGCCGTCTCCCGTCTGGGGCCGGCGCGCGGCCACGACGGCGCCCCAGGGGCAAGAGCCAAGACGGGCCGCCTCCGTCTTGGGGGCCACGCGGGCGAAGGCGACACAAGAGGGGGCAGCGCATGTTCCACATGAACGACTATCTTGCCTGGAGGGGCGACCTCCGCTTCGACGAGCGCCCCCTCAACGAGGTCGACGCGCTCGTGCTCTCGTGCCTGAGCTACCTCGACTTCACGGGGTTCGTCCCCGGGCCGGGAGCTGGCGGCGTGAGCCTCTCTGCCGCCTGCCTCGCGCTGGCCGACGAGGCGGGCGAGGACATGTCCGGCCGCGTGCGCTCGCTTGCCACGTTGGACGCGGAGTACCTCCGCCGCCTCGCCTCGTCGAGGCGCTTCGGCGACCTCGTGCTCCACGACTACGTGGACCAGATTGACGAGGGGAGCTCGCTGCAGTTCGCCGCCCTCCGCGCGACGCTTCCGGACGGGGACGAGTTCGTGTCCCTGCGGGGGACCGACTCGACCCTCGTGGGCTGGCGCGAGGACTTCATGCTGAGCTTCACGGTGACCGAGGCCCAGAGGCGCGCGGCAGCCTACTGCGCGGAGGCCCTGCGCGGGCTTGCGGCTCGGGGGAGGTACGCCTACCTCGGTGGGCACTCGAAGGGCGGGAACCTGGTCGCCTTCGCCGCGCTCTCCTGCCCCGAGGGGCTGCGCCCGCGGATCCGCGAGGCGTACAGCTTCGACGGCCCTGGCATGGCGCCCGAAATCATGCCCCAGAGCCCGTCCTCGCTCCTCGGTGACCGCTTCCATCACGTCTGTCCCGAGCACAGCGTCATAGGCATGCTCCTCTCGCGTCCCGAGGACCCCCACGCGTTCGTGCGAAGCGACGGGAGCGGCATGCTGCAGCACGACCCCATGACCTGGGAGTGCCTGCCCGACGGGCTGGCGAGGGCGGAGGGCCTGGACGACGACGCGAGGAGGGTGGACGAGGCGATCGCGGCCTGGGTCTCGCAGATCGACCTGGACCACCGCGCGGAGTTCGTCTCCGAACTCTTCGGCGTGCTCGGCGCAGGGGGTGCCACCACCTTCGACGAGGTGCTCCAGCCGCCGAGCATCCAGGCGGTGCTCGCGGCCGCGGTGTCCGTCAGCGACCAGAGCCGCGAGCTCGTGCGCAGGCTGGTGGGGGCGACCGTGGACGCCTACCGGGCGTCGGCGGGGGAGCGCGTCGCCGAGGCGCGGGAGGCTGCCGCCCGCCAGGCCCGCGAGCTGGTCCGAGACGTCGCCGACCACCTGGCGCTCGCGGGCGAGGAGGGGGAGGCCGAGGCTCCGCGGAGGCAGCCGCTCCTGCCCAGGACGAGGGGGGCGCGCCCGGACGACGACGCCTAGCGCAGCCCGGTCACGCCGCCCACCAGGCTGGCGACGACGCTGATCACGATGGCCCCGAAGAACGCCGCGCCGAAGCTCGAGATGAGGATCCCCGCGTGGAAGACGTTGCGCGAGAGGTAGCTCGCGAGCTCGAGCATCAGGGCGTTGATCACCAGCGAGAAGAGGCCGAGCGTCAGGAAGTTGAGGGGAAGCGAGAAGAACGTCGCCACGGGCTTCACGGTCGCGTTGACGAGGGCGAGCATGAGGGCGCACATGGCCGGGCCCATCCAGCTGCCGCCCACGGCCTCGATGCCGGGGACCAGCGCGATCGCTGCCATGGTGGCAATTGCGGTAACGAACCAGGTTCCGAGAAATGACATGGTTTCCTCCTTCTGATGGCTTGGTTATACCCAGGTCCGGTTCCTGCCATGCCTCGTGCCAAGGCCCCCTCTCGCTTTAATGGAGTAAAGTAGGCGGCCAGGGGAGGCCACGGATGTCCTACCCATGGCGAAGGGCGGGGCGCATGGCTCGGAGTGCGGGCGAGAGGATCGGAAGCGCGGACGCGGAGCGGCTGTACCAGGCGGTCGGCCTGGTGTCCGACCCCTCCGAGGCCCGTGCCTTCCTCCAGGACCTCCTGAGCCCGAAGGAGGTGGAGGAGCTGGCCCGCCGCCTGCGGGTCGCCACCATGCTGAGGGACGGGGCGTCCTACCTCGAGGTGTCCCGCCAGACCGGGGCGTCCTCCACCACCGTGAGCCGCGTCTCGAAGTGCCTGAACGGCGAGGCGGGCGGGTACCGCCGCGTGCTCGCCCGGATGGACGGGGAGTAGGGCGCACCGCCATCCGGCACCGCCATGGGCCCGCGGCTCCCTGCCGCGGGCCCATGGCTTGGCGTCCCACCCCCGCGCTACCATGTGCCCGTCGGCACGGGCGACGAGGCGCGGCCGTTCGGTTCGAGGAAGGGGAGGGCACATGCCACTCAAGCTCATACGCACGGACGACCCCCGGCTCCTGGGCGCCCCCGTCATGCGCGAGCTCGGCGCCACTTCCGCCGTCGCCGAGGCGACCCTTTTCGTGCCCTCGGTCGATCAGGCGCTCGCCTGCAGAAGGGCGCTTGCGGACGACCCGCGCGCGCCCCACCTCCTGCAGGTGGCGACCCCCGTCGCCTGGGCGGAGGAGCGCTGGGGGCTGTGGGGTGACGGACGCCGCGTCGTCGACGCCACGGCACGGCTCGCGCTTCTGCGCGTCCTGCTCAACCGCGCCCGGTCCCAGGGCGCCCTCGAGGGCCTTGCCGGCACCAGCGGCACGCTGGACCTCCTCGCCCGCCTCTGCTCCGAGCACCTTCCCGAGCTGCCGCCGGACCAGGGCGACCCGCGATGGAGGGCCCTGGGGAGCGCGGAGCGCAAGCTCTGCGGGCTTGTGTGCGAGTACGGGGAGGCGCTCCGCCGCCGTGGCCTCGTGGAGCTCTGCGAGGCCATGTGGCTCCTGCCCGACGCACTCGCCGAGGCTCATGGCAGCCACCCGCGCGTCGTCGCGGCGGGGTTCGACCAGGCGCCCCCCTCGGTCCTGCGCCTCCTCGCGCGCCTCGCGGGCGCGGGGGAGCTCGTACTGGTGGTGCGTTCGGACGAGGGTCCCGCGACGGCCCTCGCGGAATCGTCCGCGCGCGCCGTCGTGGCGCTCTGTCGCGAGCTCGGCGTCGAGGTTGCCGAGGAGGAGTCGGTCGAGGGGCATCGCGCGCCGGCGGCAGGCGAGCTCCTGGGACTGCGTGCGCGGCTCTTTCGCATGGGAGAGCCCTCCATGGGCGCGCTCGAGCCATCGGGCAGGGTCGCGCTCCTCGAGGCGTCGGGCCCCCTCAGCGAGGGGGAGCTCATGTGTGCCGAGCTCCTCGAGCGGGGACGTGCCCTGGCGGCCGATGCTGGGACGGCGAGCCTTGCCGTGGTGGTGCCCGACGTAGGCCGCGCCTGGTCCGAGCTCGCGCCCAAGCTCGCCGCCCGCGGCGCCTGCGTCCGGGCCAGCATCCCCGTGCGCCTGGACCGCATCCCCCAGGTTCGTGCGTTCCTGGGCTTCGCAAGGGAGGTCGCGCGCCTTTCCGAGCTCGACCTCGGCTGGCCCGGGCCCGTCCAGGGTCCCGACGGCAGGCCACTGCCCCAGCTGGGCGACATGTCCTGGTGGCCCCCCCGGCCCATCGTGGACTTCCTGCTGAGCGACGCGAGCGGGATGGGACGGCAGCAGGCGTGGGAGCTCGACCGCCGCTGGCGGGGGAACCGCTCCCTCACCCCGCGCCAGCTGCTCGAGTCCCTCGGCCGCAAGCGCAGCACCAGTCCGGAGGTCCAGCAGGCGACGGCGGCGATACTCCGCGGCCAGATCGGTCACGCCGCGGGGCTGCTCGCCCATGCCATGGAGGAGGCGGACCAGGCCCAGGCCGACCTCGCACGCTCGCGGGGGGAGGGGCCGGGGACGCCTGGCGAGTCCCGGCTCCGCGGCATCGACGGCCTGCGCTCCCTCCAGGCAGTCTCCGGTAGCGTCAGCGAGCTCGGCCTGGGCCGCGGGAAGGGCAAGGGGCTGGCGCCGGCCGGCATGTCGCTCTCCGAGCTCTGCGACCTCTTCGCCGAGCTCGCGGGGAGGCAGGCGCTGCGCCGCCGCCTCGTCCTGGGGGACGAGGCGGCCCAGGTGGGAGTGAGGCTCCTCTCCCGCCCCGAGGCGGCCCGGCTCGAGCCCGCCTCCCATGACCTCGTCCTGGTCTCGGGGCTCACGGCGGCGGAGTACCCGCTCGCGCCCAGGGACGACGCGTACGAGGCGCTCCTCTCCAAGCTTGGCCTCGGCGGCTCCGACGACCCGCTCGAGCTCGCGCGCTCGCAGTTCGCCTCCGCCGTGGCCGCGGCGCGCAGCTCGCTTCTGCTCGAACGCGCGACCCATGCCGCGGACGCCTCGGTCGGCTATCCGGCAGTCATGCTCACCGAGGCGCTGGCCTGCTACGGCTTCGAGGGCGAGGGTCCTTGTCCCCTCCGCGTCCGCGGCATGGGGGAGGGCGAGGCGAGCCTCTGCCTCTCGGGGGAGGGCTCGCGTCCCGCCCCGCAGGGCTCGCGCGCGGTCGCGGCCGGCTCGATGCTCTCGCCGGGGTTGCGCGGGATGATCGTCGTCCCCCGTCCGGGCGAGGCCGAGCTGCCGGGGGGCCGTCCGTCCCTCTCCGCCTCCCAGATGGAGTCCTACCTGGAGTGCCCCCACAAGTGGTTCACCCTCAGGAGGCTCGGCCTGGACCGCGTGGACGCCGGCTTCGGCCCGCTCCAGATGGGAAGCTTCGCCCACCGCGTCCTGGAGGTGTCGCACCGCAGGCTCGCGACGGAGGCCGCCCGCGCCGCCGGGCTCCTCGGGGATGGCGGGGAGGCCGACTTCGAGCTGCTGGGGCAGTCGTACGTCCCGGGAACGCGGGTCACGCCGCAGAACCTCGAGCACATGCGCGAGCTCGTCTTGACCGAGGTGGACCACCACCTCGCCCACCAGCTTCGTCGGGCCACCACCGTCGCCGCGCAATCGCTCGTCCCGCATGACAGCGGGGAGCGCCTGCAGCTCGACTTCCTGCGTCGCGACCTCCTGAGCACCGTCGAGTTCGAGCTGGGGGTGCTCGAGGGCTTCGAGCCCCGCCACTTCGAGCTCCGCTTTGGGGGGAGGCGTCCCCAGAGCGTGCACGTGAGCTATGCCGGCGCCGACTTCGTGGGCAGCGTCGACCGGGTGGACGTGAACGAGCACGGCTGCGCCGTGGTGATCGACTACAAGCACAAGGGCGCTGCGGGCTTCGCCGCCGAGTACGACGTGTTCGGGAGGGAGGGCTGTCCCGGGCCGGGGGGGCTCAGGCTCCCGCGCAGGGTGCAGGCCCTCATCTACGCGCAGGTCATCCGCCGCATGATGCCCGACCTCAAGGTGGTGGGGGCGATGTACCTCTCGACCAGGGGGTCGCGCGCGGACCAGCACGAGCTCGCGGGGGTGGTCGACGCCAACTTCGCCGACCAGGTGCTGGGGCCCGCGAGGCAGGCCCGCCTCGACTCCTGCTGCTGCGGGGGGCCTGGACAGCTGGGCTTCGAGGAGCTGCTGGACGCCACCGAGGAGCAGGTCGCCGCGGCGATAGGGCGCATGCTCGCGGGTGACGTCCGCGCCGACCCCGTCGACGCCAAGGCCTGCCAGTGGTGTCCCGTCACCAACTGCGAGAGGAGGCTGTCCTAGTGGCACGCCGTCTGACACCAGAGCAAGAGCGCATCACGCGGACCCTCGACAGGCCGCTCTTCGTGGCTGCGGGGGCCGGGTCGGGCAAGTCGTCCACCCTGGCCGAGAGGGTCGCGTGGGCCCTCACCCCCGGCTCGGGCGAGGGAGGGGCGCCCTACCTCGACAGCCTCGACGAGGTCCTGGTGATCACCTTCACGCATGCGGCCGCGGACGAGATAAAGGAGAAGATCCGCGCCCGGCTGCGCGAGGGGGGCATGGCAGGCCACGCCCTCGAGGTGGACTCTGCCTGGATCAGCACCATCCATGGCATGTGCTCGCGCATCCTGAGGAGGCACGCCCTCGCCCTCGGCCTGGACCCCGGCTTCAAGGTCGCGGGGGAGGGCGTCTCGGCGGACCTGGTCGAACGGGCGGTCGACGAGGTGTGCGGCATCGTCCAGGACGACCCCGCCTACGCGGAGCTCAGGCGTAGCTTCGAGCTCAGGGGGCGGGCCGGAATCGACGGCGCCGCTACGGTGTTCGGCATGCTCAGGACCCTTCGCGACGCGGCGGGATCGGCCCTGGAGGGCTTCGACTCGGTCGAGTTCCCGGGGACCGCCCCCGACGTCTTCGGAGAGCTCTCGCTCTACCTCGACTGCGTGCAGAGGGCGCTCGCCTTGGGGCAGGAGGCAAAGGCCTTCTCGTCCAAGGCCGGCGAGGCGGAGCGCACGAACCTCCAGAACTCCCTCGAGGTGGTGGGAAGGCTCCTCTCGCTCCCGCCCTCGCAGCGCGACGCGGCGCACGCCGCGGAGGCCTTCGGGCGCATAAGGAAGCCCGGCGACGCCTACAGGTCGAAGAAGATGAGGGAGCTGGGCGCCCAGATCAAGGCCGCCTATGCCGACTGTGCGCTCGCCGTGCAGATGGCTGGCGCGATGCGCTTCCGCACCCAGCTCGTCCAGCTCGCGCGCGAGGTGGACCGTCGCTACGCCGGACTCAAGGCGGGGCTCGGGGTCCTCGACAACGACGACCTGCTCTCGCTCACCCTGCGCGCCTTCCGCGAGCATCCGGAGGTCGCGGCAGAGTACGGTCGGCGCTTCCGCCTGGTCATGGTGGACGAGTTCCAGGACACCAACGCCCAGCAGGTGCGCATGATCGAGCTCCTGAGCGGGCCCGGTGCCTGCCACCTCTGCACGGTGGGGGACGCCCAGCAGTCGATCTACCGCTTCCGTGCCGCCGACGTGCAGGTGTTCCGCGACCGTCAGGCGTCGCTGCCCCCCTCCTCGGTGGTGGAGCTCAAGAACAACTTCCGCAGCCACGACGACGTCCTGCGCTTCGTGGCACACGTCCTCGGACGCGGCCAGGAGGGAGGAGGGGGACTCCTCCCGCGCTTCATGGACCTCGTCGCCTGGGAGGGGCGCGCGAGCGGCTTCGCGGCGCGGGGGCTTCCCCGCGTCAGCGTGGAGCTCGTGTGCTCGAGGCGGCAGGGGAGGGCGCAGGTCTCGTCCCAGGACCGCGCCCGCGTGATGGCGGACAGGGTGGCCGAGCGCCTGGCGAGCTACATCGACGCCGGCCAGAGGCCCTCCGACGTGGCCCTCCTCCTGGGGCGCATGAGCAGGCTCGGCAGCTACCTCGAGGCCCTGCGCTCCCGCGGCATCGAGTGCGTGGTGAGCGGCGGGTCGACCTTCTCGCAGAGCGAGGAGGTGCGCCTCGTCTCGGCGCTGCTGCACCTCCTCGCCAACCCCAGGGACACCCAGGACGGGCTCTACCCCGTGCTCACGAGCCAGATGTTCTGCCTCTCGGCAGACGACCTCCTCCTCCTCGCGACCCGCGACCAGGAGGAGGTGGACGCCCTTACGAAGCGGGGGATAGACGCCGGCCTCGTGTCGTTCGACCTCCCCGCGGGCCTCGAGCCCTCTCCCGCGCTGCGCTCAGCCCGCGAGCTGGTCGTGCGCGCCTTCCGGAGGCTGGGGAGCTGGCCCGTGCGCGACGTGCTCGCGGCGATGCTCCGCGAGTCCGGCCTCGTCGCCCGCCTCGAGGACGGCGGTCCCGACGGCCAGGCCCGCCTGGCAAACGCCCTCGCGGCCGTGCGGCACGTGGGCGAGCTCGTGGACGAGGGCGGCCTCGGCGTCTGCGAGGCGTCCGTCGAGTTCGACCGCTGGCTCGAGGTCTGCAAGCTCGGTCCCGCCTCGCTCGTGGGCGGGGGTGGCGGCCCGGTGCAGGTCATGACCGTGCATGCCTCCAAGGGCCTGGAGTTCCCCGTCGTCGCGGCGTGCGAGTGCTGGGGCAACGACGCGCCCCCCTCCAAGGGCGTCTGCTGCGAGAACCGCTCCGGCTCCGTGCTGGCCGCCCTGATCCCGCCCGAGGCGGACTCGTCGTGGCTCCGCCGGGACGCCCCCGAGGACGACGCCTCCTGCACCGACTGCGTGGACTGGGCGAGGAGGCTCTTCACGAGCTCGGAGGAGGGCGAGGCGGCGGAGCGCGCCCGGCTGCTCTACGTCGCCCTCACGCGCGCGAGGGAGGCGGTGGTCCTGGGGGTCTCGGCCCAGATGTCGAAGGACGGGAGCCTGAGGCCGCTCCTCGCCTCCGGGGTGTGCCGCGCCCTCTTCGGGGAGGGGCTGCCGGAGCCCGGGGAGCACGACGGGCTCGTCGAATACGGCGGCAGCGAGCCCGCCGCGCTGAGGGTGACCTCCCTCGTGCCGGGACCCGAGGGGGGCTGCCTGCTCGACGACGGGGGGGCCGGGTCCCCCCGCGAGCTGGGTGCCCTGGGGGACGGCCCGAAGGCAGGGGAGGAGCCGTCCCCCTTCGTCAGCTACGACGTCGCCGTCGAGGACGGTCTCGCCGTGCGGGGCGAGTCGGCGCGTGGCTGGAGTCCCCGGGAGGGCGTCTTCAGCTATTCCTCCGCCCGGCGGCAGCTTGACGCGCTGGGGGGAGGGGGGCGGGACGAGGCCACCGTGCTCCTCTCCTGCGACGTCGAGGGGAACTGCGAGGAGCCTGGCCCGTCCGATGGCGCGGAGGCCGATGCCGACCGGGCGACGAGCCTGGGCTCCGCCTTCCACCAGCTTGCTCAGGCCATGGTAGAGTCGGCCTCGTCTCCCTCGCCCGAACGCGTCGCCCAGACGGAGCGTTACTGGCGGCTCTCGCCCCGGCAGTGCGACCGGCTCGAGCGTGCGCTGGCGCGCTGGGAGGGCTCGGACATCCGGAGGGAGGCGCTCTCGCACGCCTGCCTCAGGGCGGAGCAGCCCTTCTTCAGGAAGGTCGAGTCCAGGTTCGGGAGCTACGTGGAGGGCGCCATCGACCTCCTCTGCTTCGACCCCGGCAGCCCCCGGGCGCTGGTGGTCGACTACAAGACCGGAGACGCGGGCCTCCCTTCCCAGGAGCTCCTCGAGCGCCACAGGATGCAGGCGGGCCTCTATGCCAACGTGCTCCTGGGGGAGGGCTTCGACGAGGTGGAATGCGCCTTCGTCTGCGTGGAGCTCGAGGCTGGCGGCGGCCAGCCGCTCGTCCTGCGCTACGAGTTCGGGGGAGGCCCCTCTCCCCTGAACTAGGCCCGGCCGGCCTGGCCCATCGGCTATCATGGGTGGCCAAAAGCCACGCCGACGCCTCCGGCGGCAAGCAGAGCAGAGGCGCACCTTACCCGAGGCCTCGCGACCCTCGCGCGTCCGTCACCGTTCGCCCTTGGTCACGAGGCAGTCTGGAGAGCAGCAACCATGGCGTTCGTCCACCTGCACAATCACTCCGACTTCTCCATCCTCGACGGCGCCACCCGCATACCAGACATGGTGAAGCGCGCCGTCGACTTCGGGATGCCCGCCGTCGCCCTCACGGACCACGGCTACCTCTTCGGGATCCCCAACCTCGACCTCGAGTGCCGCAAGTACAACGACGGCGCCCTGGGCATGAGGCAGTGGAAGCACGACATCGAGTGCTTCCAGAAGGGTTGGGAGCTCGAGGAGCCCGAGGCGGACGAGCTCGGTGCCGCCGCCTGCGACCTGCCCCATGCGCAGTGGGAGTCCGACTGCAGGGTCTGGGAGGAGTCGGGCCATGACATCGCGGCGGTGAGGGCGAACCGCCCCGAGCTGAAGGTCAAGCCGATCTTCGGCTGCGAGGCGTACTTCATCACGGACGACTGCATCGAGCGCGGCACCAAGCAGCGTCGTTACCACCTCATACTCCTGGCCAAGAACGAGACCGGCTACGTCAACCTCATCCGCTGCATGTCGAAGGCCGCGGGGCACGAGATGATGTACTACAAGCCGCGCACCACCCTGGCCATGCTGAGGGAGTTCCACGAGGGCCTCATCTGCCAGAGCGCCTGCGTCCAGGGGATCATCCAGCAGTGCGTGCTGGACGGCGACTTCGACGGCGCGCGCGAGTGGGCGCGCACCTTCAAGGACATCTTCGGCGACGACTTCTACATGGAGATCCAGGACCACGGCCTGAGCTTCCGCAACGGCTGGGACGACCGCAGGCTCGACGAGTACCTGGTGAAGATGGCGCGCGAGCTGGACGTCAAGGTCATCGCCACCAACGACTTCCACTACCTCTCTCGCGAGGACGCCCCCACCCAGGACATCCTCTCGTGCATCGGCAAGGCCACCACGCTCGACGACGTCGGCCGCATGCGCATGGACGGCACGGAGTTCTACATGAAGAGCGAGGAGGAGATGCGCGAGCTCTTCTCATGGATCCCCGAGGCCTGCGACAACACCCTCGAGGTCGCCGCCAAGTGCGACTTCGAGATCGACTGGGCCAACATGTACCTGCCCCAGTACCCCGGACTTCGCGAGGGCGAGACGGCCGAGGCGCGCTTCAGGGAGGAGTGCGAGCGCGGCCTCGCTAAGCGCTACGGCGACGACTGGGAGAACGTGGTCATCGGCGGCATCAACGTGCGTGAGCGCTTCGAGTACGAGTACAAGATCATCTGCGACAAGGGCTTCGCCAACTACTTCCTCATCGTCCAGGACTACGTGCAGTGGGCCAAGGACAACGGCATCGGCGTGGGCCCGGGCCGCGGCTCCGCCGCCGGGGCCATCGTCGCCTACGCCATGAACATCACCTCCTTCGACCCGCTCGAGAACGGCCTCATGTTCGAGCGCTTCCTCTCTCCCCAGCGCTCCGAGATGCCCGACATCGACATGGACTTCGACGACGAGCACCTCCAGGACGTCCTCGCCCACGTGCGCGAGGTGTACGGCGAGGACCGCGTCTGCAAGGTCATCACCTACTCCACGATCAAGGCGAAGCAGGCCATCAACGACGCGGCGCGTGTGCTGGGGTTTCCCGTCTACGTGGGCCAGCGCCTCTCCAAGATGCTCTCCAACGACCCAAAGCTGTCGCTGCCCTGCGCCCTCCACAAGACCGAGAAGCATCCCGACCAGTACTCGCCGGACTTCGAGGAGGCCTACCAGAAGGACGCGGACGCCCACCGCATCATCGACGCAGCCCTCTCAATCGAGGGCATGACCCGCGGCGAGGGCGTGCACGCCTGCGCGACGCTCATCGCGCCGACTCCCGTCACCGACCACGTGCCCACGAAGCTCGACACCAAGGGCAACGTCACCATCACGCAGTACGAGGGACACTCGGTCGCGGACATGGGCCTCCTCAAGATGGACTTCCTCGGCCTGAGGACCCTCACCGTCATCAACAAGGCCCTGGCCAACATCAGGCGCAGCCATCCCGGCCTCGCCAGCGAGGAGGACATCCCCGACGCCGTCCGCGCCTGCCTGAGGGACGGGGCGACCCACGTGGACATCGACGTGGACAAGATCGACTTCTCCGACCCCAAGATCTACGAGCTCCTGGGCTCGGGGCACACGGCCGGGGTCTTCCAGGTCGAGTCCGCGGGCATGACGGCGACGATCAAGAACATGCAGCCCAAGGAGTACAAGCAGATCGTCGCACTCATCGCCCTCTACCGTCCCGGCCCCCTCGGCGCTGGCATGGTCACGAGCTACATCAACCGCATGAACGGCAAGGAGCCCGTCGTCTTCTACGACGACCGTCTCTCCGACATCCTGGACGAGACCTATGGCACCATCGTCTACCAGGAACAGGTCATGCAGATTTCGGTGAAGATGTCCAACTTCTCCGCCGGCGAGTCCGACTCGCGCATCCGCAAGCCCGTGGCGAAGAAGAAGATCAAGCTCCTCACCAGCACCGTGTTCCACTGGGACAACGGCAAAGACGAGACGACCTACGACCACTGGATGAACGGCGCCGTGGAGAATGGCTACGAGAGGGAGACCGCCCAGCGCATCTGGGACGACGTCCTCGAGTTCGCCTCCTACGCCTTCAACAAGTCGCACTCGGCGGGCTATGCCATCCTGGTCATGCAGACCGCCTGGCTCAAGGCGTACTTCCCCCGCGAGTACATGGCGTCGGTCCTCACCAGCTACATGGGCAAGACGGAGAAGATCGTCCACTACGTCAGCTCCTGCAGGCACGAGGGCATCCAGGTCCTGCCGCCCGACATCAACGAGTCGGGCAAGGACTTCACGGCGACGCCCGAGGGCATCCGCTTCGGGTTCGCGGGCATCCGCGGCGTGGGCGAGGGCGTGGGCGACGCGATCATGGCCGAGCGCAGCCAGGGGGGACCCTTCAAGAGCCTCCACGACTTCGTGGACCGCGTCGACTCGAGCCAGGCCAACCGTCGCGTGGTCGAGGCGCTCATAAAGAGCGGCGCCTTCGACTCGACCGGCTATCCCCGCAAGCAGATGATGAGCTTCGTGGACAAGAACGACCCCAGCAACATCATCGACGCCGCCGCCAAGCGCCAGAAGGACCGCGCCTGCGGACAGAGCTCCCTCTTCGACATGTTCGCCGACGTCGAGGGCTCGGGCTTCGAGGACGAGGTGCCCCCCGCGAACGGTGACGAGTGGGACCGCCACACCAAGCTCGCCCAGGAGCACGAGGTGCTGGGCATCTACGTCTCGGACCACCCGCTCAGGCCCTTCGAGTACGCGCTCTCGAAGGCGCGCGACTACACCATCGCCGAGATAGAGGAGTCGGAGGAGGTGGTCGACCCCTTCACGGGCGGCAGCTCCACCCGCTTCCGAGTCCCCGAGGGCAAGCCCATCCGGCTCGCGGGGATGGTGCCCACGGGCGGCGTAGCCAAGAAGGTCACCAAGAACGGCGACCAGATGGCCATCGTCACGCTCGAGGACATGGAGGGCGAGATATCCCTCGTCGTCTTCCCCAAGACCTACAAGGAGTGCGCCGCGGCGCTGGAGGGGGACGTGGACCCCGAGACCGGCGAGCGTATGGGCGACGTCTTCATCAAGGTCACGGGCAAGCTCGAGCGTGGGGACCGCGGCAACCAGATCATCGCGAGCTCCATCGTGTCGATGGAGCTCAGCGAGAAGACCAACCGGCCCAAGGTGATCGAGGTCAGCATGAGCTCGCGGATGCTCTCGATGGCGCGCATGGAGCAGCTCCAGGCCATCCTCGCCCGCTATTCCGGGATGGATAGGGTGGAGCTCCTGGTCGAGGCGGTGGGAGGTGACCTGATGCGCATGGAGCTTCCCGCCCGCGTCGACGCGCGCAACATGGTGCTCATGGCCGAGGTCGAGGACCTGGTGGGCTCGGGCGGGGGAGTGCGCGTCGCCTAGGGGGTCATGCCAATAATGTTATGAGATTACTGACATTTCTTGCGCATAGCTGCGTGCGCGCGGGGGCATAATGGAAGCGATGCCCGAGGTGGTAGGGGCCACCTGCTCGACGAGCGTGGGCAGAGAAGAGAGGATGAGCCATGCCTGAGGCCAAGTTCTATCGCTGCAACACCTGTGGGAACATCGTCGCCCTCATCAGGAGGGGCGGTGGCACCCTCAGCTGCTGCGGCTCCCCCATGGAGGAGCTCGTCGCCGGCTCCACCGACGCCGCCACCGAGAAGCACGTCCCCCAGGTCAGCGTCGAGGGCGACCAGGTCGTCGTCACCGTCGGCTCCGTCGAGCACCCCATGCTCGAGGAGCACTACATCCAGTTCATCGCGCTGGCCACCGAGGACGGCGTCACCGTCAAGTACCTGAAGCCCGGCATGAAGCCCCAGGCGACCTTCGCGAAGCCCGCCGGCGCCCTCACCGCCTACGAGTACTGCAACCTCCACGGCCTCTGGAAGGCCGAGGCGTAGGCCAGGCTCTGGCAGCTGCAACGTCGGCGCGGCGGCCTCGCATCGGGGTCGCCGCGCCTCCTTTTCGCCGCCCGGCCCCAGGCGGCCGGGAACGTGATCGGAGGTAGGTCGGATGAGGATGGGAATCGCCCAGATGGGAAGCAGGCCGGGCGACCTGCTGGGCACTCCGGGCAGGGTGGCTGCCCTTTCCGAGCGTGCCGCGGCAAGGGGCGTCGACCTCCTGCTCTTCCCCCTGCCCCTGCTCTCGGGTCCGGAGGGCACGACCGCCCCCGCCGACCAGGAGCCCTTCGCCTCAAGCCTTCTGCTGGCGCTCTCCGACCTCTCCCGCGAGGTCGCCTGTCCCTGCGTGGTGCCCGCCGTCATGAGCCTCGGCGACGTCTCCCAGGCCGAGGCCTTCCTCCTCGAGCGGGGCCGCGTGGTGCCGCTCGGGGTGCCCGCCTGGTCGGGCGACGCCTCGCTTGGGGTGCCAGGTGGCGCGTCGGAGGAGGCGTCGACGTCGGCGGCGCCTCCGGCGCTCGAGCTCTCCGGCCTCCGTCTGGGGCTCGCCCTGAGCTACGAGGACCTGGACGACTACGACGACCATGACCGCGACCTGGACGCGGTGGTGTTCCTCTCGCCCTATCCCTTTGCGGCCGACGACCCCAGCTCCCCCCTTGGCGCAAACGTCCTGGGAGGGCGCTTCGCCGCCGACGCCGCCGCCACGGGCGCCTGGGTCGTCGCCGTGGGTGGGCTCGGGGGCTACGGCGAGCAGGTCTACACGGGCGGGAGCTTCGTCATGACCCCCGAGGGCGAGCTCGCCGCCCTCGCCCCCTCCTTCGAGGAGCAGCTCCTCGTGGCGGAGCTGCCCGCGCGGGGGGACGAGGTGGTCCTGCGGAGCCCGGTCGAGCCCGAGCTCTTCGACGAGACCCTCTTCATGTGGCAGGCCCTCTGCCTCGGACTCCGTGACTACGTGCGCAAGCTGGGGCTTCCGGGGGTCGCCCTCGTCCTGGACGGCAGCCTGGGCTCGAGGCTGCTCGCCACCCTCTCGAGCGACGCGCTCGGCCCCCAGAACGTCCACGCCCTCCTGCCCTCCCTTGGGGGAGAGGCGCGCGAGCGCTCGTGCAGGAGGCTCGCCCGTGAGCTCGGGGTCGACCTCGTCGAGCTGCCCGGCATGGCCGGCCGCGGCCGGGAAGGAGCCCTCCCTCGCCTGCTGCCCTTCGCGCAGCTTGCCGCATATGCCCAGGAAGGGGGGCTGTTGCCCGTGGGCTTCCTTGACAAGACGGGCCTCTCGCTGGGCGGGGGCACGTCCCAGCCCGGTGTCCTCCTGCACCCCCTGGGAGACGTCTACCTCTCTGACGTCGTCGCGCTCGCGCGGCTGAGGAACGCCATCAGTCCCGTCTTCGGCGAGCTTGCCCTCACGGAGGGGGAGCTGCCCCGCGTCGAGGGCGTCGAGCCTCCCCGGGGCTCCCGTGCGCGCGAGGACTGGGTGGCGCGCGTCGACGCGGTGCTCTGCGAGCGCATCGAGTGGATGCGGCGCCCCTTCGAGCTGGCCGAGGCGGCGGGGGTGGACGATTCGTTCGCACGCGCCGTCCTCGCCGCATACGAGTCCACCGCCGCGTCACGAGCCGTCCTCGCCCCCTGCCTGGGCGCCAGCACCTGCCCCGTGGAGGACGCCGCGGCCCCGCTTCCGTTTGCCTGGCACGACGCGGCGGGTCCCGTCGAGTCGCCCCTGGAGCTGGCGCAAAGGCTCTTCTCCCCGCGGGACGACCCGAGGGGCGGGCGGACGGCCGCCGCGTCACCACGCGCGGCCGACGGCGAGCCGGCTGGGCCGGCGGCCGAGGGGGACGACGAGGCGCACGCGCAGGAGGCCCCCCGCGCCTTCGACGAGGCGATCTCGTATCTGAGGGACTTTGGCGTGGACGCCGGCTTCGGGATCGTCGACGACGCGACGCCCTTCTCCGGCGGGCGCCAGGGCGGGGGACGTGCCGACGGGAGACGCGAGTGGTCCGGCCCCTTCTCGGACAACTGAGCTCTGGGCCGGGAGGCCGCGCCCGCTCTGCTATCATAGAACGCACGTTCTAGATTGGAGTGCGGATGGTGATAATGGGCATCGACCCCGGGCTCGCGAACACCGGCTGGGGCATCGTCGAGACGCGGGGCCCGGTGTGCCGCGCCCGCGCGTACGGCTGCATAAGCACCCCCGCATCGGAACAGCTCGACCGTCGCCTGGGCAGGATCTATGCGGAGATATCCGACGCCATACAGGCCTACCAGCCGTCCCAGCTCGCCATAGAGAAGATCTTCTTCGGAGAGAACAGCCGCTCCGCCATCGCCACGGCCCACGCACGCGGGGCGGCGATTGTCGCCTGCGCCCGGGCGGGGCTCGAGGTGGGGGAGTACACCCCCATGCAGATCAAGCAGGCCGTGGTGGGCACCGGCTCGGCAGACAAGTACCAGGTCATCTACATGGTCCGCACCCTCCTCGCGCTCGACCACGACCCCAGGCCCGACCACTGCGCGGACGCCCTCGCTGCGGCGGTCTGCCACGCCAACCTGACCCGTACGCGCCACATCGTGCAGGACGGGGCGAGCGTCCAGGTGCTGGAGCAGCTCGAGGCGCAGGCCGAGGCCGACCGCGAGGAGGCGCGCCAGGTCACCGCCGCCGCGACGGCCGCCCACGTGGCGGGCGCTCGGGGTGCGTCGGGGATGGGCCGCTCCCGTCAGAGTAGGAGGAACTCCCAGTGATCTCTCAGCTTACGGGCAGCCTCTTGGAGGCCCTTCCCACGCGCGTCGTGCTGGACGTGGGCGGGGTGGGCTACGAGCTTGGCGTCTCCGCCACGACGGCGGCGTCTCTGCCCGCCGTGGGCGAGGCGGGGGTGACGCTCCTCACGCGCCTCCTGGTGAAGGAGAGCGCCCTCGAGCTCTACGGCTTCGCCACGAGGGAGGAGCGCTCGGTGTTCGACCGCCTCGTCGCCGTGTCCGGCGTCGGCCCCAAGCTCGCGCTGGCGGTCCTCTCCACCTATTCCGCCGCATCGCTCGCCACCATCGTCGCCACCCAGGACGCCACGCGCATGGCGCAGGTGCCCGGCGTGGGCAAGAAGAAGGCACAGCGCCTGCTCATGGAGCTGCAGGACGTATTCGCGAAGGATGCGGAGCTCAGAGGGCTCGTGGGTATGTCCGAAGCGCCTGCCTCCGACGTCCCGCTGCCCCAGACGAGCGAGTCCGTCAGGGACGAGGCCGGCTCTGCCCTGCTGGCCATGGGCTTCACCCCCCAGGAGGCGGAGCTCGCCCTCCAGGGGCTTGGCGAGGCTGGCGTCACCACGATCGAGAAGGCCGTCGCCTACGCCCTCAAGAGGCTGGGGGGTGCTGCCTGATGTGGGAGAACGGGCGAGACGACCTCTTCGACGACGTGGCGGACCTCGAGCGAAGGGCGGGCGGCCCCCGGTCGGTGAGCGGCGAGCTCACCGAGGACGACCTGGACGTCGAGCGCAGCCTGCGCCCCGTGACGCTCGACGAGTACTGCGGCCAGGAGCGCGTGCGCCAGAACCTGCGTGTGCTCATCGCGGCGGCGAAGGACCGTCACGAGACCCTCGACCACGTGCTCTTCTCGGGCCCCCCGGGCCTTGGCAAGACCACGCTCGCAAACGTGGTGGCCCATGAGATGGGCGCCAAGATCAAGACCACTTCCGGTCCCGCCATCGCGCGCACCGGCGACCTCGCCGCCATCCTCACCAACCTCGAGGAGGGCGACGTCCTCTTCGTGGACGAGATTCACCGCCTGAACCACCAGGTCGAGGAGGTCCTCTATCCCGCCATGGAGGACTTCTTCCTTGACATCGTGATCGGGAAGGGCCCCGCAGCCCGTTCCATCCGCCTGGACGTCCCGCACTTCACCCTGGTCGGGGCGACGACGCGCACGGGCCTCCTCACCGGCCCCCTGCGCGACCGCTTTGGCATCAGCTACCGCCTCGACTACTACAGCATCGAGGAGCTTGCGGGCATAGTCGTCCGCTCGGCGCAGATCCTGGGCGTGCGGATAGACGCGCAGGGCGCGGCCGAGATAGCCTCTCGCTCGCGCGGCACCCCACGCCTGGCGAACCGCCTCCTCAAGCGCGTGCGCGACTACGCGCAGGTTAAGGCCGAGGGGAGCATAAGCTGGGACGTCGCCGCCGAGGCGCTCACCTTCTTCGAGATAGACGAGATGGGCCTCGACTGGATGGACATCAAGATCCTCGACGCGCTCACGCGCACGTTCAGGGGTCGCCCCGTGGGCCTGACCACCATCGCATCCGCCGTGGGGGAGGACCCCTCCACCCTCGAGGACGTCTACGAGCCCTACCTGCTCCAACGTGGCCTCATCATTAGGACGCCCCAGGGGAGGCAGGCGACGGAGCTCGCCTTCGAGCACCTCGGCGTCGTCCCGCCCGCAGGTCCCCGCTGACACCTGCGTCCCACCCTCGCGTTCGGTGGGCCGGTGCCCGCCACGTCCCGTCTGCAAGTCGGGCTGCCTAGGTAATAGACTGTCCTCTGTTGACCGCAGCCCGACGTTGGGAGACCGACATGCTCCAGCACGACTACCTGCTCGAGATAATCAGCCAGTTCGTCGACGTCGCGACGGCGGCCCTGAGGGGCGCCGTCATGGACGGGGACGTGGAGTCCGCGGGGCAGGCGGAAGACGCCATTGCGGGACTCCTCGACCTCGACCCCGAGGTCGCCCTGCAGCTCTCGCCAGACTCGCTGGTGACCATGATGCTGCTCTCCGGCGTGGCGGACTCGCTCGCCGGCTACGTCGCCTACACCCTGAGGAGGCTCTCGGGAGCCTATGCGGGCATGGGCAGGGCCGCGCTCGCCGAGCTGCGCCTCGCCCAGGCGCGCGCCGTCGAGGAGAGCTTTGGCTGCGAGCCCGGCGCCGTCCCCGAGGAGTTCGCGAGCCTCGATGCGGAGCTTTCGTGACCGACTGGGCGATGTGGTCTACTAGCCCATGCCTCCATGGCTTGTTCCTCTCGCCCGCATGCCGTCGCGTCGCCCGGCGCAAGGGAGACGAGCGGCCATAATATGATGGGATAAAACGCTGTGGCCAAACCCTCTCAATCTGCCAGGCGCCTCGCCTTAAGGCAAGGGGAGAGTGACGGAAGGGAACGTCAGTGAGACTGAGATACCGCCAGGTGACCAGGGGCCAGGGGAAGATCTTCCAGAGGCTGACCGTGGAGGGGAAGGGCTCGGCCCTCGGGTCTCTCGAGGTCCGCTCGACCACGAGCGAGGGAAACGTCGTCCCCTCCTCCATCCACAGGCTGGGAGAGGAAGAGTTCGTCATCGTCGTTCCGGTGCTCGACCTGCCCCAATGCGTCGAGCTGTTCTCCGTCTCCGCCGACGGTGGCCGCAGCCTCCTCGATTCGCATAACGTCAGCCCCGGCTGGGCGAAGAACAGGTCGAGGATCAACACCGCCCTCAAGAACGAGGAGGCGGAGTCGATCAGGAACATCGACAGCAAGAATCGGCTGAACAAGTCAGAGATCACCATCGACAGGGTCTGCTTCAACGCCTGGGACAACAACGACATCGTGCACATCAGCGTCGTCAGCCTCGCCCCGCCCCGCCATGACTGGGGGGAGGTCCCGGGGTTCGTCCTGCTCGACTCCAACGGCAGGGAGGTCCAAGATGGCATCGTCGAGCCCATCGTCCTGAGCGACCGCATCGAAGAGAGGGGCTACTACTCGAGGCGTCACGTCACCTACTCCGTACGCATCGCCCGCGACCTATGGTCGTTCGTGGTCTGGGTCAGGCCGTGGGATGGGGAGGACTCCTTCGTCACAATCCAGGACTTCGAGCTCCAGGCCTGGCGTGACAGGTGGCATTTCGACACCCTGAGCGCAGACTTCGACGAGGCATACCCCGAGTGGTTCCGCTCTCACAAGGCATCCCGGAGCCTCCTCGAGATCCAGAGGCGCACGAGGCTGGCCATCCAGCCGCGCTTCTCGATCGTCGTCCCCGTCTTCAACACGCCGATCCCCTTCTTGGACGACATGGTGGGCTCGGTGCTCGGCCAGTCCTATGAGGACTTCGAGCTCCTGCTCGTCAATGCCAGTCCGGACAACCGGGAGCTCGCCGACCGCATAGCCCGCTATGTCAATGCGGACCGGCGCGTCAGGGAGCTGACCCTCGACGAGAATCTGGGAATCACGCTCAACACGAACCAGGGGATCCTCGCTGCCAGCGGGGACTTCGTCTGCTTCCTGGACCATGACGACGTCATCGAGCCGGACCTGCTCTTCTCGTACGCCGAGGCGGTGAACCAGCGCCCGGACACCGACCTGCTGTACTGTGACGAGGACAAGTTGCAGGAGGGGACCCTTGTCAGTCCCTTCTTCAAGCCGGACTGGAACCCCGACCTCCTCTGCTCCTGCAACTACGTCACCCACCTCCTGGCGGTGAGGAAGTCCGTCCTGGACGAGCTCGAGCTGCCGGGCAGGGAGTTCGACGGCGCCCAGGACCACAACATGACCTTCCGCATAAGCGAGCTCGCGCGGCACGTCCACCATGTGCGGAAGGTGCTCTATCACTGGAGGATCCACCCTGGCTCCACCGCCGGTTCCCCCGACGCGAAGAGCTTCACCTCCAATGCCGGCCAGCTGTCCGTCCAAGGGCATCTCGACCGCTGCCACATTCCCGCCAAGGCCGTCATCCGGCCCAAGTTCGACAACATCTTCCAGCTCGACTTCGAGCTCGAGGAGGAGCCGCTGGTCTCGATCGTCATCCCCAGCCGCGACGAGTCCGGAATGCTGGGACGTTGCGTCGACTCCCTCTACCGCTCGTCCTACAAAAACTTCGAGGTCGTCATCGTGGAGAACGGCTCTCGCGAGCCCGAGACGTTTGCTCTGTATGACTCCCTGGTGCGCGAGCACGAGCGCGTCTCCGTGGTCACCTACCCCCTGCAGGGCGACGAGTTCAACTTCTCCAAGCTGGTCAACTTCGGCGCGAGGAGGTCAAAGGGGGACCTCATCCTCCTGCTGAACAACGACACCGAGGTCGTCTCCCTTGGATGGCTGACGCAGATGGTCGGGAGGTGCCTCCGTGACGACGTCGGCGCCGTCGGGGCCAAGCTCCTGTACCCTGACGGCACAATCCAGCATGCCGGGGTCTCGTTCCACCTCACCTTCCCGGATCACCTCGGACAGCTCATGCCGGACATGTCGCCAAACTACTTCAACCTGCTGAACTTCACCCAGGACGTCACTGCGGTGACGGGGGCGTGCCTCCTCACCAGGCGGGAGCTGTTCGACAGGCTGGGCGGCTTCGACGAGACCGACTTCACGGTCGCGTACAACGACGTCGACTACTGCCTGCGGCTCGGGGAGCTTGGCTACCATGTCGTCTATTGTGCGGAGTCCGTCCTGACGCACTACGAGTCGGTCTCCAGGGGGTCGGACCTGGGCGGCGAGAAGGCGGTTCGGCATTGCGCGGAGAGGGCGAACCTCCTCAGGCGGTGGCCGAGCTACTTCGTCGAGGGCGATCCCATGCTGAGTCCCTACATCGCCAAGGACGGAAAGTACCGAAAGCTAAACTTTCTAATATAGTCTCCAAACAACTGGCCAAAGTTTCGAGAGGAGCCGCCATGAAGGGCATCATCCTTGCGGGAGGGAGCGGGACGCGCCTGTACCCGCTCACGACGGTCACGTCCAAGCAACTTCTGCCCGTGTACGACAAGCCCATGATCTACTACCCGCTGTCCACGCTGATGCTTGCGGGAATCAGGGACATCCTCGTCATCTCGACCCCGCGCGACCTGCCGAACTTCAAGAACCTCCTGGGGGACGGCTCCGACTTCGGCATCTCGCTCTCGTATGCGGAGCAGGAGGTGCCCAACGGGCTCGCCCAGGCCTTCGTCATCGGGCGGGAGTTCGTGGACGGGGGTCCCTGCGCCTTGGTCCTGGGAGACAACATCTTCTACGGCAACGGCCTCACCCAGCGCCTCCGCAAGGCGGCCCGCTCGGCGGCCGAGGGGCGCGCCACCGTGTTCGGCTATCGCGTGGACGATCCCGAGCGCTTCGGCGTCGTCGAGTTCGACGAGGGCTACAACGCCGTCTCCATCGAGGAGAAGCCCTCCGAGCCCAAGAGCAACTACGCCGTCACGGGCCTCTACTTCTACGACGAGCGCGTCAGCGACCTGGCCGCCCAGGTGAAGCCCTCCGCTCGCGGCGAGTACGAGATCACGGACCTCAACCGCATGTACCTCGAGGACGGGTCGCTCGACGTCATCACCCTGGGTCGTGGCTTCGCCTGGCTCGACACCGGAACCATGGGTTCGCTCTTCGAGGCCTCGCAGTTCGTGCGTACGGTCGAGACCGCCCAGGACCTGCCCGTCTCCGTCCCCGAGGAGATCGCCTTTGAGAATGGCTGGGTGAGCCGCGAGCGCCTGCTCGAGTGCGCCGAGCGCTACGGGAAGAGCGACTACGGCCGCCACCTGCGTGACGTGGCGGAGGGAAGGATCGTCCCGGGCGGAGAGTAGGCACCTCGCGCGCGAGGGCGGACACGGAGCCTCCCCCGAAAAGGGGAGGCTCCTCCTTGTCTCGACGCTCCTCAAGCTCGCGTGCTGCGCGTCCCTCTGCCTCCTGGCCCTCGTGGACGGGCACATGGCTCAGGGGCTGGTCGGCATGCTGGAGGTCCTCGTCATATTTGCGCTCACGCTCGCGCTCATGGGACGGGGGCGCCTCCGGATGGTCGCCCAGCTGCTCAACGACGCCATGATCCTGCTCGTCGTCGTCCAGCTCGCGGCGCTGCACTTCGCTGGCTCGTACGTGACGATGGTCATGCTCGCCAACGTCGACTCGATCGAGGACCTCGCGGGCAACGCGGGGCCATACCTTGCGGCTGCCGTCGCGGCGATAGCCATCTGCCTGCTTCCCATCGCCCCGCGCGTCCCACGCAGGCCCCTGGGACTCTCCCTCCTCGCCCTCCTGCTCGCAGAGGCCGCTGCCGTCACGGCCATGGGGCCAGGTGGCTCGCCGCTGCTCGGCTGCGCGAGCCTCGTCTCGCAGGCAAGGGAGAGGGCGGCGTACGTCGAGCGCCTCTCGAGGATGTCCGACACCTCGTCAAGGTACTTTCGCCCCGGGCTGGACAGCCATGTGAGCAGGGAAGACGACCTCCCCAAGAGGCCCAACGTCATCCTCATCTTCACTGAGGGTCTCTCTCAGGAGGTCATCGACGACGAGCGTGACGTGATGTCCAACGTCCGGAGCTTCCAGGGCCAGTCCGTCTCGTTCGAGAACTACTACAACCACAGCTTCGCGACCTATCGCGGCCTCTCCGGCCAGCTCTTCTCGGGATACCAGTACGATAACTACGACGCGAACGCGCTGGTGTCGCTTCCTCAGGCGCTCTCGGGCCTGGACTACGTCACGCGCTTCATCAACACGGAGCCCAATAACGAGCAGTTCACTGACTACCTCGGCACTCTGGGCTTCGACGAGGTGGTCGGCGAGCCTGGGACGTATTCGGGCATGGCGGCAAGCATGTCGGACGGCGAGGCGTACGAGCGCCTCTTTGACCTTGCCGAGGAGCTCGAGGGCGGGGACGAGCCCTTCTTCGCGGCCATATACACCTTTGGCACCCATGCGTCCCTCGACTCGGTCGACAGGCGCTTCGGCGACGGCGGCGACGCCGTGCTCAACAAGTTCCATGACGCGGACCACCACTTCGGGCGCTTCATGGAGCGCTTCCTCGCCAGCGGGATGGCAGACGACACGATCGTGGTGTTCACCGCAGACCACGCATCGTTCGCCGAGCGGGGGTTCGTCACCGCCTTCCCCGAGTCGTCGTACCGGGCGGAGGCCATCTCTGACATCCCCTTCTTCATCTATCACAAGGGGGTGGTAAGGAGGGCCATAGACGCCGGCGGCAGGAACTCGCTCGACCTCGCGCCCACGTTGATGGATTACCTTGGGCTTTCCGCTCCCAACTTCTTCCTCGGGACGAGCCTGTTCGAGAAGGATGGGAACCTCTACGACACGACCTTCTATGACGTGGACGCCACCCTGAGCACGAGGGGAGGGGTCGTCTCGGAGCTGGACGAGGACCGAGCGAAGCAGTTCGAGGAGGGGCTCTCGGGCTACCTCGCCGCGAAGCTGCCGAAGGATGGGCCGGGGACCGACGTCTGATGACTGTATGGGCGGGGCCATGCGCGTGGCAGGGACGTGACGAGAGGGGCTAGAGTAGGTGCATGAGACCCACCATCCGAGGAGCCGCCCATGGCTGAAGTGGCCAACGTGAAGCTAGCGAACGTACTCCTGGACGAGAGCGTCCAGTTCCTGCAGGAGCCCACCCTCCTCCACCGTTCCACCGCGCTCGTGCGGCGTGCGGAGGGGGAGGGCCCCGAGGCATGGGCCCTGGAGGGCCCGGGGACCCATGACTTCACGACGTTCTTCAACGCCCTCTCGGTCTCCAAGTGGCGCAGCTACACGGTCGCCAAGGAGTTCTTCCTCCACCTCGAGGCCAAGGGGGCGGCCTTCAGGCTGCTCCAGTCTCGCGCCGACGTCTTCAGCTGGGACGTCGAGCTGGTGGGGGGAAGCGAGCTCGACGTCCCCGCGTCGGACGAGTGGCACAGCATCGAGCTCCGGATGGAGAACTCTGACGAGGACGTGATCGAGTCGTTCGTCATCGTGCAGGAGGGCGAAGGGCCGGTCTTCATTCGCAACGCCCACTACTTCGCCAGCGTCCCCGCTGACGGCCTGCGCGACGTGGAGCTCGCGCTGTGCACGACGACCTTCCGCAAGGAGGAGTACGTCGAACGCAACGTCGAGCTTGCCAAGACGCGCATACTGGCCTCGGACGAGCCTATCGCCACGCACTTCACCATGCACATCGTCGACAACGGCCGCAGCCTCGACGCCGAGCGCCTTCAGGCGGAGCGCGTGCGCGTCCATCCCAACGACAACGTGGGCGGGTCGGGCGGCTACGCGCGCGGCATGATCGAGGCGCTCGGCCAGAGGCCCAAGGCGACGCATGTCATCCTCATGGACGACGACGTGCTCATCTCTCCCGAGAGCATCCTGAGGACCTACAACCTCCTGCGCATCGTGAGCGACGACCACGCCCAGGACTTCGTCTCCGGCGCGATGATGGACCTCTTCGAGCCGGACGTGCGCTGGGAGGACACCGGCTTCGTCACCTTCTCGGGCGACTGCGTCCCCCTCAAGCCCGCCCTGCGCATGGGGCAGCTCCACTCCGTCGTGGCCAACGAGGCCATGGGCGCCCACCCGGAGCTCTCGGGCAGCGAGGACCAGTCCCAGCAGTACGGGGGGTGGTGGTACTGCGTCATCCCCGTCACCGCCATCGAGCGCCATGGCCTGCCGCTTCCCCTCTTCGTCCGCTACGACGACATCGAGTACGCGCTGCGCTGCCGCGCCCGCTTCATGACCATGAACGGCATCTGCCTCTGGCACCCCTCCTTCGTGAGGCGCTACAGCGCGGCCGTCGAGCGCTACCAGGTGACGCGCAACTCCCTCGTCGCCCAGTACGCCACCGGGGTCGCCCCCCAGTCCGACTTCCTGCGCAAGGCCTACCATCTGGTGCAGCTGGAGCTCAAGAAGTTCAACTACACCAACGCCGAGCTCGTCCTCGACGCCCTCGAGGACTTCCTCAAGGGGCCCGCCTTCCTCGAGGAGCGCGGGCGAACCGAGAGGGCCTTCATGGAGGCGAACCGCCGGGCGGAGAGGCTCCTGCCCTTCCCGGAGCTGAGGCGCCAGGCCGAGGAGGAGGGCATAGACCTCTCCCTTATCGCACAAGTGGACGCCCAGAAGGACAGCGACGTGGTGGAGAGGCGCAGCCTCCGTCAGCGCCTGGAGGACTTCGCCACCTTCAACGGCCAGCGCCTCGACCTCGGCTACGTCCAGAGGGGGAGCTCCGCCATCATCGACGTGGCGGGATGGCTGTACCCCGCAGACCAGATAAGGCGCAAGGACACCATCGTCGCGGTGGACCTCGAGAACCGGCGTGGGGTGATCCGCCACATGGACCGCCAGCGCTTCAGGGCCGTCTGGGAGCGCTACAAGCGCGACGCCAAGGAGATCGAGCGCAACGGCGACCGCCTGCGCGAGGAGTACGCGGAGGCGGGCAGGCGCTTCGTGACGCAGGGGTTCTGGAGGGGCTACCTTGGGATCGACTAGCTCCGGAAGGGGGAGGGGCGCCACCTACCTCCTCCTGCACCTCCTCCTCGTCCTCTACTCCCTGTGCAGCATCTTCGGCAAGCTCGCCGCCGGACAGGAGTTCATGAGCCTGGGGTTCGTCCTCTACTACGGCGGGATGATCCTCGTGCTGGGACTCTACGCCCTGGGGTGGCAGCAGGTCATCAAGCGCCTGCCGCTCACCACCGCCTATGCCAATCGGGCCATCACGGTCGTCTGGGGCATCGTCTGGGGCGTCCTCCTCTTCGGCGAGCGGCTGAGCCCGCAGAAGGTCGTCGGCGCCCTCGTCGTCCTCGTCGGCGTGGCTCTCTTCGCGACCTCGCCTGACGGCGAGGGGGAGCAAGGGGGCGAGGCCTCGTGAGCGGCTCGGTCATGGCATACGCCGGGCTCAGCCTTCTCGGGGTGTTCGTGAGCTCTGTCTCGCAGGTCCTTCTCAAGAAGAGCGCCCTGAGGGGGCACGAGAGCGCGCTGCGCGAGTACCTCAACCCGCTCGTCGTGGTCGCGTACGCCCTCTTCGTGGGCGCGACGCTGCTCTCGGTGCTCGCGTATCGGGGCATCCCGCTCTCCATGGGCTCTATCCTGGACGCCACCGGCTACGTGTACGTCACCCTCTTCGGGGTCACCATCTTCCACGAGCGCATCACGCCCAAGAAGGGGCTGGCGCTCGCCCTGATCGTCCTGGGCATCGTCATCTACTCCCTAGGCCTCTCGTAGACCGGAGGTCCGCTTGGGTCTAGACTGTGACGGCCCCCAACCCACCTGAGCCCCCTGGGCAGTTTGGAGCGTCATGCTGGTCTCCATAGTCATACCCTGCTATCGCTCGAGCCAGAGCATCCGTGCCGTCGTGGGGCTCTGCT
Source organism: uncultured Olsenella sp. (assembly GCF_959602185.1). Taxonomy (NCBI): domain Bacteria; kingdom Bacillati; phylum Actinomycetota; class Coriobacteriia; order Coriobacteriales; family Atopobiaceae; genus Olsenella; species uncultured Olsenella sp. Next base: position 60,239 of record NZ_CAUGRZ010000010.1, read on the forward strand.
CCGAGGTGTTCGAAGGGCTCGCGGGCTACGACTGCGAGTTCGTGCTGGTGGACGACTGCTCCCCCGACGACACCTTCTCGGTCATCTCGCAGCTCGCGCGCGAGAGGGACGACGTCCTCGCGCTCACCCTCATGCGCAACTTCGGCCAGCACAACGCCCTCATGTGCGGGATGAACTACGCCCATGGCGACCTCGTCATGGGCATGGACGACGACCTGCAGACCCATCCCTCGCAGATTCCCGCCATCCTCAAAAAGATGGAGGAAGGCTACGACATCGTCTACGGCGTGTACCGGGAGTCCGCGAACGGGCCGCTCAAGAACCTCAGCAGCTGGCTCAACAAGACGTCGGCGCAGGTCCTGCTCTCTCGTCCCAAGGGGCTGGAGACGAGCAACTTCTGGCTCATCAGCCGCGCGGTGTGCGACCAGGTCATCAAGTACAAGAACTACAACCCCTACGTCGAGGCGCTCTTCGGCCGCATGACCAACCGCATCGGCAACGTGACGATCGAGCACCACGAGCGCGAGCATGGCGCGTCGAACTACACGCTCGGGAAGCTCGTGAGGCTCTGGCTCTCGTACTTCAACTACACGGTGCTGCCCCTGCGGGTCATGTCCACGCTTGGCGCCGCCACCGCTCTGGCGGGCTTCCTGTTTGGCATCGTCTCGCTCGTGCACAGGCTCCTCGACCCCGGGGTGCCCATGGGCTGGACGTCGCTCATCTGCGTCATGCTGTTCTTCTTCGGCATGGTGCTCCTCGCCCTGGGCATCATTGGCGAGTACCTGGGGGACATCGTCCTGTCGCTCAACAGCTCCCCGCAGTTCATCGTCCGCGAGGCGGTCTCGTCCTCGCGCGAGGCGGCCTCCCCCTCGCGTGAGGGCCGGTAGGGTCGCTAGGACCGTTCGCCCTGGCGGCCCTGCCCCTCGCCTGCATCCCCGTTCATGAGGGCGATCTCCTGCGAGAGGCGCTCGACCTTGTCGGTGAGCCTCGAGACGTCAGAGGCGAGGCCGAAGAGCTTGAGCAGCATGAGGGCGATGATCGTCACGAAGACGAAGTTGCTGGGAGAGAGGAACCCCAGCCAGCCCGAGACGAGGATGGCCACGCCTGGGAACAGGGCGAGGAGCACCAGGACGAGCATCGAGACCACCCAGTAGACGGCGTCCGCGACGCGGATCTTCCTCTTGCTGATGCGACGCAGGACGAGGGCCAGGGCGAGGAGCGTCCCGACGACGAGGCTGATGCGAAGGGTGAGCGGCATGTCTCTCCTCACCTGAACCATTGGAATAGAAGAAGCGACAGGCAGGTGCGCGCCATGTACGAGAGCGAGCTGGAGAGCCTGAGGTAGCTCGTGCCGCCCTGCCTGTCCCGCATCACGGTGGGGACCTCCACCACCTTCGCACCCCTGCGGATGAGGTAGGCGATGGTGTCGGGCTCCGGCGAGAGGTCGAAGCTGCACGAGAAGTGCTCGATCATCGACCTTGAGTAGAGCCTCATGCCCGAGGTCGGGTCCCCGATGACCTGGCCGGTCGTGAGCCGTATGAGCAGGGTGATGAGCTTCGCGCCAAACCCGCGCAGGCCCACGGCGCTGCCCCCCGCCATGACGCGCGAGGCGATCACGATGTCAGCGTCGCGCTCGGCCATCGCCTGGACCATGGAGGGTATGTAGCTGGGCACGTGCTGCCCGTCGGAGTCGAACTGGACGGCCGCGTCGTAGCCGTGCTCGAGCGCGTAGCGCATGCCCGCCCCGAAGGCGGCGGAGAGGCCACAGTTGACGGGCAGGTCGATGTGGTTCAGGCGCAGCTCGTCGCAGATCTTGGGCGTGTCGTCGCTCGAGCCGTCGTTGACCACCAGGTAGTCGATGTCAGGGCAGGTCGAGACGAGCTCCCCTATGGTCCGCGCCAGGCATTCCTGCTCGTTGTAGGCGGGGACGATCGCTATGACCCGGGGCGTCCCGCCCCGTCCCGTGGCGCCCACGCTAGCGGACGATCCCGTTGCGGGCCACCCTGTCGGCCTCGTCCAGGGCGTCGATGGCGGCGATCTTGGACGAGAAGTACTCGCTCAGGCGGGCGTCCTCCATGATGGGGGTGAAGAGCTGGAGGTACTTCACGCCGGAGTGGGAGTTTATCTCCATGATGCGCGGCCCCTTGTCCGTCACGCAGGCGTCGAAGCCCAGGTACTCGCAGGCGCGCACCTTGAGGGATATGCGACGCATCATCTCGAGCATCTGGGGCCAGCAGTCGATCTGCCCCTCGGCGAGGGTGCCGCTCGTCGGGTGTTTGGGGGAGTCGACCACCTTGGCGGCGTACACCACCTTGCCCCCTCCGTAGCGCCCGCACGAGAGGTCCACGCCCACGTTGTACGAGCAGATGTCCGCCGTCGTGGGGGCCTGGTAGTTCGCGGAGCTCCCGGTCTCGTCCACGCCCACGGCGAAGCGGAGGTAGGAGGCGGCGGGCACGGGGTCGATGCCCGTGGGGTTGAGCACGAGGACGCGCATGGTGTGGATGAGCGGGTCGATGGCCGCCAGCTGGGCATTGGGATGGATGAACTCGGTGAACACGTAGTTGGGGTTCTCGGCGACGAAGCGCCCCACGCCCTCCGCCCCCACGGGCCTGCCGTTGAGGAGGTAGCTCCCGTCCTCGAACGCGAGCTTGAAGAAGCCGTTGGCCTCGCTGCCGTTGCAGGGCTTGCAGGCCAGCTCCCCCTCCCGTCGTAGGCAGGCGAGGAAGCCCTCCATTCCCGCTCCGTCGCCCTCTCCCAGGGGCAGCAGGTGCCCGCGGGAGCTGTAGTAGTGGTAGCGCGGCAGGTACTGCGCGAGCTCGGAGTCGCTGAGCAGCGCGTTGAGGGTGAGCTTGTCGTTGATCCAGATGCGCTGCCAGTCGTTGAGCGGCCAGAGTCTCCAATAGTCGTAGTCAGAGAGGTAGCTTCCGAGGTTGGCGTCGCTCAGCCCGTAGGCGTAGGCGGACTCGGCGCAGAAGCCGTGCGCGTGCGCCCACTCGAGGTAGTCGGCGTCGAAGAGCCCGCTGGCGCGCTCGGTCTCGAGGATGCCGAGGTAGCTCGCGGCCATCCTCTTCGTGAAACCGTCCGCGAGGAGGTCCTCGAGCTTGGGTAGCGCACTCTTCATTCTGTCTCTCATCTGTCAACTTCTCCGGCGTTTGGGCGTATGAACCTTAGATACTATACAATGAGATGACCGCTAACGAGTGCGACGCGCGTCCCCAGGCTGCCTCGGGACGCGCGTCTCGGTTTGGGAAGAGGACCACTTGCCCGCTAAGGACCTGAAGTCCACAACGCTCAGCTCGCTCTTCTGGAAGCTCTTCGAGCAGGGCGGCACCGCCGTGGTCACGCTCGTGGTCCAGGTGGTCATGGCCCGCCTGCTCTCTCCCACGGAGTTCGGCGTCCTGGCGATCATGCTCGTCTTCGTGAACGTGGGCAACGTCATAGTCCAGAGCGGTCTCAACACGGCCATCATCCAGGTTCCCGACGCCAGCGAGGCCGACTTCGACACCGTCTTCTGGATGAGCCTCGCCATCTCGGTCGTGCTCTACGTGGCGGTCTTCTGCCTCGCCCCGGCCGTGTCCTCCTTCTACGGCATGCCGCAGGCCGTGACCCCGCTGCGCGTGCTCGTCCTGGTGCTCGTGGTCAACGCCTACAACTCGATCCAGGAGGCGATCGTCGCCCGTCGCCTCGAGTTCCAGAAGACCTTCCGTGCGACGGTCACGGCAGGGGTCGTCTCGGGCAGCGCCGGCGTCGTCGCCGCCCTCCTGGGCGGCGGCATCTGGGCTCTCGTCGTGCAGCAGCTGCTGCAGCAGGCCTGCAAGTGCCTGGTGCTCGCCCTCCAGATCCCCTGGAAGCCGAGGCTGCGCTTCGAGCGCGACCGTGCCCTGCTCCTGTTCCGCTTCGGTTGGAAGCTCCTCGCCTCGGGGATTCTCGAGCAGGGCTACCAGAGCCTCTCCGACCTCCTCATCGGCAAGGTCTTCTCCAGCTCCGAGCTCGGCTACGTCTCGCAGGGCAAGAAGTACCCCTTCGCCCTGGGCGCGATGCTCGACGGCGCCATCCAGCCCGTCATGCTCTCGGCCGTGGCCCACGTGCAGGACGATGCCGCGCGGGTCAAGCGCCTCGCCCGCAGGGCCCTCAAGACCTCCACCTACCTCATTGTCCCCGCCATGACGCTCTTCGCCGTCGCCGCGACGCCGGTCGTGCGCATCGTGCTGGGCGAGGCGTGGCTCCCCAGCGTCCCCTTCGTCCAGCTCTACTGCGTCGTGTACGCCATGCTCCCCATCCACACCACCAACCTGCAGGTGCTCAACGGCATGGGGAGGAGCGACCTCTTCCTCAGGCTCGAGGTCATCAAGAAGCTGGTGGGCATCGCGGTCCTCTCCTTCACCACCTTCGTGCTCAGGGACCTCCACGCCATCGTGAGCGGGTACATCGTGGTCGCCCTCCTCTGCACCTTCATCAACGCCTCGCCCAACAAGCGGGTCATCGGCTATGCCTACCTCGAGCAGGTGCGCGACATCTGCCCCGCCTTCCTGCTCGCCCTCGCGGCCGCGCTCGTCGCCTGGCCCGTCTCTCTCCTGGGCCTCGGCGACCTGCCCACGATCCTCCTCCAGGGCGTGGCCATGCTCGTCGCGTACGTCGGCCTCTCCGCCCTCTTCCGCGTGGAGGAGTTTTTCTATCTCCTTGACACGCTGCGAGAGCTTAGGATGGGAAGGGCCGGCTGATGGGCGCGGCCATGCCAGCGCCCGGGTTCGTCAAAGTGCACGCAAGGTTTGGAGAATTCGCATGTCTGCTAAGACGATATTGGTGACGCGCTCGTCGATGCCGCCGCTGGACGAGTACGTGCGCGAGATCGCGCCGCTCTGGGAGTCGCACTGGCTGACCAACATGGGCGAGAAGCACCAGCAGCTCGAGGCTGAGCTCGAGTCCTTCCTGGGCGTGCCCAACGTGGCCCTCTTCACGAACGGCCACTCGGCCCTGGAGTGCGTGCTCGAGGCCATGGACCTGCACGGCAAGGTGATCACGACGCCGTTCAGCTTCGCCTCCACCACCCATGCCCTGGTGCGCAAGGGCCTCACGCCCGTCTTCTGCGACATCAGGCCGGACGACTACACCCTCGACGCCTCAAAGCTAGAGGGGCTCGTCGACGACGAGACCTGCGCCATCCTGCCGGTCCACGTCTACGGCAACCTCTGCGACGTCGACGCCATCCAGGAGGTGGCGGACCGCCATGGCCTCAAGGTCATCTACGACGCCGCGCACGCCCTGGGCGTGAGCAGGGACGGGGTCTCTTCCGCGTCGTTCGGCGACGCCTCGATGTTCTCGTTCCATGCTACGAAGGTGTTCAACACCATCGAGGGCGGCGCCATCTGCTTCCGTGACCCGAGCCTCAAGCCCCTCCTCGAGCAGTGGAAGAACTTCGGCATCACCGGCACGGAGTCCGTGGAGTACGTGGGCAGCAACGCGAAGATGAACGAGTTCTGCGCCGCCATGGGCATCTGCAACCTCCGCCACCTCGGGGAGGAGATCGCGAAGCGCGCGCGCGTCGTGGGACGCTACCGCGAGCGCCTCTCTGAAATCGGCGGCCTGACGCTCTGCGCGGGACAGCCGGGCGTCACCCCCAACTACGCCTACCTCCCCGTCCTCTTCGACCCCGAGGCCTTCGGGGCCACGCGCGACGACGCGTACGAGGCCCTCATGGCACGCGACGTGCACACGCGCAAGTACTTCTTCCCCCTCATCAGCGACTACGCCTGCTACGCGGGGCGCTTCGACTCGTCGCTCACGCCCGTGGCCCAGAGAGTCTCGAGCCGCGTCCTCACCCTCCCGCTCTATGCGGACCTCGCCCTGGAGGACGTCGACCGCATCTGCGACGTCGTCCTCTCCGTGAGGGTGGGGTAGATGGAGCAGAGCCCGCTGCTGAGCGTCGTGGTATCGGTCTACAACCACGGCGGCTACATCGAGGAATGCCTGCGCAGCATCGCCTCCCAGAAGGTCGACTTCCCCTTCGAGGTGCTGGTGGGGGAGGACTGCTCCACCGATGACAGCAGGGAGGTGCTGCGAAGGCTCGAGCCCGAGCTGCCCGACTGCTTCACCATCCTCTATCGCGAGCACAACATGGGGGCCGTGGCAAACGGCGAGGACCTGTACGCGCGCGCGAGGGGCCGCTACCTCGTCGACTTCGAGGGCGACGACTTCTTCACCTACGATGGCAAGCTCGCCGAGCAGCTGCGCTTCCTCGAGGGGCATCCCGACCACTCCGCCGTGTACACCAACTGCCTCGTCGTGGACGCGCTGTCGCGACCCAACGGCGAGCGCTATCCCGAGTGCGTCGACGACGAGTACAGCTACCGCGAGAACTTCTACTACTGCCTCCCCGGACAGAGCGGGACCCTCATGTGCCGCAGGGAGGAGTACTTCGCGGCTCGCGACCGATTCAACGAGCTCAAGGGGTACGACTTCTACCCCGGCGACCGCCGCAACGCCTTCCTCTTCCTCACCATGGGCAAGGTGCGTTGCGTCCAGGAGCGCTGGAGCGCCTACCGCCACGTGAGGAAGGGCGGCTCGAGCTACTCGGCCACCAGGCAGAAGGACGCGGCCTTCGCGAGGAACGAGGTCCTCTACGGCAAGGCGCTCCTCGACTACGCCCTGCGCTACGGGGACGAGGAGGCCCAGTCCTGGGCGCGCCTGACCTGCTATCGTCTGCGCTTCAAGTGGAGCCACGGCTCCAGGAGGGTCGAGCGCATGGGCGAGGTGCTCCGTGACGCGCTCCGGGAGAAGAGCCCCCTCTCGCTGGTCCTCGCCCAGCCGCGCTGGTATGCCGGGCTGCTCGCGAGGGTGCTCAGGGGGCGCAGCATCAACCTCTAGCCCGCCGCTGCCTAGGCCTTGGAGTTGCTCGCCTGCGCGCGCGAGTAGACGAGGTTGATGGCGCGCGCAACGGGCGTGGGCCAGAACCTCTCGAGCATCCTGAGGTCCTCCTCGGTGCGCGTGTTGTCCCGTATGAGCGCGCTCGTCTCCGAGCCCTCGTGGATCCTGTGGTGCATGAGCACCTCGCGGTCGTAGACGAAGCTGCCCTCGAGGCGGGAGAAGCGCTCCCACGCGTCCCAGTCCAGGTTGCTCCTCATGTCGGCCCGGAAGGGCGGGTTGGGAAGCAGAGGGAGGTTGAGGGTCACCGAGGGGCAGCAGATCGCCGAGCCAAGCGAGAGGACCCTCCGCTTCGTGCGCAGGTCGTCCGCGGACCCCGACCACCCGATGGGGGAGAGGAGCCGGCGCTTCACGCGGAGCAGGCGGTTGTCGTCCACCTTCCGTCCCTCGCGCAGCTCGCCGTAGTTCGTGAAGAAGATCAGCGGCCGCTCCACCGCGGCCATGCCGCCGAGCATGTGCTCGGCGTAGCCGGGCTCGTAGGTGTCGTCCTGGTGGGCGAGGGTCAAGAGCGGGGTCTGCGACTGGCTTACGGCGAAGTTCCAGTCGCTCGCGATGCCCGGCTCGGCCTCGTTTGCGCGGAGCTCGAGCCCGTAGCGCCGGGCCACCGAGCGTATGTGCTCGTTGGGCGTGGAGGTGGACACGAAGACCCTCGTGCGCACGGTCTGCGCCAGGAGGGACTCCACGCACTCGGCGAGGTAGGGGCTCTCGCCGTACGCGAGCACGGCGAAGCTGTGGTCATCGCTGGTGAGCAAGGGCGCCTCCCAAGGCCTTGCCCGTCCCCGGTGTCGCGCACGAGCTCGCGCGCGGCGTGGCATCAAGGAGGGCTCGTGTGAACTCTCTGGTACCGTCCCCGATCCCACGGCACCTTAGTCTAAAATGAGACGATAGCATCATCCTGGCAGGGGGTCTATTTGCCAGCAATGAGAAAGGACTTCGCCATGAAGAAGCGACGCAGCCCGATTCTGGCGGCGACCGTGCTGGCCTCGTTGGCACTCTCGCTTGCCGTACTGGTCACCCCGGCGCATGCCGCCTCGTACAACAACGTGTACCGCATGTACAACCCCAACTCCGGGGAGCACTTCTACACGGTGCAGCTCCCCGAGGCGAAGCACCTGCTCCAGGTGGGCTGGCGCTGGGAGGGCGTGGGCTGGGTGGCGCCCGCCACGTCCGGCACTCCCGTGTATCGTCTGTACAACCCCAATGCGGGCGACCATCACTACACCACCAGCGTGGAGGAGCGCGACCACCTCGTCGAGCTCGGCTGGAACAACGAGCCGGTGGGCTGGTACTCGGAGGAGTCCTCGAACTCGAAGGGCATGCTGAGGGAGTACAACCCCAACGCGAAGAGCGGCGCCCACAACTTCACCACCTCCCGCGAGGAGCACGACTACCTGGTTGGGCTGGGCTGGAGGGACGAGAGCGGCGAGGGCTATGCCTGGCGTGCCTCCAACAGGGATGCGGCCCCCATCGAGTCGTTCTCCGTCCAGAGTCCCGCCTGGGGCAGCCTGCAGACCGTCACCATTGGCAAGGACGCCAACGTGGCGAAGCGCGTGGACGTCCCCTTCGAGGAGAAGAGGGACGAGTACGTCGCCAACGTTACGTGGTCCAACCACGGCGCCTATCTCAACCGCATGAAGTCCCTCGCGAACCAGATAGGCAGTCCCACCGAGTACTTCCTCGCCTGCGACTACGATCTCTGCCGCGTCACGGTGCTCGAGCGCAAGAACGGGAGCTGGGAGGTCATCAAGACTTGGAACTCCAACATGGGCGGACACACCTTCAAGGGCGTCTGGCACATCAGCCACAAGCGTAAATGCGACTGGAATCACGACTACTTCGGCAAGGGCTACAACGACTGGGCGAGCTGCTACATAGAGTCCTTCTTGCCCGATGATACGGGTCATCTTCAGTATGTTGGTGGCAAGGGCTACGACGACGGGCAGACCATCCACTCGACGGGCTACAAGAGCACGGGCTACGACAACTACGGCTGCATAGGTCTCCTGTGGGAGAACGCCAAGTGGGTCTACGACAACGCTGCCCGCAACGTCGCCCCGAGCGACGAGAACGCCTATCACGGAACCAGCCAGGGGACGACGGTCTACGTCTTCGACGAAAGAGGTCTTAGATGAGCTATTCCTGCTTTGGAGTCAGGCGCAGCCTGCTGGGGCTGATCGCCCCCGTCGCTCTGGGCGCCACCCTCGCGCTCACTCCCGCGATCGCCCGGGCCGAGGAGCCCGCCGTCGCGGCGGCACAGGGCCCCGAGGTCGTCGCCACCTCCCAGGCGACAGAGTCGGCGCCGTCCGACTCCGTCGTGGGCGAGGCCCCTGCGGCCGTGACAGGCGCATCGGAGGCAGACTCGTTTGTGGCAGCTCCCGCAGTGGGAGCCAGCGAGACGGCGGCGAAGCCGGAAGATGCACCGACGCCCGTGGAAGAGGGGAAGGGGGACGAACCCAAGCAGATCGTCTCAGATGATGCGCAGGCCAGCGCTGCCACGCCTTCCCCCTCGTCAGAGGATGCCTCCAATGCGGGCGACCCTGCGACGGTGGACGCCTCCGCCAACCCCGCGGGCGACGAGACGGCCAAGGAGACGGCGGGCGAGCCCGCCACGGATGGGGCAGCCGCCGATAAGAAGGCTGCGGAAGCCGTCGCGCCAGCCACCGCGGCGGATGCGAGCGCCTCCGACGCCAAGGCGAGCGCCGCAAAGCCGGACGTGGGCGACCAGCTTGCAAAGGGCATTGCGACGGCCAGCTCCCCCGATGGTGCGAGGTCGCCGCTGAAGCTCTCCAAGCTTGCCGTGGAGAAGCAGCCCGCGAAGGCCCAGGAGGCGGATGCCAAGGCGAAGACGGAGCCCGCGCCCAAGAAGGCGGCGGAGTCCGCGCAAAAGAAGGAGGAGGAGGAGGCATCGAAGCCGGCGGTCAAGTACGCCAACATGTACCGCCTGTACAACCCCAACTCCGGCGAGCACTTCTACACCTCCGCGCTTGGGGAGGCCAGGCACCTCTTCGAGCTCGGCTGGCGTTGGGAGGGCGTGGGCTGGGTCGCCCCCGAGACGTCCAAGGCACCCGTATATCGCCTCTACAACCCCAACGCGGGAGACCACCACTACACCACCAACAAGGGCGAGCGAGACCAGCTCGTGAGGCTTGGCTGGAGGAGCGAGGGCATAGGCTGGTACTCCGACCTCGACAAGGACTCCGTGAGCGTCTGGCGCCAGTACAACCCCAACGCGAGGAGCGGCGCGCACAACTTCACAACCAGCACCGTCGAGAAGGACCACCTCGTGAAGGTGGGCTGGCGCGACGAGAAGATCGCTTGGAACGCGTCCAACCAGGACGTGCGGGCAATCAAGGGCTTCTGGGCGGTCTCCTCGGCCTGGGGGAGCAGGGAGCGCTACTGGGTCGGCGCCGACGCCGACATCGCCCGCTCGCGCTTCGTCACCCCGAGCGAGGGTGCTGGCTACTATGCCTACGCAAAGTCGGACGGCAAGATCTCTCGCGGCAAGGTCAAGGTCGGCTCGAAGGTCCTCCTCTCCAACAACGAAGGCAAGCTGACCACCCAGACCTCCTGGCTCATCACCAAGGTATACGACGGAGGCAACCAGCGCTACTACCTGGCAAAGGACACGGGAGACGGTTACTCCTACGCGAAGACGGGCTTCTTCAAGGCTGCCCTCGAGGGGACCACGACCCAGCTCTGGTTCTTCGGCCATCCGTCCCAGGGTTACGTGACCCGTGGCGCGTATCGCGCCAGCAACGGCGTGATCGTCTCCGACTACGTCAATGGCTCCCTTGCCGAGAACTACGAGAAGCCCGGCATGGTCGTAAGCAAGCGCTACGATGGCCAGCCCCAGCGCTATTACCTCGAAAAGGCCAAGGACGGCCACCTGTATGCCCGTGTCGGGAAGTTCAAGGTCGGCAAGACCGACTACTACGGCAGGGAAGACACCGGCTACGTCGTCCGTGGCTACTACATCAACCCCAAGGGCGAGGCCTACTTCGGCGACAACGACGGCAAGCTCACGAGCGGCTGGCTCTCCGCCGCCGGACTGCGGGCGTGGCGTCGCATAGCGAACTACGGCAGTGCGACCCAGTACATCCTCGTCGTGGACTCTGACGCCTGCAAGACCTTCGTCTTCCAGGGGAGTGCCGGCCGTTGGGTTCCGAGGTTCGAGTGGCTGGCTGGGGTCGGCCTCACGAAGTACAACAACGGCAACGGGACCCCCAAGAGCGAGTACTACACCCTCGGTGGCGACAACGCCAGCTACAACGCCAGCGGCAACGGCGAGTGGAGGCGCTACTACTACGAGAAGGACGACCTGTACTACTTCTCGGGCTTCGTGCTCGACTGTGGCTTCCACTCGACCATCCCGAGCCTTGGGCCTGCGGAGAACCAGGTCGGTCGCAAGATCTCGCATGGTTGTGTCAGGCTGCTCATACAGAATGCCAAGTGGATCTACGACAACTGCGCGCGGGGCACGCGCGTGGTGAGCTACTAGCTCGTCAGAAGCAGGGCGTGGCGGGGCTGTCGGGAGGAATCCTGGCAGCCCCGTTTCTTGTGTCTACACGCCTTATTGAGGACGGACCACGTCTGTCCGTGGGAGTGGCGTCGACTACCTCGCCACCTTGCGCCTGCCCACAAGGCAGAGCGCGAGGCACGATGCCAGTCCGGCGAGGCTCATCAGGCAGCCCACGCCCAGGCCGGCGGGCATGAAGCCGAGCTGGACGTGATGCTCGCCTGCGGGCAGGAAGAAGCCGACGAAGCCGTAGTTCGCCCTGAAGCTCTCGACCTCGCTGCCGTCGACCAGCACCTTCCATCCGTCGGCGTGGGGCACGGCGACGCAGGCGACCGCATTCGTCTTGGCAGACGCGCTGGCCTCGAGCGAGCCGTCCGTGGCTCGCGTGAAGTCCCCGAAGTCCGCTGCCCCGTCGCCCTCGTCGGCTCCGGGAAGCCTGCCTGCCTGTTCCGTGGAGGCCACCTCGTCCGGGACGATCACGGCCCTCTCCAAAAGGGCGCGCCTCTCGCCCGCATCGGGCAGCGCGTTGGCCTCTCCCTCGCTCACGACCGCCTGGCGCAGGCTGCCCAGGGAGCTCGCCTGGGCGTTCTCGTACACGTAGACGCTGCCTATGCGCTCGCGCAGCGACGCCCAGCTCGATCGCATCGGCTCCTTCGAGAGCACGTAGCGCAGGTTGAGCAGGGCGGGCACCCCGTCGGCGTCCGGCGCGTGCCTGTAGGCGTACTCCATTATGCTGCCCTGGCCGTAGGCCTCGGGCCACAGCCTGTCGAGGAACTCCCTGAGGTCGCTGTCTATGGTGCTGTTGTAGGTGGTGGCGGAGGGGTACGACTGCGCCAGCGAGTCGTTGTAGTGCGTCCAGTCCACGTACAGCTTGTCCACCCTCCAGACTCCCGGGTCCTCCTCCCTTAGCTTGTCCAAGGCGTCGAGCGTGTCCTTGTCCTTGGCGCCAAGGCTCGGCATGGCGTCTGGCTCCAGCGTGCCGCGCAGGTTGGTCACGAAGAAGGCGTCGCCCACCGAGGAGGCGAGGAGGGCGGCGACCAACGCGGTCTGGGCAAGACGACCCGCCCCGTCCCAGCCGGACCTCCCCACCGCCCACAGGCTTCCGGCGACGCACGCCGACGCCGCGGCGAAGAGCAGGCAGACGAGCCTGCCGTTGAGGGTGTGCGCGAGCGACCAGGCGACGACGAGAGCGGTCAGGGCCAGGGAGGCGAGAAGGAGGGGGCGTGACGTGCGCCCGGCAAGCACACGCCTCTCCACCGCCACGGACATGGCGAGGCAGACGGGGAGGGCGAGGACGAAGCTGCTTCGGTAGTTCACGTACGCCATCGCGTTGAGCAGCGTGGGAAGGAGCTGGTCGAAGAGGTAGAGGGCGACGAGGACCGCAGAGAGCGTGCAGAGGACGCGCTCCCTGCGGCTCCCCTCGTCATGGAGCCAGGAGAAGAACTGCCCGAGGAGCATGAGGCAGCCGGCGGAGTAGCCCAGCGCCGGGAACTCGTAGGCGAAGCCACGCTGGAAGTTCGTGCTCGCGAGGTCGACCACGTCGGGGGTGAAGCCCACGGCGCCCGTGTTGACGAGCCCGCTTCCAAGGAAGCGGCTGAGGACGTAGGGCAGCCAGTTCGCGGGCACCGGCGCGAGGGCGGCCGCGAGGCGCGCGGGCAGGGGGGAGCCTCCCGTGACGCGGCCCGTCTCGTCGAAAAGGAAGAGGGCGTAGGGCAGGAAGAGCGCGCCCGAGAGCAGCAGCCCGCAGGCGACCGCCGCAGCGACCCACGCCAGCCCCTTGAGGTACGCCGCCACCCCGGGAGACTTGACGTGGAAGGGGAGGCGAAGGAGCACATAGAGCGCTGCCGCGACGAGCGACATGAACGCCGTGTAGGCGCTCCAGCCCACTGCCACTGCTACGACGGCGGAGACGAGCAGGAGGCGTACCGACGTCCGCCTCTGCATGAGGAGCTCGAGCACGAGGACGAGCGCCGTGAAGACGACGAAGGCCGACCCCAGCCAGTAGTGCTGCCCCCAGAGGACGAGGTAGCCGGAGAAGGCATAGAGGAGCGAGCTCAGCACGCGCGCCAGCCTGCTGTCACAGAAGCCCACGAGGAGGTGGTCGAAGAGCAGTCCGGCACAGACTATCCTGAGGGCCTGCACCACGACCAGCACGAGGGCGAGCCTTCCCTCCCCAAGCGCGAGGCCAAGGGGCACTAGGACGAGGTTGAAGGGGTCGAAGAGCCAGGACTGGAACGAGGTGACGCCCGTTCCCAGGCCGTAGTCGAAGTTGAAGGAGAGGGCCGACCCCTCCCTCACGCGGCCGATCAGGTTGAGGTAGAAGGGGACGTACTGGTCTATGGTGTCCGTCCCCGCGTCCCCCGCCCCGTACACGAAGAGCCTGCCGCCCATGAGCATGGCGCCATACACCAGGGCGACGCCCAGCGCGAGCCCGCAGCAGAGGACAGCCAGCTCGCGTGCGTCGCGCCTTCCCGACACGTCCCCCTCCCGCGCGAGGAGGCGCGGCGCGAGCGACGCGAGGAGGAGCGAGAGGGCGGAGATGGGAAGCTCGAAGGCGTAGTCGGCCCAGTTCAATGGGATGCTCCTCTGAGGAAGGGGGACGCGGATTCATCACTGCTATCATATTCTCCATCCGACTGTCCATGCGGTGATGGGAGCGCGCAGTGTCAGAAGACCGACATCGTCTGGTCGTGCTGGGGTCGATGGACGAGTTCGTCCCGCTGGTGAGGAAGGCCCGGGAGCGCGGCTGGCACACGATCGTCTGCGACGGGTATCCCAACACCCCCGCAAAGCTGATCGCCGACGAGTCGTACGACGTCGACCCGCGCGACGCGGACGCCGTGGCGCGCCTCTGCGCCGAGGTCGGCGCCGACGGCATCGTGAGCTCGTACTCGGACCTGCTCGCGGAGTGCTGCGCGAACATCGCACAGCGTGCTGGGCTGGGCTGCCCGCTCCCTCCCGACCGCCTCGCATACCTGCGTGACAAGTCGCTCATGAAGGGGATGTTTGACGAGCTGGGGATTCCCTATCCCAAGACCGCCAGGGTGAGGAGGGGACACGTCCGCGAGGACCTCGAGGGCATGGGCTTCCCCTGCGTGACGAAGCCCGCCGACGCCTGGGGGTCGCATGGCGTGAGGGTCTTGGGGGACGCGCGGGAGGTGGAGGCCGCCTACGACGAGGTGGCCGGCTACTCGGACGCTCCCTACATCTTCGTCGAGGAGTATGACGACGGGCTCGAGTTCAACCTCATGTCGTGGGTCGTGGACGGCCGCCCCGTCGTGCTCGAGGTCGCCGACCGGGAGAAGAGCGACGACGGCGAGGCGACGGTCCCCTGGGTGAGCCGCATCGTCTACCCCAGCGCGCACACGGACGACGTCCTGGGCGAGGCGACGGAGATGCTCCAGAAGGTGGCAGGCTACGTCGGGCTCCTCAATGGCCCCCTGTGCATGCAGTTCTTCTGGGCCCCCGGCAGGGGCGTCAGGGTCTGCGAGTGCACGGGACGCATCTTCGGCTATGAGCACGAGCTGCTCGAGTACGCGAGCGCCGGGGCCGTCTGCGTCGAGGACCTCCTGCTCGACAACGTCTATGACCCCGTCGCCGTCTCGTCCCGCCTCGAGGGGCATGACCCCCACCTGGCCGACGTCGCGGCGGGCCTCTACTTCCACGGAAGGGACGGCCGCGTCGCCTCCGTGGGTGGGCTCCCCGACGAGTCCGACCCCCTCGTCAAGGAGACGATCGTCTACTACCGGCCCGGGGAGATCATCTCGCACCAGGTGGGCGACAAGCCCTATGCCGCCCGCGTGTACCTCTGCTCCCCAGACCGCGGGGAGCTCGACCGCAGGACCGACGAGCTCTTCCAGAGCGCGAGCATGACCGACGGGCAGGGGAGGGAGCTCCTCCTCAGGAACCGGCGGAAGGTCCCGGAGGGCACCGCCTAGGCTGCCGGCCCCACGATGCGTCCCCTCTCGCCCAGTCCACGAAGACACCAGGAGTTCACAGGATGATTGACTTCAACGTACCCCCCTACGTGGGAACCGAGATGCAATACGTGAGGGAGGCGGCGGAGAGGAACCACAAGATCTGCGGTGACGGCCCCTTCTCGCTCAAGTGCCACAAGTGGATGGAGGAGCGCTTCGGCGCGGAGAAGGTCCTCCTCACCACCAGCGGGACCTCCGCCCTCGAGATGGCTGCCGTCCTCTGCGACCTCGAGCCGGGTGACGAGGTGATCCTGCCGAGCTTCACTTTCTCGTCCACCGCCACGGCCTTCCAGGCCGTGGGCGCGACCCTCGTGTTCGTGGACATCCGACCCGACACCATGAACATGGACGAGGAGAGGGTCGAGTCCGCCATCACCGAGCGCACCCGCGTGATCGTGCCCGTGCACTACGCCGGAGTCTCCTGCGAGATGGACCGCATCATGGACATCGCCCGCAGGCATGGCCTCCTCGTCGTCGAGGACGCCGCCCAGGGCGTCATGAGCAGCTACCACGGGCGGGCGCTCGGGACCATCGGCACCTTTGGCTGCTACTCCTTCCACGAGACCAAGAACTACTCCATGGGCGAGGGCGGCGCCATCGTGATCAACGACCCCGCCTACATCGAGAGGGCCGAGATCATACGCGAGAAGGGCACCAACCGGCAGCGCTTCTTCCGCGGGCAGGTGGACAAGTACACCTGGGTGGACCGCGGCAGCTCCTACCTCCAGAGCGACCTCAACGCGGCCTACCTGTGGGGCCAGCTCCAGGCGGCGGACCAGATCAACGACGACCGCCTTGCCACCTGGCATGCCTACCGGGACGCATTCGCGCCCCTGGCCGAGGGGGGGCTCGTGGAGCTTCCCGTCGTCCCCGAGGGCTGCGTCCACAACGCCCACATGTTCTATCTCAAGTGCCGCGACCTCGGGCAGCGCCAGGAGCTCATCGCCCACCTCAAGAAGCGTGGGGTCATGGCCGTCTTCCACTACATCCCCCTGCACAGCTCGCCTGCTGGCCTGCGCTTCGGTCGCTTCGACGGCGAGGACCTGCACACTACGCGCGAGAGCGAGCGCCTGGTGCGGCTTCCCCTCTACTTTGGCATGTCCGCCACGGACCGCGACGTGGTCATCCGCGCCGTGCTCGACTTCTTCGAATAGGGGCACCCATGGAGCAGAGGGTCGCGCTCGTCACGGCAATAGGGTCCTTCTCGGCCGAGGCAGTGGTCCAGGGGCTGCACGACCAGGGCGTCAGGGTGGTGGGCGTGGACGTCTACCCACGGGAGTGGGTGGCGCAGAGCCTCTTCGTGGACTCCTTCCGCCAGGCCCCCTTCGCCTCGTCCGAGGCGAAGTACTCCGCCTTCGTGCGGGAGGTCTGCGCCAGCGAGGGGGTGGGGCTCCTCCTCCCCCTGACGGACGTCGAGGTGGACTTCTTCAACGCCCATCGCGACCTGCTGGCTGACTTGGGCACGAAGGTGCTCATCTCCCCGGCGTCCGCGCTCGCCCTCTGCCGCGACAAGCGTGCGATGGCGGAGTTCCTCAAGGGGTCGAAGTCCGGCGTGCGGGGCATCCCCACCGTCCCCCTCGCACCCCTGGACGGGCGCTATCCAGGGCATCCCGTGGTGGTGAAGCCGCTCGACGGCAGGAGCAGCCAGGGTCTCACGCGCGTGAGGGGGCCGGAGGACTGGCGTGCGGTCTGCCCTCCCGACCCCGAGCGCTACATCGTGCAGCCCCTCGTCGAGGGGCCGGTCGTCACCGTGGACGTCGTCCGCGACCAGTGCGGATCGGCCGTCGTCGCCGTCCCGCGAAGGGAGCTCCTGCGCACGCCCAACGGGGCGGGAACGTCGGTGCGCATGTTTCACGACGACGCGCTCGTTGCCGCCTGCCAGGGGTTGGCGGACGAGCTTGGCGTGGTGGGCTGCGTCAACTTCGAGTTCATAGAGGAGGCGGAGGGGGCATACCGCTTCCTCGAGTGCAACCCGCGCTTCTCGGGCGGCGTGAAGTTCAGTTGCATGGCCGCGTACGACTGCGTCGCCAACCACCTGAGGGCACATCTCGGCGAGCCCATCGCGGGGCTGGGGGAGTACGAGGACTGCTTCATCGCCCGCAGGTATAGCGAGTTCGTGACGTCGAGGCCCTGACGTTCGTCCTGCCGTTCTGGTGCCTTCGTGCCCGTTTGGCCAGCACGCGGTGCCTTGTCCTACACTCTTGGGGCGCAACCATCCCGTCCCATACTTGAGAGGTGCTCATGCAAGAGACAGTCAGCTCCGGAAACTTCACCTTCACTCCCACGTCCATCGAGGGAGTGACCGTCGTCGACTGCAAGTCCTATGGTGACGCCCGCGGCTACTTCATGGAGACCTACAAGCGCTCCGACTTCGTGGCGGGCGGGATCGACGCCGACTTCGTCCAGGACAACCAGAGCTCCTCCACCCAGGGCGTGCTGCGTGGCCTCCACTTCCAGATCGACCACCCCCAGAGCAAGCTGGTCCGCGTCGTGGAGGGGGAGGTCTTCGACGTCGCCGTCGACCTGCGCGAGGGCAGCCCGACCTTCGGCAAGTGGGAGGGCGTGGTCCTCTCGGCCCAGAACCACCGCCAGTTCTTCGTCCCCCGCGGCTTCGCGCACGGCTTCTACGTGCTGAGCGAGACGGCGGTATTCTGCTACAAGTGCGACGACGTCTACCATCCCAACGACGAGGGCGGCCTCATGTGGGACGACCCGACGATAGGGGTCGAGTGGCCCCTGGTCGAGGGTGTCGAGGTCAACCTGTCCGAGAAGGACACCAGGCATCCCAGCTTCTCCGACTACTGCTCTGCCCGCGGCATCGCCCGCTAGCGAGGGAAGGAACGCCCATGAAGATTCTGGTAACCGGCTCCCACGGCCAGCTGGGCAACGAGCTGCGCCGCCTCATCAAAGAGGGCCATTCCGAGATTGGGCCCATTCCCGAGGCCTACGCGGGCGCGGACGTCGACTACATAGACATCGAGGACCTGGACATATCCGACGCGGCGGCCGTCGACTCCTGGTTTGACGTCCATGGGCCGTACGACCTCGCCATCAACTGCGCCGCGATGACCAACGTCGACGGCTGCGAGGCCAACTTCCCGACCGCCTTCGCGGCGAACGCCCTGGGCCCCATGAACCTCGCCCGCGCCTGCTCGCGACAGGGGGCGACGCTCGTCCAGGTCTCCACGGACTACGTGTTTCCCGGCAACGTCGAGGGCGAGCGCCTCGAGTCCGACGTCCCGGCGCCCATCAGTGCCTATGGGCGCTCGAAGCTGGCGGGGGAGGGCCTTGCCCTCGCCGCCAACCCCAGGACCTTCGTGCTCCGCACGGCCTGGCTCTATGGCTACGTGGGGAAGAACTTCGTGAAGACCATGCTGCGCCTCGCCGAGACGCACGACCGGGTGACCGTCGTCGACGACCAGATGGGCAACCCCACCAGCGCGAACGACCTCGCGCACGAGATTCTCTCGCTTGCGGTGACTGGGGATTACGGCATCTACCACTGCACCAACGAGGGCACCTGCTCCTGGGCCGACTTCGCCCAGGCGACCTTCGAGGAGTTTGGCAAGGGTTGCGGGGTCGTCCGCTGCACGAGCGAGGAATACAAGCGGGCCAACCCCGCCTCCGCAGACCGTCCCCGCTTCTCGGCGCTCAGGAACGCCCGTCTGGAGGCGACCATCGGCAACCAGATGAGGCCGTGGAGGGAGGCGCTGCGCTCCTATCGCCAGAACTTCGACGAACTTGCCGGATAAGCCCATGGGAGTGGCGCACGATCGCAGGACGCATGATGGCCTGGAGAGGTGCGGACGCGGGACGAGCATGGCGTTTGTGTTCGTCTCTGCACGTGATGGCCTGCGTCCGTAGAATCTAGGGAAGAGAGACCGCCCGAAGTTGGCCAGCTTCCCGATCAACGCTTGGAGGAACCCCTTTGAAGACCTACCTCGTCACCGGCGGCGCCGGATTCATCGGATCGAACTTCGTGCTGTACATGCTGCGCAAGCACGACGACGTCCGCATCGTCAACGTGGACGCCCTCACCTATGCGGGCAACCTCGAGAACCTCGCCTCCATCGAGGGCGACGACCGCCACGTCTTCCTGCACGCGGACATCCGCGACGAGAAGGCCATGAGCGACGCCTTCGCCACTTACCAGCCCGACTACGTGATCAACTTCGCCGCCGAGAGCCACGTGGACCGCTCCATCGCGGACCCCGGCATCTTCGCCGACACCAACGTGATGGGCACCGTGAACCTGCTCAACTGCTGCCGCGCCGCCTGGGACGACGGCAAGGGCGGCTTCGGCGACCACCGCTACCTGCAGGTGGGCACCGACGAGGTGTACGGCACCCTGGCCATCCCGGAGAAGATCAACCCTGACGGGAGCCCCGCCGACCCCGAGCATACCGACTACTTCCGCGAGACCACGCCGCTCAACCCGCACAGCCCCTACAGCGCGTCCAAGACCTCTGCCGACCTCTTCGTCAAGGCCTATCACGACACCTACGGCTTCCCTGCGGTCATCACGCGCTGCTCCAACAACTACGGGCCCTTCCAGTTCCCCGAGAAGCTCATCCCCCTCATGATTCACAACGCGCTGAACCACAGGGAGCTTCCCGTGTATGGTGATGGGCTCAACGTGCGCGACTGGCTCTACGTGGACGACCACTGCAAGGCCATCGACATGGTCGCCACGGGAGGCCGCCTGGGCGAGGTCTACAACGTGGGCGGGCACAACGAGCGCGCCAACATCTACATCGTGAAGACGATCATTGCCGAGGTCGCCAAGGTCACGGGCGACGAAGCCGTGAACGAGGGGCTCATCCGCCACGTCACCGACCGCGCCGGGCACGACCGTCGCTACGGCATGGCGCCGGACAAGATCCGCGAGGAGCTGGGCTGGTACCCCGAGACCCCCTACGAGGAGGGCATCGTGAAGACCATCCGCTGGTACCTGGACAATCCCGAGTGGGTCGACCACGTGACCAGCGGCTCGTACCAGGAGTACTACGCGAGGATGTACGACGGCAGGTAAGACCGCTTTCCGGTGGAGTCTGATTTGTGGGGCATTCCGTGGGAATGCCCCATTTTCTTGAGCCGGCGCGATTGTTGCCCAGAACCTCAGGGCAATGGGGTACACTAGCTCCTGTGACTAGGTGTCACAATGTATCGCGCGACAGCGCAGCGCTTCGCCCCTCGGGGCAAGAAAGAAAGGCACGACATGGCACAGGGTACTGTTAAGTGGTTCAACCCCGACAAGGGCTATGGCTTCATCTCTCGCGAGGATGGCGACGACCTGTTCGTCCACTACTCCGAGATCCAGATGGACGGCTTCAAGACTCTGGACGAGGGCCAGGCTGTCGAGTTTGACATCACCACCGGCCAGAACGGCAAGCTCCAGGCTTCCAACGTTCACAAGATGTAAGTGCCCTGCAAAACAGCAGGTAGAAGGCTTGCATAAGGCTTTCGTGCCCCAATTCGCCCATCACGGCGGGTTGGGGCGCTTTCTTGCGTCGTGATTCCGTCCATCCGTCGGCTAGGCGACGCTCACGACGTCGAACGCGTTCGACTCTCGCAAACCTGTGACGTCGAACGCGCGCGCCTCTCGTCTCAAAACGTCGAATGCGTGATAGTTGCATCCCAAAGCGCCCAACGCGTGCGTTTCTTGCCCCAAAGCGTCGAACGCGTCTGAGACAATCGCGCCAACTGGGCAAACGCGGTGGCCTCAGACGCGTCGGACGCTTTCGCCGTTTCGGGGGACGCGTTTGACGTTGTCGGCATGTCGATAGACGCGTCGGACGCCGTCGTCACGCCGAGAGGCGCGTCGGACGCCGTCGCTACGCCGAGAGGCGCGTCGGACGTAGTCGTTACATCGAGAGACGCGTCGGACGCCGCCGGCCTCTGCCCGCCCGAGCTCCGACCTCCGACCTCTGCCGGGAGGGGGACACCTCGCTTGGGGCGGATATACTTCTTCTTGAGCGGCGACGGCAGACTGGGAGCGAAGCGTGAGATGTGTTGCGATGTGCAGGGGTCTGGGCGTGGGCTACGCCTGCGTCCTCCTCGACCGTCCGGCCGGGATGCTGGAGGCCAGGGTATCCACCCATGCTGGTGACGAGGTCCCCTCTCGTTGCCTTCCCGTCGGACCGGGCGTGCGCGAGACGCTCTGCCACCATGCCGCCGCAGGCTGCGTATGGGTCGTAGTGCTCCCCCTCCTCTCCACGGACTGCGACATTGCGCTCGAGTCTCCCTCTGGGGAGAAGGGCCGCCTGAGGTTCTCCGCTCGCGGCTCCAAGCTGCAGTCCCGTCTCCTCACCCTGCGCCATCCCCAGGTGGCGTCGGCCATTCGCGGGATCGAGCGCAGGGCTTCGGGGGCGACCGCCTCCCTCAGCGTCAGGGAGGTCTGGCCCAAGGGGGATGACGTCGCCGTGTGGCGGCTGGGCGCGACCTTCCCCGAGGAGGGTGCGAGCGGGCCCGAGCTCGAGGTCCTCTCGTCCGACGCCTCTCGGCAGGTGCATGCCAGATGGCACCTGCTCGAGGACCAGCTGGTGAGGGATGCGGTGGGTTCCCGCCGCGTCATGAGCTTCTCCCTGGAGCTTCCCCGCAACCTCGACCACTTCTGCGTGGTCGTCCGCGTGGGGGAGAGGAGCTGCTTCGCGGGCATGCACCCCAACGTCGCCACCTCCCACTGGGCCAGGACGAACGAGCGCCTGGGCGCGGCGTACGCCGATCCCGCCTACGAGCGCTGGTTCGAGGCCCACCGCGCGACCGACGCAGAGCTTGGCCGCCAGCGCCGGGACTGGAGGGACTCCCTTGGCCCGGACGCGCCGCTCGTCTCGCTCGTGATGCCCGTGTACAGGACGCCTGCCAGCTTCCTGAGCGAGGCCGTGGGCTCGGTCCTCGCGCAGTCATATCCCAACTGGGAGCTCGTGCTGGTCAACGCCAGCGGGCCCTGCGACTCCGTCGACCAGGTCCTGGGTGCGATCGACGACCCCCGCATAAAGGTCGTGGAGGTGGAGAACCGCTCGATCGCGGAGAACACGAATGCAGGTATAGCTGCCGCAACGGGCGACTACGTCGGCTTCATGGACCATGACGACGTGCTGGAGGGAGACTGCCTCTGGTGCTATGCCCAGGAGGTCGCCAGCAACCCCGAGGTCGACCTCCTCTATTGCGACGAGGACAGGCTCAGGGACGGGCACCTGCACGGGCCTGCCTTCAAGTCTCCTCCCAGCCTGACCAAGTTGCACGGCCACAACTACGTGACGCACCTCCTCATGGTGAGCAGGAGGGTCCTCGACCTCACGGAGCGCTCTGGCGCGGACGTGGCGGGCGCGCAGGACTTCGACCTCACCCTCAAGGCCTTCGAGGTCGCGCGAGACGTCGTGCGGGTCCCGCGGGTGCTCTACCACTGGAGGGAGCACGGGGGCTCCACGGCGGGAGGTGGCGACCAGAAGCCCTACGCCCACGTGGCAGGCAGGATCGCGCTCGAGCGTCACCTTGCCCGCCGCGGTCTCGTCGCGAGCGTGGGCGACGGGCCCCTGCCCTACACCTATCGCGTCCGCTACGACCTGGGCGAGGAGCCGCCCCTGGTGAGCGTCATCGTGCCCAACCGCGACCACGCGGGGCTTCTGGGACGCTGTGCCAGGAGCCTGCTCGACCGCACAGACTACCCGCGCCTCGAGCTGGTGGTGGTGGAGAACGGGAGTTGCGACCAGGAGACGTTCGACCTCTACGAGAGCCTTCGGCAGGACCCGCGCGTGCGCGTCGTGAGCTGGCAGCCGCGCCACGAGGGCGAGTTCAACTACTCCGCCATCGTCAACCTGGGGGCCTCGCACGCCCTGGGAGACGTGCTCCTCTTCCTCAACAACGACACGGAGGTCATCGACCCCTCCTGGATGTCGGAGCTGGTGGGGGAGCTCAGGAGGCCCGAGGTGGGAGTCGTGGGGGCCAAGCTCCTCTACGAGGACGACCTCGTGCAGCATGCGGGCATGGTGGCCAATGCCAACTGCGACTTCGCCCACGTCAACCAGAACCTGGCGGCCGACGCGCTGGGATACGGCTACTCCGCCGGCCTGCCCGGCGACTTCTCCATGGTGACGGGCGCCTGCCAGGCGGTGAGGCGCGAGGTCTTCGACGAGCTGGGGGGTTACGACGAGGAGCTGGCGGTAGGCTTCAACGACGGCGACTTCTGCCTGCGGGCGCGCGAGGCGGGCTACGTGGTCGCGTACACGCCGTATGCCTGCCTGCGCCACCGGGAGTTCTCGTCACGCGGACGCGAGTCCGTGGATGTGGGCATGCGTCAGCGCTACCTAAGCGAGAAGGCCCTCGTCGTACGGAAGCACCCTGGCTTCTTCGCGAAGGGAGACCCTGCCGTCGACCCCAACCTGGACAGCTTCAGCGACTACTTCCAGCTGAGGCACGACGAAGCATAGGGTGCCGCCCCGAGGTTGCCGCCCCGCCCGGGCGCGCCTAGCGCCCCGCCCCGCCCGTGACATCCCTGAACACTCGCAGGGGAGAGGTGATCGCCCTGCCTATCTTGAAGGAGGCCGACCCGGTCACGCACTCCAGCTCGCCCGCCAGGGCATCAAGGCCCAGCCTGGCGAACGAGAGGTCGGTCTGCGAGCGCCGGACCTCCTCCTTCTCGAGGGCGAAGTAGCGGAAGAGGAGCTCGTCCAGGGGCAGTTCGAGAATCGCCTCGCAGCGGTCCCAGCGGTCGGGGTTGATGGCGTCCTCGCGTGCCAGCTGGTTGAAGCGCAGCTCGCGCAAGCCCTCGTCGTGCATCTTCTGGTAGATCGCGGAGAAGCCCTCGAGGGAGCGTGCGCGCTGGAGGTTCATCGCGACGCCCTCCGTGACCCAGTTCACGAAGGACTGTCCGTACAGCTCCCAGGTACCCTCCCCGTCAATCTGGTCCCTGAGTTCGACGAAGGCGTCGTAGAAGTCGAGGGGGTACGAGTCGCTCGTGAAGAGGGCGCTTCCGGGGTTGTTCACCCGGTAGCGGTGGAGGGGGCGGTCAAGGAGCGCTATCCGGTGCGCCTCGGTCAGGGCCCTGCAGGTGAAGAGCAGGTCGGCCGTGCGGTGGACGTGCTGGAAGCGGAGCCCGCGCCCTTGCACGAAGCTCGCGCGCCAGAGCTTGTTGTGCACCCAGTTCTGGAAGGAGTTGAGTATGCGCTGGGGGTGCTCGTGCGGGTCGAACACGTCCGCGCCTATCCAGTCGACGTCGAAGCACCAGTGGAAGTACCTGAGCTCGCCTGTCTGGTCGTCGAGCTCCTGCGTTCGGAAGACGACCAGGTCTGCGCCGGTCTCCTCCCCGCGGGCGATGGCCTCCTCGAGGAGGGTGGGCTCCATGAGGTCGTCCGAGTCGAGGAAGTAGAGCCATTCTCCCCTGCAGGCGGCGCGACCGGCGTCGCGGGCCACGCCCTCGCCGCCGTTGGGCTGGTCTATGACGCGGATGCGCGGGTCGGTGGAGGCGAGGCGCTCGAGCAGCTCGAGGGTGCCGTCGGTGGAGCCGTCGTTGACCAGGACGAGCTCGAAGTCCCCCATGGTCTGGGCCAGCGCGGAGGCCACCGTCTGCTCGATGTGCCGCACCGCGTTGTAGCAGGGTATGGCTATGGACGCCTTGGGCATGTGGGGCTCTCCGTTCGAAGTCTACGGTCCCAAACAGTCTAGACGAGCCCGTGCCGGGGTTGTATCGTCGCACGCGGCCAACGGAGGGCGTGCAATGCCATGTCCCCGTTCCTTGTCCAGAATTGGACCTTGGCCCTTGTGCGGCTGACGACTGGCGCGGCGTGCCACGCGTCGCTTGCCAGAGGGTAGACTCAGGTCGCTGAGCAAACGTCGACTTTGGAGGACGCATGACCGAAGAGGAGCTCAAGGGACGGCTCGACGCATATGTGGACGAGGTCTGGGAGGATGCCGTCGAGGACATCCGCTCGCTCGTGAGGATTCGCTCCGTCGAGGACCTCGAGGCGGCCGCGCCAGGCATGCCCTGGGGACCGGCCAGCCACGACGCCCTGGTGCAGGGCCTCAAGATCGCCGAGCGCCTGGGCTTGGAGGCCCACGAGCGCGAGGGCTACATCGGTTATGCGGACTTGCCGGGCGACTCGAGGCGACAGATCGCCACCATCGCGCACACCGACGTCGTGCCCGAAGGTCTGGGCTGGACCGTCGACCCCTTCGACGTGACCCGAAGGGATGGCTACCTCATCGGCCGTGGCGTCCTCGACGACAAGGGCCCCCTGGTCCTCTCGCTCTATGCCGCGCACTTCTTCAAGCGCCTTGCCGACCGCACGGGCAAGAGGCTGCCTCGCACCCTTCGCTGCATCGTGGGCAACGCAGAGGAGACCACGATGGGCGACCTCAAGTGGTATCTCGCCCACTACGACGGGCCCGACTTCTGCTTCTCGCCGGATGCCGACTTCCCCCTGATCTGCGGCGAGAAGGGCGTCTTCCATGGCCACTTCACCTCCGCGGAGGCCTTTGGGGGCGAGGGGGAGAGCCGCATCGCCTGGATGGATGGCGGCACCGTCGCCAACGCCATTCCCGGTCGCGCCGAGGCGCTCGTGCGTGCCGACGCCCCCGCCTTTCCGGCGGCCGAGGGCATCGAGCTCAGGGAGGAGCCCTCGGGCCTCGTCCGCATCGTCGCCACGGGCAGGGGAGGGCACGCGTCGCTTCCCGAGGGGACGCTCAACGCCATCGGTCTGCTCGTGGACTACCTGCTCGACAACGGAATCTGCAGCGCGGGCGAGAGGGGCTTCCTCGAGCTCCAGCACGCCCTCTGCGCCTCGGGGCACGATGGCGCCGCGCTGGGCATCAAGACCTCGGACGAGAAGTTCGGCCCCCTCACCGCCATCGGCGGGACCGTGCGCACGGTGGGTGGCCGTCTCGTCCAGACCGTGGACAGCCGGTATCCCACGAGCATCGACGGCGATGCCATCCGCGAGCGCCTGGGTGCCCTCGCCGAAGCCCATGGCGCCAGCTTCGCCGTCGACCAGGACAAGGTGCCCTTCTACATCGACCCCCAGAGCCCCGAGGTCCAGTGCCTCCTCAGGAGCTACGACGACTACGCGGGCGGCAGGAGCGAGGCATTCGTGATCGGGGGAGGCACCTACGCGCGCCTCTTCGAGAGGGCCTGCGCCTTCGGTCCCCACGAGCCCAAGGAGGAGGTCCCCGACTGGGTGGGACCCGAGCACGGGGCCAACGAGGGCGTGAGCGAAGAGAGCCTGCGCCGTGCGCTCAAGGTCTACGTCCTTGCCATCTGGAGACTCATGCAGCTCGACTAGCCGAAGCCGGCATTCCCGGACGAGCCTGCCTCATTGCGACCCGCCCGTGCGCCTGGGTGTGCGTGCGGGTCGCCTACAGCTCGATGTCGCGCCAGTCGTCCAGCCAGAGCTCCGCAGACTCCCTGAGCGCCTCGACCTCCTGGGTCGGGTCGTCGCAGCGCACCCCGCAGGTGAGGAAGCCCGCCTCGCGCGCGGCGCGCGTGCCGGGCACGATGTCCTCGAAGACGATGGTCTCCCGCGGCTCCCCGCCGAGCTCGTCCGCGCAGGCGAGGTAGATGTCGGGCTCACTCTTGGGCGCCTCGACCTCGCGGTTCGTGACCAGCACGTCGAAGAGGGACCGGAGGTCGACCCTCTGCATGCTCAGGAGCACCTCGGGGTCGTTGGTCGTGGCGAGTCCCAGGGGAATCCCCCGGGACCTCAGCTCCCGCAGGTAGCGCAGGGCGCCGGGCCTCAGGCTCGCCTGCGTCTCGTAGAGCGCCCGGCCCAGGCGGTTCCACTCGTCGCAGATGTCCTCCACCGTCTCTTCCAGGCCGAAGCGCTGGATGGTGTAGGCTGCCCCCGCCGCAAACCCCAGCGCGTTCATGGCCTGGGGGTAGTCCTCCTCGTAGGGAAGCCCGCGCGAGCTCAGGAAGACCTCGTCGACCTGTCGCCAGATGCCTGCCGTGTCGCTTAGGGTCCCGTCAAAGTCGAATATCGCCACGGAGAAGCGGGGAGGCCAGAGTTCCTGCGGTGCCATGGGGCTCCTCTCGGATTCTTGCGCGACGTCCTGCCGCGTGGGCGTGCGACCCATTGTAGCGGCAGCTTCGCCAAGGGGTCGCGCCGACGGGCGCAATGGCCCCCGCTTGCCGTACCGCGCGCGAGGTCGCCAGGACATGCCGGCCGTCAATGCTACCCTTGCAGCGTTTGCAATAACGAGGCGTCTCTATGCGAAAGGAGACAGGATGGGCGACGAAGAGCTGAAGCAGGAGGTCCACCAGTACGTCGAGGACGTCTGGGAGGACGTCGTCAAGGACATCGAGTCCCTCGTGGCCATCAGGTCCGTCGAGGACATGGGCAACGCGAGGCCCGGCATGCCCTATGGTCCCGCACCCTACGAAGCGCTGAGCGAGGCGCTCCGGATCGCCTCTCGCCTGGGCCTTGACGCCCACGACTGCGAGGGCCGGATCGGCTATGCGGACCTCGAGGGGGACTCGCCCAAGCAAATCGCGACCATCGGCCACACCGACATCGTCCCCGAGGGGACCGGCTGGCACTACGACCCCTTCAAGGTCACCCGCAAGGACGGCTTCCTCATCGGTCGCGGCGTCCTCGACGACAAGGGCCCCACGATCCTCTCGCTCTATGCGGCCAAGTACTTCGTCGACAAGGTGGCCGCCACGGGCAGGAGGCTGCCCTACACCCTGCGCTGCATCCTCGGCAACAACGAGGAGACCGACATGCGCGACGTCGAGTGGTACATCGAGAACTTCGAGCAGCCCGAGTTCCTCTTCACGCCCGACGCGGACTTCCCGCTGATCTGCGGCGAGAAGGGTGGCTACTCCGCCACCATCCGCTCGGGCAGGGTCTCTGACGTGATCGTGGACTTCGACGGCGGGACGGTGGGCAACGCCGTCGCCGGCGAGGCCGCGGCCGTCGTGCGCGCCAGTGCGGCGAGCCTTCCCGCGGCGGAGCGCATCGACGTCGAGGAGGCGGGGGAGGGCCTCGCGCGAATCGTGGCCCACGGCATCGGCGCGCACGCCTCGACTCCCGAGGGCTCCATCAACGCGATAGGCCTCATCGTCGACTACCTGCTCCAGAACGGGCTCTGCGGCGAGGGCGAGCGCGAGTTCCTCGAGCTCGAGCGCCTCGTCTTTGGCTCCACGGACGGCTCGACCCTGAACATCGCCGCGACGGACGACCTCTTCGACCCCCTCACCTGCATCGGTGGCACCATCCGCACCAAGGACGGCGTCTTCGAGCAGACCATCGACTCCCGCTATCCCAAGTCCATCACCTCCGACAAGATCACGGCTGAGGTGGGCGCCCTCTGCGAGGCACACCACTGCAGCCTGACCGTCGATCTCGACATGGTGCCCTTCTACACCGACCCCGCCGCCGAGGGCATCCAGACCCTGGTGCGCACCTACAACGAGTACACGGGTCGCAACGACCAGCCCTACACCATCGGAGGCGGGACCTACGCGCGCCACTTCAAGGCCGGCGGCGCCTTTGGTCCCAACGACCCGCACTTCCCCATGCCCTACTGGGTCGGGGCCGAGCACAGCGCCGACGAGGGCTTCGAGGAGGCGCAGTTCAAGCGCGCTCTCGAGATCTACATCGTGAGCATCGCCAGGCTCATGGAGCTCGAGTTCTAGAGGCGCGGCCAAGACGTGGCCTCACGCGTGCGCGGCCGGGGTGGGAATCGTCCTGCTTCGGCCGCGCCGTTTGGCTGAATGGTTCCTGTCATTTCCATGCCACGGCCTATACTAGGAGAGGTGTGGAAAATTTTTTGATCGAAAGGGTCCTCACATGCGCTTAAAGGGTGCTCAGGGGCTTGCCTGCATCTCTGGTGCGATCCTTGCGGCGGCGCTGCTGCCCACGTCCCTCGCGTGTGCCGTCGAGCCGGCGACGTCACCGGCCTCGGGAGGCCTCGGCGAGGTCACGGCTTTCGCCCCCACGACGTCGGACGAGGAAGGGGGCGCAACGATTCCGGACGAGCTTGGCCGGCCCGACGGGCCTGAGGAGCCGGTCGCTTCCCCCCAGGGGGACGCGAAGGCATGGGATGGGGCGGGTGCGCCGGGCACGGCGGAGGATGCCGTGGTCCACGTGGCGCCCGTCCAGGAGGAAGCCCCCGCAGCCTCCGACGAGAAAGAAGCCCCCGCAGCCTCCGACGAGGGGGAAGGCCACGCAACCGAAGGCACTGCCCCCGAAGTGGCCGAGGGCGAGGCGGCGACAGCTCCCGAGGGGGGCGTCGTGGAGACGCGGCCCTCCGCTGCCCCCGAGCCGATGGAGGCCAAGGAGCCCGTCCTGATGGCGAGTGAGCTCGCCGCCCCTGCCACGAACTCCGGCAAGGCCAAGGCGACGTCGCGGGCAACGGCCACGGCGAAGTCGGCGAAGAAGGCGCCGACCGCGCCCGTCGCGCAGCCCTCCGCCAAGCAGGCTCTGGCCGAGGGGAAGGAGTCGACCCTTTCCTACGACGACGTGCACCGCCTCTACAACCCAAACAGCGGCGAGCACTTCTACACCACCTCGCCCAAGGAGCGCGACAACCTCGTGCACGTGGGCTGGCGCTACGAGGGCGTCGGCTGGATCGCGCCCAGGACGGGCCTCGACGTGTTCAGGCTCTACAACCCCAACGCCGGCGACCACCACTACACCCTGAGCGACGAGGAGCGCAGGACGCTCGTGCACGTGGGCTGGCGCTACGAGGGCGTGGGCTGGCATTCGGCAGGGAAGGGCGGCGTTCCCCTCCTGCGCGAGTACAACCCCAACGCGAAGGTGGGCGCGCACAACTTCACGGTTTCCAGGAACGAGGACTCCCACCTGACCTCCGTGGGATGGAATGGCGAGGGGGTCGCCTGGTATGGGGCGGCCACCTGCGCCGCGGCGTCGGTCGGCAGCGAGGGGGGCAGCCATGAGGTCCGCTCCACCCAGTTGGACGGCGGGAGCTACCTCTTCCTTCCCTCGCACGCGACGGACGAGACCGTCGTGCGCTTCACGGACTGGGCGGGAGACCTGCTGCATCCCTACGTCCAGCAGGGCGGGAGGGAGTCGAGGGTCGATGGCCCCCTCACTCTCGCGGCGCTGAGGAGGCTGGGAAGCGCCAACGGCCAGGGGGACCTGTCCCTCTCGCTCAGGATGGCGCCCAGGCTGAGCCCCCAGAGTCTGACGATCATGCGCTCCGCCAGGATTGAGACCATCTACCTGTCGAGCGAGGACGCGAAGGCGAGGGGCCGTGCCTACGTCGAGGCCGACCCCAGGCACGAGCGCAAGGCGAAGGTGGTCGTGAGCGCGGTCGACGCCCGTGGTGGCGTGATATACGAGAGGGACGACGCGTCAAAGGGCAAGCTCTCGACCGTGAAGGGCAGGGGCAACTCGACCTGGGGCATCGGCAACAAGAAGCCGTACCAGGTCTCGCTCAGCAAGAAGGCGGACCTGCTCGCGACGGGCAACAAGGAGAACCAGTCCAAGAAGTGGGTGCTCCTCGCAAACGCCGCCGACCCCACGCTCATGCGCAGCAGCATAGCCTACGACCTTGCCCGTGAGCTGGGCATGCTGGGCGTGGAGTGCGCCCCGGTGGACCTGTACTACGACGGCGAGTACCGCGGCAGCTACCTCCTCACCGAGAAGGTCGACGTCGGGTCCGGCCGCGTGGACATCCACAAGCTCGAGGACGACTACAAGAAGGCAAACGAGGGCGTTGACCTCGACTCCCTCCCTGCCGCCATACGCAAGGGCGCAGGCGGCCTCGAGTATTCCTGCGTACCGGGGGTGCGCGACCCCAAGGACCTGAGCGGCGGCTACCTGCTCGAGCTGGACGACGCCTGGCACAAGGGCGAGAAGAGCTGGTTCTCGACCCAGCATGGCCACTTCGTGCTGAAGAACCCCGAGGTGGCCTCGGAGAAGGCGGTGCTCCACGTGGCAGCCGCCATGCGCGAGGCCATGGCAAACGCCGACAAGGGGCGCTTCAACCTGAGTGACGGCTACTCCTTCGACCTCGACTCCCTCGCCAAGACCTACCTGCTGAACGAGCTCCTCAAGAACGTCGACGCATTTGGGACGTCGACCTACTGCTATCTCGACGCCGGGAGCAAGACCTTCGTCTGGGCCCCCGTCTGGGACTTCGACTCCTGCGGCGGCACCCGCACCGACCACTATGACTCGGAGTTCTCGCGTTATGAGGGCTTCAGCCTGGTCAACGGGGCCTGGGTGCCCAGGATCGCGGCCGTGCGGAAGCGCATGGGGGAGGTCTATGGGGGCCAGCTCTCCCCGCTGGTCGACAAGGTCCTGCTGGGTGGCGGCTCCGCCCGGGGTGGGGAAGGGCAGTTGCGCTCCATCGCCTTCTATCGCGGCGAGCTTGCCGCCTCAGAGCGGATGAACGAGACCGTCTTCGGCATCACGCACTTCGATAACACGGTGAGGCCCTTCGACAGCTGGGCCGGGAACGTCGACTACCTGACGACCTGGGTCAGGAACAGGAATGACTGGCTGCGTGATGGCATCTCCCATGCCGGCTCGCCCAACGCGCCGTTCGTGTACCAGGGCTTCGACTACGGCATGGTCTTCGACTGCGAGTACTACCTGGCGTCCAACCCCGACCTGAGGGCTGCCTTCGGCGGGAGCCCCGAGGCGGCGCTCGCCCACTTCGCGGAGTTCGGCATGAGGGAGGGGAAAAGGTCGAGCCGCAACTTCGACGTGAGGGCCTACCGTGCCGCCAATCCCGACCTCGACCGGGCCTTTGGCAACGACCTCTCCCAGTACTACCGCCACTATTGCCAGCATGGCTTCAAGGAGGCGCGCCCCGTCCGCTAGGCTCTCCACTTCGGAGCCCAACGAGCAGCAGGCCCCTTGGCATGGCCTCGAAGCCCCCGCCCACCCCTTGGGATGGGCGGGGGCTTGCGTCGACGGATACGCTCGGGGAAGGGACTCGGCTATGCGTCGGGAGCGTCCTCCAGGGAGCGCAGGATGCCCGTCAGCACGTCGCTCGGGTCGAAGCGGTTGAGGATGCTCACGAAGCTACGCGCCACGGGGAAGACCTCCGCGTCCACGGACGCGCGGGCGCAGTCCTGGAACGCCTTGCTCATCTCTGGGGTGGGCGCGAGGGGGATGTCGTTCTCCTCGAGGAGCGCCTCGGGGTCGCCCGCCTGGAACTGTCCCCCCAGGCCGACGAGCGCCAGGCTCTGAAGCCCCATGCCCTGCGCCTGGGCGAGCCTCGAGAGGTCGAGGCGGGGGAGGAGCCTTAGCAGGTGCCTCACGCAGGCCCCGGCGAGGGCGTGCTCCCCCCTCTGGCCCAGCAGCCAGGCAAGCGAGAGGTACGACCCCGCGATGCCCTCCGGGTCGTGCGCGAGCGCGAGCCCCTCCTTGAGGACCCTCTCGGCCGCCTCGGGCCCCTGGGCCTCGAGGGTCGCGCGTGCCAGGGCGAGCTGGGCGGAGCGGTCCAGGGGGGCGAGCTCCACCATCCGTCTCGCCTCGCGCAGCGCGTCCTCGCCCCTGCCCGCGGCGATGTGGCAGCCCGCGAGGAGCGCGTGGCACTCGAAGTAGGCGTCGGGCACGAGCATGAGCGAGACGCCGTCCCTGCCGTAGAGCCGGTTGTAGAGCGTGCGGTCGACGAAGTTGGCGAAGTAGCGCCAGACGACCCTGTCCGCGTCCTCGTAGCTGCCGGCCGCGTCGACGGGGGCCAACGCCGCCTCGCAGAGGGCCCGCGCCTCGTCGAAGCGGCCCTCCGCCATGAGCTCCTGGCCCTTGGCCGACGCCCTGGTGAGCGCGTCCCCGTTCAGGAACTCGTCGCCCACGCTGATGGCGTCCTCCTCGAGCGAGCCGTCCACCAGCTTGGTGACACAGCGCTCCGCCGCGGACCTCACCAACGGGTCGGGGTCGTCGCCTGCCAGCTCGAGGATGGTCTTGACGTTCTTCTCGACCGAGCCGTCCTGGGAGGCGGGGACCAGCCTCCTCATGATGTCGAAGGCCAGGACGTTGCGCTTGTCCCCCTCCTCGATGGAGAGCCCGTAGACGCGCTCGCAGCCCAAGGCGCGGGCCACGGGCTTGCTGAGCCTGCGGGTGCTGAGCGAAGGCGGGAGGTGTCGCATGGGAGGGCAGAAGCGCCCCTCGGCGAGGCTGAACCCCTGCCGCACGGGACGGAGGACGCCGTCCTCCACGCGCATG
This sequence comes from uncultured Olsenella sp., assembly GCF_959602185.1. Classification (NCBI taxonomy): domain Bacteria; kingdom Bacillati; phylum Actinomycetota; class Coriobacteriia; order Coriobacteriales; family Atopobiaceae; genus Olsenella; species uncultured Olsenella sp. The sequence continues at coordinate 93,790 of NZ_CAUGRZ010000010.1, forward strand.
ACGGGGACGAAGGGACGGAAGCTGCGCTCGAGGTCGTCCAGGCGCTCGAGGTCGAGCCGCGCGAAGCGCCAGCGGTCGAAGTCGACCGAGATGTAGCAGCGATGCGTGCTCGCGCCGTTGACCACGCCGGCGAACCAGACGTGGAGGACCTTGGACGAGCTCCGGAAGGCCGCCGCGGCGAGGAGGATGGCAAGGCGCCTGGCATAGTCAGAGGCCGCCTGACGGCGCATCTGGCGGGTGCTGGGGACGACGCCGAGCCCGCTCACGAACATGGACGAGGGGAACACCGACTCCGGCGTGAGCTCGACCTGGATGGCGACGTTGCCGTCGGAGACGTTGCAGCGGAAGTCCGCCTCGAGCCGGTAGGGGAGCTGGAGGTTCTCGATCGCCGAGGAGATGGCCCTGCGCACCGTCCACTCGCCGTCGGGGAGCTCGCCCTCCTGGAGGGGCACGGGCTGGTCGAGGGGCGGCATCTGGGCGCAGATGGAGCTCGCCAGCTCGCGGTCGAGCTTGTAGCAGTCCTCGACGCTCACGCTGCCCGGCTCGTCGAAGTAGCTGGCCGCATAGCGGACTGAGTTGAGCGCCGCCTCGATGGCAAGCACGCGGAGCTTTGCCAGATAGGGAAGCTCCGGCTCTAGGATGCGCAGGTAGATGCCCTGGGTGGACGAGAGCACCGCGACGTCCACCTGTGGGAGGCGGATGTCCTTGGAGAAGAGCCCCGCCTCCTCGAGCCTGCGTGCCAGGTAGAGCTCGAGGCCCGAGGGACGTGCCACGACCTGCCCGTCCTCCCGCACGCGTGTCGTGCGGAAGGCGAGGGGGTCGAGGGCGCCGGGGGCCTCGGGGTCGCCTCCGTCGGGGAGGGGCGTCTCGTCGCCCCTCCCCTCGACTCGTGCCTGGCGCGTGCGTATGTCGCCCACCAGGGCCTTGAGGAGGCCGAGGGGGTCGGTCGTGGACGCGAGGGCCCGCGCGAGCGAGGGGTAGTCGAGCTCGGAGCGCAGGGCGTCTCCGCTGCCAGGCTCCCCGCCGCGCGCGTCGCCCGAACGACCCTCCTCCGGGGCTTTCGCGGCGTCGCTTCGGGCCATCGCCTGCTCCCAGGCGGGAGCCGCGGCCTCGATCGCGACCTCGCCGCCGACCTCGGGAGCGCTGACGACTGCGGTCATGACGGGGTCCCCGCCCTCCGCCTGCTCGCCCGTCCCGAGCCCGCCCGTCCGTGGGGACGTGGCAGGCGGCTCGTGCCTTCGTGCCGCGTAGGCGAAGAGGCCGAGCCCCAGCCCCGCCGCCGCGGCGCTGGTCGCGACCAGACCCCAGGCGAGGCTCTGCATGGCAAGCGCCTGATGTCCCGCGTAGGCGAGGCAGCCTGCGAGCGCGCTGGCGGGGATGGCCAGGAGCAGCCCTCGGGCGGACATGTTGTGGTGACGTCCCTGCATGGTTCTCCAAACGACGGGTCCCCTCCCCCGGTTTATACCCAGGGAAGGGGACCAGCTCGGCAATTCGCAACAAGGTCACGTCAGGGGCTGGCAGGGGTGCCAGGCCTAGGCGTCTCCCAGCTCGGTCGGCCAGACGCAGCCCTCGGGGAGGGTGGCGTTGCCGGACTTGATGTCGTCGGGGATGGAGCTGTCGGAGGCCAGGAGCTCGTTGATGGTGACGAGGGTGTAGCCCTGCCCCTGAAGGCTGCTGATGATGGTGGGGAGCGCCTCGACGTCCTGGTCGCGGTTGCCGCCGCCGTCGTGCATGAGGATGATCGAGCCCGGCGCGATGCCGTTCAGGGCGTTTGCCGCGATCTTGTCCGCGCCGGGCCTGCGCCAGTCCTCGGAGTCCTGGTTCCAGATGACCGAGCACGAGAGCAGTCCGCCGGACTTGAGCCAGGTGGACTCCTTGAAGGCGCCGTAGGGCGGGCGAATCACGGTGGTGCCCACGCCGTCGGTATCCCGGATGGCGTCGAAGGTCCTCTTGAGCTCGTCCCGGAGCGTCGCCTCGTCCAGGGTCGGGAGCTCCGGGTGGGTGTAGGAGTGCGACGCCACCTGGCTCCCCTGGGCGACGACCGCCTTCGACAGGTCGGGGTACGCCGCCACCTGGCTGCCCAGGTTGAAGAAGGTCGCCCTGGCGCCGTATTGGTTGAGGATGTCCAGGTAGCGCTGGGTGTACTCGCTGGGACCGTCGTCGAAGGTGAGGGCGACGAGCTTCTGGTCGTTGTCGGGCTTCACGTTGTGGAGCATGATGACGCAGTCCTGGACCTCGTCCACGGTGGTGTCTGCGGTCTCTCCCGAGGTGGTGCCGGTGCGGGTCTCGACCCTGCCGGGCCTGCCCCACTGCGACACGTAGGCAACGGCGCCGTAGCCGCCCTGCATGAGCAGCTTGGGCTGGACCTCCCTGGTCGTGGCGCTGTACTCCTCGCTGCGGTCGGCTCCGTCGCCGATCTGGATGTCGTCGCCCGCCTTGGCGCGGTATGAGCCGATCTGGTCCTGGTCGAGGTCCGCGCCGTTCACGCGGGCGGAGAGGGCGAAGCCCTTGCCCTGCTCGAGCACCTTGCCCGAGACCGAGACGAGGTTTCCGGCGTTGGGCGAGAGGGACGCGGCGTCCCTCACCTGCTCGAGGGTAGCCCCCCTCGTGACCTTCAGTCCCTGCCCGTTCACCTTGACCTGGACGGGCCTGCTGGTGGCGAACCAGACGCCGCCTCCTCCCAGCGCGGCCACGACGGCGAGCGCGATGGCGTTGCGGCGGGTGAGGTTGGGACCGCCGGGGGCGGCCGTGTCCCTGGGGCCGGCAAGGGGCCGGGAGCTGCGGTGGGCGCTCCCGTAGGTGGCGGTGGGGATGTAGTGGCTCGCTCCGGTGGAGGTCGCCGTGGGCTGCCGGTGGTGCTCGCCGTCGTGGCTCGTATGATGACGCTGCTGGGCGTGGGCCTGGCTGCCGCGGGCGAGGGAGTCCGCGTCCCTGCGGGTGGTTCCCTTGCGGGGGTGGGGAGTGCTGCTCATGGGACCGCTTCCGTTCTGCTGCGTTGGTGCCCTACATGTTCAATCAATCTAACACGCAGAGCCCGCGCCCCTCCCCGGATTCGGTCGTTTTGGGGCGATTGCATAGGGTGCATACGGGGCGGCGGCTCTGGCCGGAGGCTAGATCCGGCGGATGAGGAGCCCGCTCCTGAGCTTGGGCTCGAACCAGGTCGACTTGGGGGGCATGAGGCGTCCCGCGTCGCTCACGGCCATGAGCTCGCCCACCGAGGTGGGGAAGAGCGAGAAGGCCGCCCCACCCGCGCCGGCGAGCTCCTCGAGCCTGCCCGTCCCCTCGACCCCGCCGACGAAGCGGATGCGTTCGCTCGTGCGCGGGTCGTCGATGCCCAGGAGCGGCCCCAGGACGCGGTCCTGGAGTATGCCGGCGTCGAGCCGCGCCACGGGGTCACCCTCCGGGAGCGTCTCGGGGTCCCTGAGCCTGAGGCCGTGCCAGGAGCCTCCCACGAAGAGGCCGAACTCGTGCCGCGCGCCCGGGACCGCGAAGGAGGGGCCCTCTCCCATGAGGTCGAAGCCGGCCTGGTCGAGGCCCCGGAGGAGGTCCTCCGGCGTGAGTCCGGCGGTGTCGAACAGGACGCGGTCGTAGGGAAGCACCCTGAGCTGGCTCGCGGGGAAGAGCACCGAGAGGAAGAGGTCGTAGGGCCTCTCGTCGCCCTTGGCGCAGGCACCCTCGGGGCGCCCGTCGGCGCGCCTGCGCTCGAGGCTCAGATGGACGGCGCTGGCGGCGCGGTGATGGCCGTCGGCGATGTAGGCGCAGGGCACGGTCTGGAAGCAGGAGCGCAGGGCCTCCACGGCAGCGGGCCGCGCGATGCGCCACATGGTCTGGCGGACGCCCTCTCCGTCCGTGAAGTCGTAGAGGGGGCTCGCCTGCGTGGCGGCGCGGACGAGGACGTCGATGGCGTAGTTGTCGCGATAGCAGAGGAAGATCGGCCCCGTCTGGGCGCCCGTCGCGCGGATGTGCTCGATGCGGTCCGCCTCCTTGGCGGCGGTCGTGCCCTCGTGCCGGCGGATGGTCCCATCGAGGTACTCGTCCACGGCGCACGCGCAGGCTATGCCGGTCTGCGCGTGCCCGCCCTGCTCCAGGCGCCAGACGTAGTAGCAGGGGGTCGCGTCGCGCAGGAGCGTGCCGTCCTGCGCGCGCGCCCTGAGGAGCTCGGCCGCCTTGGCGTAGACCTCGGGGGCGTACATGTCCTGGTCGGGCGGGAAGGCGGTCTCGGGCCTGTCGATGGCGAGGAAGGAGTCGGGGTGCGCCTCGACGTACGCTGCGGCGGACCTGCGGTCGAAGACGTCGTAGGGAAGGCTCGCGAAGCTGGCGGCGCGCTCCGGCGTGGGCCGCAGGCAGCTCATGGGCTCGGCTCTCATCTGCATTCCTCCTTGCAGCTCGTCAGGTGGCGCCCGCGTGGGCCGCTAGGCCTGGGCCGGCCTGATCACCCTGATGCGGTACACGCCGGGAATGGCGCGCAGGCGGTCGTAGGTCTGGCGGTCGAGGGGGGAGTCGGTGTCCACCAACGTGTACGCGTGCGCGCCCTGCGAGGCGTTGCTCATGCGCTGGATGTTGGTGCCCGTGCCAGCGAGCGCGGCGGTGAGCTGGCCGATCATGTTGGGGACGTTGGCGTGGAGCGCCGCGAAGCGCCCCTGGCCCTGGCAGGGGCCCATGTCGCAGTCGGGGTAGTTGACGGAGTTCCTGATGGTGCCGTCCTCGAGGTACGCCTTCATCTCGCCCACGGCCATGCGGGCGCAGTTCTCCTCTGCCTCGTCGGTGCAGGCCCCCATGTGGGGCGTGATGAGGGTGCGGGGCATCCGGGTGGTCTTGGGGGTCGCGAAGTCGCAGACGAAGCAGCCGAGCTTGCCCGACTCGAGGGACCTGGCCACGCCGTCCTCGTCCACGATGTCCGCGCGGGCGTAGTTGAGGAGCATCGCGCCGTCCGCCATGAGGGAGACCTGCTCCTCTCCCAGCATATGGACGGTGTCCTCCTTCGAGGGGACGTGCAGCGTCACGTAGTCGGCCCCCTGGCAGAGCTCCTCGAGGCTGTCCACCCGCTTGACCTCGCGAGAGAGCTGCCAGGCGTGCTCGACGGAGAGGTAGGGGTCATAGCCGTAGACGTCCAGACCCAGGTTGATGAGGGCGTTGGCGACCTTGGAGCCCACGGCGCCCAGGCCCACGACGCCGGCCTTGCGCCCGATGGCCTCGTGGCCCACGAAGGCCTTCTTGCTGCGCTCGCTCGCCCTCACGATGTCCGGATCGCCGGCGTTGCTGCGCACCCAGTCGATGCCGCCCGCGGTGCCGCGGGAGTTGACCAGGATCATGCCCACGACGAGCTCCTTCACGGCGTTGGAGTTGCCGCCGGGCGAGTTGAACACCACGATGCCGCGCTTGGCGCACTCCTCGAGCGGGATGTTGTTCACGCCGGCGCCCGAGCGCGCGACGCAGCGCACGGAGGGGCCGAAGTCGATGCCGTGGATGTCGCTGGCCCGCACCAGGATCGCGTCCGCCTGGCTTATGTCGTCGGTCTTCTGGTATCCCTCGCCAAGCTCCGCCTCGCCGTCACGGGTGATCCTCTTGGCTATGTTGTCCATCACCTTCACGTAGCGCATGCCTTCTCCTTTGGTCTGCGACCTTCTCCTTGGTGGGGGCGCGGGACGCCCCGCAGGTGCCGGGCACGTCCCGGCTAGATGGGCCGCGTGCGCGGCAGGTGCCTCGCCTCGAAGTCGGACATGTACGCGAGGAGCGCGTCGACGGCCTCCTGGGGGACGGCGTTGTAGCAGCTCGCGCGCATGCCGCCGGCGAGGCGGTGCCCCTTGAGGTTCGCGATGCCCCTCTCGGTCGCCCCCGTCACGAACTCCCCGTCCAGCGCCTCATCGCCCGTCCTGAAGCAGACGTTCGCGATGGAGCGGTGCCCGGGAAGGACGCTGGACGAGAAGAGCGCGCTGTGGTCGAGGTAGTCGTAGAGTGGTCCGACCTTGGCGAGGTTGCGGGCCTCCATGGCCTCGAGCCCGCCCTGCTCCTCGACCCAGCGGAAGACCTTGCCGCACACGTAGATGCCCCAGCAGTTTGGCGTGTTGAGCATGGATCCCCTCTCCGCCTCGAGGCGAAAGTCCATGTAGCTGGGGCAGACGCCGAGCGCGGGCCCGTCCTGGACGAGGTCGTCGCGCACGATGACCACGGTGACGCCCGCGGGGCCGGCGTTCTTCTGCGCGCCTGCGTAGACGAGGCCGAAGCGGCTCACGTCCAGGGGGAGCGAGAGGAAGCAGCTCGAGACGTCGGCCACGAGCGGCACGGAGCCTGCGTCGGGGAAGTCGCGCATCATGTTGCCGAATACGGTCTCGTTCTGGCAGAGGTAGAGGTAGTCGAGGCCCTGGTCGAGGTCCGAGGGGAACTCGGGCACGCGGTCGAAGCCGGTGCCCTCGCTCGAGGCGACCACCTCGGCGCTGCCGTACCTCCGGGCCTCCTGGCACGCCTTCTGGGACCAGTTGCCGCTCACCACGTAGCCCGCCCTGCCGTGGCGCATGAGGTTGAGGGGGACGCCCGCGAACTGGAGGGTCGCGCCGCCCTGGAGAAAGAGAACGTGGTAGTTGGCGGGGATGCCCATGACGCGCCTGAGCGTCGCCTCGGCGTCGTCGATGATGGACTGGTAGAGCGGCGAGCGGTGGCTCATCTCCATGACGGACATGCCTGACCCCCGGTAGTCGAGCATCTCTTCCGCGCACTCGCGCAGAACGGGCTCGGGAAGGGCCGCGGGACCCGCAGAGAAGTTGAAGACGCGTGCCATCTGTCCTCCAGACCTGGACGCCAACGTGCGCACTCAGAGCCATCGTAGCGCGCCCGGCAGATGTCGCGCCACGCGCGGCCCAAGGCGACGGCAGCTTGTAACCTTGCGTGATGGCGGGCGCGAGGGGGCAGGTTGGGGCGGCCCAGACGCTATCATGGACGGGCGAACACGAGGAGAAGGGAACGCGCCCATGCAGGATCAAGAGGCCAGGTCGGTGGGGACCGCCATGGGAGGGGCCACCCTCGCCGAGCGCGGATGTGTCCTTTTCGACTTCGACGGGACGCTCGCGGACTCCAAGCCCCTCATCGTGGGGACGGCCACCAGGGTGCTGCGCGACTTCGGCATCCCCGAGCGTGAGCTCGAACGTGCGGGCGAGCTCGTGGGCCCGCCCTTCCCCCAGGCATTCAGCCTGGTCTTTGGCCTCTCGGAGGGGGACGCCGAGGAGGTGACGCGCAGGTATCGGGAGATATACGAGTCCCTGGGGCCTGCCGCCTGGCCCGTCTTCGGGGGCATCCCCGAGCTCCTCGGGTCGCTGCGCGCCGCGGGCAAGAGGCTGGGAATCGTCTCGTCCAAGAGGACCCGCCTGCTCAGGAGGGCCGTGGCGGACAACGGCATCTCCGACCTCTTCGACGCCATCGGGGGAAAGGACGCCGACCACGGCATCTCGAAGGCGCAGACGATGAGGGACGTCCTGGGCAGGATGGGGCTCGCCGCCGCCGACGCCGTCATGGTGGGCGACAGGCACTACGACGTGGAGGCCGCCAGCGCCTGCGGCGTGCCCTGCGTGGGCGTGGTGCTGGGCGGCACCGGGACCGTCGAGGAGCTCGAGGGGGCGGGTGCCGTGGCCGTGGCGCGGAGCGTGGCGGAGCTGTGTGGCCTGCTCTTGGGATAGACCGTCCGTCGACGGGACGCGTCTTGCCCGTCGACGTCTTGGGTACAAGGGCGGCATGTTGGAGGGGCGCACGGGCGCCCCGCGGCCGAAAGGGGTTCGCAATGGCAGGGATCGACGATTTTGGCGAGGTCGTTCGCAAGGCGTTTCTGGCCGGCGTCGGCGCCGTCGCCCTGGGGGCCGAGAAGTCCCAGGGCATGATCGAGGACCTGGTCAAGAAGGGCGAGCTCACCGTCGAGCAGGGCAAGGCCCTGAACGAGGAGCTCAAGCACAAGGTGAGCCAGGCGTCGAACGACACATCCGACGCCCTGCTCAGGGCGAAGCTGCGGTCCATGAGCCCCGAGGAGCGCGCGTCATGGCTGGCGCATGCCCAGGAGGTCGCGGACGACATCGACGCCCAGCGCGTCGAGGTCGAGGTCGAGTCCGAGGAGGTCGTCGAGGACGACGCCGAGGATGATGCCGAGGCCGGCGGGGAGCCGCAGGACGCCGAGTAGGAAGGCCCCCATGGCTCAGGGCGAGAGGGACCAAGGCACGCAGGTCAAGGGGGCCACGGGAGGCCGTGGCCCCCTTGACGGCTGGGGGTCCTCCGAAAAGGGACCCTGGGCTCCCGTGCGCGACGACACCATCGGCCTTCTGGGGGGATTTCCCGGCGACGCCCGGAGGTACCGCATCTCCCGCCTGAGCAAGGCCGCCCGCCTGCGCGAGATTCTGGCCATCGCGAGCCACTACGACATCCTCCACGGCCTCACGCCGGTCAGCTTCCGGCAGCTCCTCGAGGAGCTGGGCCCCACCTTCGTGAAGGCGGGGCAGATCCTCTCCATGAGGTCGGAGATACTCCCCGAGAGCTTCTGCCAGGAGCTGACGCGCCTCAGGACCGACGTGGAGCCCATGGACCGCGAGCTCGTGCTCCAGACGCTGCGCGCGGAGTACGAGACCCCCATCGAGGAGATCTTCGACGCCATAGACGACGTGCCGCTGGGTTCCGCCTCCGTGGCGCAGGTCCACAAGGCGCGGCTGGTCAGCGGGGAGACGGTGGCCATCAAGCTGCAGCGGCCCCACGTCCAGGAGATCATGGCGCAGGACATCTCGATCATGCGCTCGCTCGCGCGCCGCGCGCAGGGCCTCATGGGCGACGACCAGTTCCTCGACCTGCAATCCGTGGTGGACGAGCTCTGGCAGTCCTTCCGCGAGGAGACGGACTTCCTGGTGGAGGCCCACAGCCTCGAGGAGTTCCGCCGGAACAACGCGAGCTGCCGCTTCGTGGACTGCCCGCGGCCCTTCCCCAGGCTCTGCACCGAGCACGTCGTGGTGATGGACTACATCGAGGGCATCCCCTTCGACGACCGCGAGGCGCTTCTCGCCCAGGGCTATGACCTGGAGGAGATAGGCACCAAGCTGGTCGACAACTACACCCAGCAGATGATCGACGACGGCTTCTTCCATGCGGACCCGCATCCTGGCAACCTCGTGGTGCGCGACGGGAAGATCGTCTACCTCGACCTGGGCATCATGGGAAGGCTCTCGTCCCACGACCGCTCCGCCATAGCAGACATGGTCTCTGCCGTCGCCGCCCGCGACAGCGCGGGCCTCAAGGCGGGGCTCCTGCGCTTCTCGGTGTCGGACCTGAGGGACGTCGACCACGCGAGCCTGCTCGCCGACCTCGACTCGATCATCGCGGACTTCGGCGAGGCGGACCTCGCGGAGCTGGACATCGGGGCCTTCCTCAACTCGCTCATAAGCATGGCGCGCAGGAACGGCATCGAGCTCCCCGGCACGGTCACCATGCTCGCGCGCTCCCTCGTCACCCTCGAGGGGACGGTGGACGGCTTCCTGCCGGACGCCAGCATGGTCGACATCGTGCGGGCCCACATCAAGGCCCACACCAGGCCACTCGACCTCGCCAAGGGCGAGCTGCGCTCGTATCTCCGGGAGTCCGCCTCGGCCTCGCACGGCCTGCTCAGGGCCGCGTCCCAGGCCGACACGGCCATGGAGATGCTCACCCGCGGCCAGCTGCGCATGAACCTCGACCTCCCCGGCACCGAGAACCCCATCAGCGACATGGCCCACGCCGCTGACCGCCTGACCATGGGCATCATCATCGCGGGCCTCTTCATAGGGTCCTCGGTGGTGTACTACGCGCGCATCCAGCCCGTCATCTTTGGCATACCGGTCATCGGCTTCGTGGGCTACGTGGTCGCCCTGGTGCTGGGGCTCTGGCTGGTGCGGCAGATCATGCGGGAGTCCAGGCGCTAGGCGGGAGGGCGCGACGTCCCTCGCCCCCGTCCAAGTGCTAGCCTTGCGAGGTCCTGCTTCCCCGTGGCTAGGCTGTGGTCTGCATGTCATCCGTCGTCGTGCTCGTCTCCCAGATACTCGTCATGTTCCTCCTCGTGGGGGTCGGCTTCTGGCTCTAATCGGGCGCCGCGGGGCTGCTGGCGGCACTGGGGTTGCGTTCCTCTCGCGCGACGGGGGGGTGCCAGTCGGGGCGGAGCCGGCGCTCCTCGCGCACGGTGGGGCTGCGATTCGTCCTGTACTGCCCTTCTTTTTGGGGGAGGGCCAGGCACGCCGAGCAAAGGGCAGACCCAGCGATCCGCGGACGCCGATGGATCACATGCTCCGTGGCGCAGCGAGCTCCGACGGACCTAGCGCACCCGCTCCGCCCTGCGCGCGGCGCGGGCCTCCATCACGATCGCCCTGAGCTCGGGCAGACGCGTGGGGTCCATTGCCGGCACGCCCTCGAGGCGGTAGGGAAGGCCGAGCCTCCCGTACTTATCCCTCCCCATGGTGTGGTAGGGGAGGAGGTCCAGGCCCACGACGTTGTCCCAGTTCCCCAGGAGCCTGCCCAGGCCCCTGAGCTCCTCCTCCACGTCGGTGATGCCAGGCACCACGACGTGCCGCACCACCGTGGGGATGCGCCTGCGCGCCAGCTCGTCGGCGAGCGCGAGGGGCGCCTCGGGCCCCGAGCCGCAGAGCCTGCGATGCCCTGCGGGGTCGCTGTGCTTGATGTCCAGGAGCACGAGGTCGCACTCGGCGAGCACGGGCGAGAAGGGCTCGGGACGCTTGGGGTCGAAGGTCGCCCCCGACGTGTCGAGGCAGCAGTGGATGCGGCCACGGGGGCTCCGGTGCGCCGCACGGAAGAGGTCCGCCACGAAGCGGGGCTGGGCCAGGGGCTCCCCTCCGCTCACGGTCATGCCGCCCCTCCGGTAGAAGGGGCGGTTCCTCTCGAAGCGCTCGAGGAGCTCGCCCGCGCTGACCTCGCTCCCGCCCGCGTAGTCCCAGCTGTCGGGGTTGTGGCAGTAGGCGCAGCGCAGGGGGCAGCCCTGGAGGAAGACGACCATGCGGCAGCCCGGTCCGTCCACCGTCCCCATGCTCTCGACGGAATGGACCCGCCCGCGGCTGGCGAGCGGGTCCGAGGCCTGGGGCAGCAGGGTCCTCTCGACCTCGTCCAAGGCCTAGAGCGCCTCGTGGAAGGTGCGGCCGATCACGTCGTCCTGCTGTTCGCGGGTGAGCGAGTTGAACTTCACCGCGTAGCCCGAGACGCGGATGGTGAGCTGTGGGTACCTCTCGGGGTGGGCCTGGGCGTCGAGGAGGGTCTCCTTGGTGAAGACGTTCACGTTGAGGTGGTGACCGCCCTCCTGCGCGTAGCCGTCGAGCAGCCCTACCAGGTTGTCCACCTGCTCCTCGGGGATGTCCGAGCACTTCATGGGAGTCCTTTCTTCGTGGTCTGTCGTGTGCGTTGGCTTGGGGCTCGCGGCGCCGCCTCGCCCTACGGACGGTCTGCCTGGCCCTCGCCGGCGGAGGCGTCGGCGGCGCAGGCGCAGTCGACGTGGGACTCAAGCGAGAAGTCGGCCTTGGAGAAGTCGATTCCCGCGATGTCCACGTCTCCCAGGTCGAGCTCGTCGGGCGAGAACATCACGCCGCCGCACTTGCCCAGGGCGTCGGGAACGATGGAGAAGGTGTTGGAGATGCCGTCTTGGGCGTCCCGGAAGGGGAGCTTCGCCACGGACGCCAGCGAGGCGACCGCACCGTGGGTGTCCCTCCGGTGCATGGGGTTCGCGCCGGGCGCGAAGGGCTGCCCGGCCCTGCGTCCGTCCGGGGTGTTGCCCGTCGCGCTGCCGTAGACCACGTTGGAGGTGATGGTGAGGATCGAGGTCGTGGGGACGGCCCTGCGGTAGGTGTCGGTCTCGCGCACGTACTTCATGAACACCTCGACCACGTCGTGGGCGATCTGGTCAACGCGGTCGTCGTCGTTTCCGTACTTGGGGAAGTCCCCCTCCACCTCGTAGTCGGTGACGAGGCCCGTCTGGTCGCGCAGCACGCGCACCTTGGCATACTTGATGGCGCTCAGCGAGTCCGCCACGACGGAGAGCCCGGCGATGCCCGTGG